>JAZULY010000047.1:0-11342 GCA_045603355.1 Acutalibacteraceae bacterium | reverse complement strand
ATTAAGTTTTTTGTTTTTGATAGCCTCGGCAAGCACGCGCTTTGCCTGCTCGGTAGCGAGATGCGGTAACAGGTCGTTAACGACGAATTTCGGGTCGCCCTCGTCCTCACCGATATTGATTTCCACTACGCTGCCGTCGGTCTTAGCGAATACGCCGTGGAGGGAGAGCGGCACGGTAGGCCACTGATACTTACGGATGCCGCCGTAATAGTGGGTCTTAAACAGCGCGAGCTCAATTTCCTCATAAAGCGGATTGGGTTTTAAATCGAGTCGGGGGGAATCGATATGTGCCGCGGTAATATGCACGCCGCACTCTGCCGACTCCTTACCGACATTTACAAGCGCTAAAGCCTTGCCGCGGTTATTGATATAATAGCGGTCACCCGAAACATAGGTCTTGCCCGCAACAAACTCGGTAAAGCCTGCCTTTTCTGCAAGCTTTATTGCAGCCTTCACGGCTTCCCTTTCGGTTTTGGCATCGTCTAAAAACTTTTTATAGCCCTCGCAGAATTTATCTGCAGCGGCGAGAGTTTCATCGTCACTTATAAGTCTGCCGTTTTTACGATTTAGAAAAAGCTTCTCACGAAGAAGCTCTGCGGGTGTTTTATCAGCCATTAAAATTACCTCCTAAAATATTTTTAAGCAATTTATCAAAATTATTAATAAAGTCTTGTTTTTTACCGTTGTTTTCTAACACGAAATCGCATTTTTCTTTGAAAAAGTCATCGGTTTTACCCGCTTTTATGCGGGAAAGAGCCTGTTCATCAGTCAGAGAATCGCGAGCCTTTATCCGCTCTGCGCGGACGGTCTCATCGGCTATAATACCGACGGTCTTACTGCAGATAGCATCTGCCCCACTCTCATACAGAGTCGGCGCATCAAGCAGAATAAAATTATTTTCCGTATTATCTATCAAATACCGAATTTCTGCCACGATAAAGGGCAAAACCGTACGGTTTAAAAGCTCTGTAGCCGCCCTATTCACGAAGGCTTTTTCAGCAAGGCGGCGTCTGTCAAGCAAACCCTCTTTATTTAATATATCGGTACCGAAGGCGCGTATCAGCGCGCATAAAACGGCGTTTCTGCTTTGAACATCACGGGCAACCTTATCGCAGTCAATTACATAAAAACCGTTGTCTTTTGCCACATTATGTAAACTACTTTTGCCGGCACCCGTCTGCCCCGTAAGACCTAAAACAAATTTCATAGTATTATCACCTTAAATGCGGCGGCACGGATAAGTCGGTTATAAACCGCAAGTCCCACGCCGCTCTTGGACGGTGCGTGAATATACACGGCTTCATAGCCGCCTTTATCAATGGTTCTCAGCACCTCGAAAACATTATGCGCCAGAGTGCTCTCGTCCTTCATACTGCCGTATACGGTAAAGGGGATTTCTATACCGCTATCCTCACTAAAGCCGATAGCGGCGCTTCCCCTTTTATCGTTTACATACGCCGCGAAAGAGGCTGAATCTCCTTCAACCAAGTAAACCTGTGTTTCAGGCGAATAGTGTTTATACTTCATACCCGGCGAGGCTACTTTATCGCCCTCGGCTTCGGATAAAACCGCCCTGTCAATTTCGATATCGGGTAATATTTCGCGGAGATTCTCTACGGTTACGGCGCCCGGTCGTAACAGACGCGGAGTGTCCCCTGCCAAGGTAATTACGGTCGATTCTACACCTACTTCACTGATATCCCCTATCACTACGGCATCGATTTTCCCGTCAAGGTCGTGTAAAACGTGGTCGGCGCTTGTAGGACTCGGATATCCCGATAAATTAGCCGACGGCGCGGCTAAGGGAATACGAGCGGCTGCAATAATTTTTTGGGCGACTGTGTGCGACGGCATACGAACGGCTACGGTATCGAGTCCGCGGCTGACACTGCTGCACACACTATCCCTCTTTTTAAGCACCATAGTAAAGGGTCCCGGCCAAAAACGGGCGGCACATTCGTAGGCTGTGTCAGGTATATCACAGGCTACGTCCTCTAACATATCCATACTCGATATATGAACTATCAGCGGGTTGTCCTGCGGTCTGCCTTTGGCTTTAAAGACCTTTTCGACCGCCCCATTACTATAAGCTGAGGCGGCAAGTCCGTAAACCGTTTCGGTAGGGATAGCCACTATGCCGTCATTTCTTAAAATTTCGGCAGCGGCGGTAATATCTTCGGCAGTTGTTTTTAGCTTTAATGTTTCCATTTACTCCTCATCAGCCTTTAACATTTCGGCGCGGTAATGTGTAATGAGTGAATCGATAATCTCATCCAAGTCACCGTTTAAAATCTGCTCAATGCGGTATAATGTAAGACCGATACGGTGGTCGGTAACACGTCCCTGCGGATAGTTGTAGGTACGGATTCTCTCACTTCTGTCACCCGTGCCGACCTGAGCCTTACGGTCGGACGCGATAGCATCATTCTGCTGCTGCATCATCTGCTCATAAAGGCGCGAGCGCAGTACCTTCATAGCCTTATCCTTATTTTTGTGCTGGCTGCGTTCATCCTGACATTCAACCACAAGGCCTGTAGGCAGGTGTGTCATTCGGATAGCCGACTCGGTCTTATTAACGTGCTGACCGCCCGCACCGCCTGAACGGTAGGTGTCTATCTGTAAATCGGCGGGATTTATCTCGACCTCAACCTCCTCTGCCTCGGGCAGAACGGCTACCGTAACGGTAGAGGTATGAATACGACCCTGCGTTTCGGTTTCGGGAACGCGCTGAACACGGTGAACGCCGCTTTCGTACTTAAGGCGGGAATATGCACCCTCACCCTCTATCATAAAGCTGACTTCCTTATATCCGCCAAGCTCGGTTTCGTTGCCGCCGAGCACCTCTATTTTCCAGCGTCTGGCCTCGGCATACATAGAGTACATTCGCATAAGACTGCCTGCAAAGAGGGCCGCCTCATCACCGCCGGCACCTCCGCGGATTTCAACGATAACGTTTTTGTCGTCATTCGGGTCCTTAGGCAGAAGTAATATTTTAAGTTCTTCGCTTGCCGCCTCAATTTTAGCCTTAGCGTCATTATATTCTTCTTCAACGAGTTCCTTAAAGTCCTTGTCCAGTCCGCCCGCGTCAAGCAGTTCCTTAGCCTCGGCTTCGGCATCCTTAGCCGCGCGGTATTCGCGGAATTTTTCAACTATCGGGGTTAACTGCTTATGCTCCTTCATAAGTTTTTTGAAGGTTTCGTTATCCGATACGACCTCAGGCTTCATAAGCTCGTTGCCGACTTCCTCAAACCGCTCCTCAACCGCTTTTAATTTATCAAACATAGATTAATTCTCCTCTTTATGCAATACTTTTTTGATGTTTTTTTCACATTTAACCCTCGGCAGCATTATTTCGTGGCCGCAGCCGTCGCACTTGATTTTAAAATCCATACCGATGCGGGTTACCGTAAAGATACTCTCCCCGCACGGATGTTTTTTCTTCATAAGCAGTTTATCGCCTACCTGAATATCCAAGCCGTCCGCCTCCTAAAGTTAATGTATACATATTCCATTTTATTATATCCTAATTTTTCCTTAAAGGCAATAACTTCTTGATATAATATAAAATAAATAGTATAATTAATCTATAAATACATTAAGGGGATATTGTTTTGAATAACAGTGTTAGAATTTTACATACCGCCGACTGGCATTTAGGCGCCGCCTTTTCCTACCTGTCGCACGCCAAAAGACAGACGAGAAAGGCTGAACTCATACTCACAGGCGAAAAGATTTTAAACATATGCAAAAAGAATGAAATACCGCTACTGCTTTTACCGGGTGACGTATTTGACAGTAACTCGGCCAATGCAGATACGGTATCGGCATTTTTAGGCTGTGTGCGAAAATATAGTGATACACGCGTCGTCATAGCAGCGGGTAACCACGACCCGCTTACTGCCGACTCGCCCTTTTTATGCTCCCCTCTTCCCCAAAATCTGTATATCCTCGGCACTAACGATGAGTGCATTTATTTCGAGGATATCGGCGTTCGCGTATACGGAAAATCCTTTAAAAACGTTTATATGCAAAGCAGCGAACGGTTTTCCATCATCCCGCCGACAGACGATATTATAAACATTATGGTGCTGCACGGGGATACCGAGGCTGACAGTAATTATAACCGTATTACCCCCGAATTTATAAGAAACAGCGGTATGGACTATATCGCCCTCGGTCACATTCATACCTTCTCAGGAGTACGGCAGCTCGACTCGGTTTATTACGCCTACCCAGGCTGTCCCGAGCCGCACGGCTTTGATGAAACGGGAGAAATGGGTGTTATTTGCGCCGTGGTTTCCAAAGGAAAAGTAGAGCATCAGTTTGTTCCTACCGCCGCCCGCCGTCACGAAACGGTTAGAATTGATATAGGCGCCGCGACAGATAACGCAGCCGCCGCAGAAATCGTAAAAGCAGAGCTTCGCTCCCGCTTTGGTGAAACATTCGATAAAAACCTTTATAAAATAATACTTTGCGGGGAAATACAAGAGAACATGAATATCAGTACCGATGAGGTGCTCGCCCGCATCGCCGACGATGTATTTTTTGCAAAACTGCGTAATGAAACACGCTTTTCTGCCGATTTGCAATCATTATCAAACGAGAACACCCTGAAGGGTAAATTTGTGAAAACAATGCTCGAAAAGATATCCGCCGAGCCTGATAACAAGGCACTTGACAGCGCGCTGAACATTGGACTTCGGGCATTTTTTACGGAGGTGAAATACGATGAAAATTAATTCTATTAACATCTCCTCTTTCGGTCGTCTTGAAGATTACAAGATGGATTTTCATGACGGTTTTAATCTCATTTACGGTGAAAACGAAAATGGCAAAACCACCGTTATGGAATTTATAAAGATGATGTTCTACGGCAGTATTCAGACCTCCCGTACGTCCCTTGATAAAAACGCCCGTAAAAAGTATTTGCCGTGGAGTGGCAAGCCTATGGCAGGCAGTATTGACTTCGAGAACGGCGGCGTTCGTTACCGACTGCTGCGTGAGTTCCGCGGCAGTAACTCGACCGATAAAATAACCCTTATGAACCTTGACCTGGGGAAAAGTGAAAATCTGACGGGCAAGAGTGACGTAGGTTATGCCGTTTTCAGTATAGGGGGCGCGGCATTTGAAAAAAGTGTATTTATAGATAACTCGGTCGTAATGGGCAGCAGTGCCGACGCTGACGGCGAGATAAACGCGCGGCTTGCCAATATTAAAGACACGGGAGACGAGGACGTGTCCCTCGAAAAGGTTATAAAACGCATTAATTCGGCAAAGGAAAATCTCATTTCAAAAAGCGGTAAAAAAGGCAGACTTGCAGATGCTCGCGAAGCCTTAAAGCTGCTAGGAAACGAGCTTATAACGGCAGAAAATACCGATAATGAGCGCGAAAAAATGCAGCAGTTCTTAGACACTAAAGAGATTGACGCGGCAGATATTTTACGTCAGCGCGGAGAGCTTTTCGAAAAGCTTAAAAACAGCGAAAAGAGTGAACTTAAATCAAAACTGCTTGAATTTGTAAAGCAGGCTGAGCTTTATGAGGAATGTGAAAGAACACTCACATTAACCGACGGACAAAAAGCAAGCAAAGAGTTTTGCGCCGAAATCGATGCCGCCTTAGACGAGGTTACCGCCGCAGAAATAGCGGCACGTCAGCAAAAAGCGGCGGTTGATGCACTGACCGACGAAATCGCAACGATGCAAAACGCTAAAAATGCATTTGCCGATACCGATGCATTAAAACGGGAAAAAGCATCCGTAACAGAAAGACTCAGGGAAAAGGAAACGATGTTGCACTCCATTACCCTCGCTGCTCAGCCGACCAAGGCTCGCTTTAACCCAATACTGCTTATCCTTGGCGCCCTCCTCATCGCGGTAGGAATTTTAGGCGGCGTTTTAAGCGAAATGCCGGCGTTATTCGTCTTCTCGGCGGTTGGGATAATACTGCTGCTGCTCTCCTTTATTTTAAAGCCAAATAACAAAAACGCAGCCGAGGCGAGTGATGCAAAGGCGGCGTGTGAGAAAGAGATTAATGAACTCAACGGTAGGCTCGACGAGCTTGATAGACAGATAAACGATATCACGGTTCGCGTATCGACAAACGAGTCTATAATTGCGGCGAAACGCGAGGAGGCACTAAAACGTCAGACAGAACTGCTTAATACCCAAAATACTTTAGCGGCTCTGACAGCAAAGCTTCTTTCCCTCGCAGGCAGATACAAGCCGCTCGGCGATATAGATGCAGTACGCGCGGCGGTAGATGAAATAGAAAATAATCTCGCACAGCTTGACAGGTATAAAATCGCGGCTGAATACGCGGCTAAGGGCACTAAGTGCTCGACACTCGCTGATGCTAAAGAAAAACTCGCGCTACTCTCTGACACGCCTACGGATGGCGGCGACCACGCTAAATATCAGGAGGAGCTGGGGGCGCTCGATAAAAAGAAAAATGCTCTTGCTACAGAAATTGCCGAAATAAAAACCGAGCTTCGCACCAAATTCAAGGGTGTGCGCTCTGTCCCCGAAATAGAGAATGAAATGGCCGCAATTAAAGCCGAAATAGACGAGATGGACAGGTATTACGAGGCTCTGCTTGTAGCCGAAGATACGCTGAACTCCGCATTTAGTGAGCTTCGCCGCAGTTTCGGCGGTGTGATGGAGGGACGCGCACTCGATATTTTCGCCCGTCTTACCGATAATAAGTACAGCACCGTCACGGTTTCTAAAAACTTCGATATTTCGGTTAGTGACCGCGATAACTTTGGTATGCACAGTGCCGAATATTTAAGCCGAGGCGCAACCCATCAGGCGTATTTTGCGCTGCGCTTGGCTCTCTCTGAGTTACTCGGCGGTGAGAGCGGAGGGCTACCGATACTGCTTGACGACGTTTTCTCGCAGTATGATGATAAACGGCTGCTTACGGCTTTCCGCTTTTTAGCAGAATATTCTGAAGAAAATCAGGTTATATTCTTTACCTGCCACGGGGACTGTAGGCAGATAGCCGAAAACAGCGGCGCTAATATAATAAATATGTAAAAAATTCATCGCTTGATATGCACTCTGAAAGTCAGACACTTTCAGGGTGCATTTTTTATGGGTAAAAAAATGAATGAGTCCGGTATAATACTGAACTCATTCACTAACATTAAAAATTATTCTTCCACAGCCTCTTCTTTTACGGCGGGAGTTGATTTTGCCGATTCTTTTTCGGCTAAGTATTTTTTGGCATCCTTGAAGAAACTCAATATAATCAGAATTGCTATAATTCCTATCGGGAATGCCGCGATAATTGTTACGCCTTGCAGACTATAGAGTGTGTTTTCAGCGAACAATAGCGCTATCGGGAACAGGATAAACATAACAGACCAGAATACTCTGACCTTTTTATCGGGTTCGGCATCTATCTTCAGACGCTTATATGAATAGGATGAAACCACCATAGTCAAAGCATCAAACGTTGTAGAATAGAAGGCTATCATTGTTAAAACAAGTAAAATAAGCACTATTGACGGGAAAGGCAGTGTGTCGATAATGTTTAAAATTGCGCCTGCATAGTCGCCGGTCTCTGCAATATATCCTGAAACATCCAGACCGTGCTTCATTTCCTGAGCAAGACCGTAGTTACCGAATACTATAAATGAAGTAAAGGTACCTGCAAGGCCCCAACCGTAACTGCCAAGTATAGTATTTTTAATAGTTCTGCCCTTGCTTATAACACCCATAAAGAACGGTGTGCCAACACACCATACAAGCCAGTAAGCCCAATAGTATATTGTCCAGTTCTGCGGGAATGAGTTTTCACGAAGCGGATCCATTTCGGTAGAAAGACCGATAAAGTTTTGTGCCAGATTTCCGATTGCCTGGAAACCTGTTTCTAAAATGTATCTGAATTCTCCGCCGCCAACCAAGAAGTAGATAAGCAATGCAAAGAATAAATATGTACAGCTTTCAGCAAGTTTCGAAACGCCCTTCATACCAAACCATACGGTTAATGTGTAAACGGCTGCTATTAAAAGTAAAACAATTATTGTAAGTGTAACGCCCGACGGAATATGTAAAACCTTAGCCAGAGCGCCCGAAAGCAAGGGTGTAGCCAATGCGAAGGTTGTAGCGGTTGCGGCTATCATAGCAAAAATTGCTATGAGGTCTATAAGTTTACCTAAAAATCCGTCTACCTTATCTCCTAAAATAGGACGGCAAGCCTCTGAAAACTTCTGTTTGTCGCGTCCTCTGACATGCAGCATAAAGCCGAAGGCTACCGCCAATACAATATAGAAGCACCACGCAATAGGACCCCAGTGGAATAGCGGATAAGTAGACGCCCATGCCTGAACGCCGCCCTCTAAGCTTTCAAGTTTTGATTCGTTGGCATATAGTGACCATTCGCACAAGGAATAAAATACGATATCTGCCGCCATGGTTGAGGTGAAAATCATTGTACCCCAGGTAAAAGAAGAATACTTTGGCTTATCGGTATTGCCCAACTTTATTTTACCGTATTTTGAAAAGGCTATATACAGTGTGCAAAGAAAAACACCAACACCTAAAAGCGAATAATACATACCGCAGGTGTCACCTAAAAAGCCTCTGATTAATGCTACTGCATTAGCTGATTTTTCCGGCATGAGCATAAAAACCACGCACAGAATAATAACGCCTATCAAAGGCACGATTGTTGAAACCCAATCGATTTCCTTTCTCAACTTTTGCTTTTGTTGTTCCATAATTACCATCCTTTTATAAATATTTTTTGTAACCGGAATCAATTTCTGCCAGTTCGCTTAAATTATCAACCTCAATAATATCAGCCTTTTTCATTTCGTAAATTCCAAGGCTGTATTCTTCGGGATAACAAAACATTGCTACATCATCCCAATAAATCTGACGGTTTTGCTTATCCATAAACTCGGTTTCAAGATGCTTTTTAAGTTTTTCACCGTCGGCTTTATTCCATCGTGAAATACTGTAAAGCTGCCAACCCTTCTCTCCGCCGGTTCTGCTGCAGGAAGTAACTACACCGTTTTCAACCTGCATTAACCATTCATCGGTCTTTTCTTCAGTCCAGACTGCATTATATCCCGAGCGCGTAAAATTCGGATTTAAAATATCGGGATTATAGATAATCTGGTCGCCGTCAAGGATAATAACATCCTCTAAAAACTCCCTTGCGGCATAAAGCGAGGATATATTATTGCAGGTATCGTAAAGCGGGTTTTCAATAAGTTTTAAGCCGCTGTACTCGCTTTCTAAACACTTAAACTGTTCTTTCAGGTAGCCTACAACAACATAAATCTCATTAATACCGTTTTTATGGAGTGCTTCAATAACCGTATCAATCATCCGTTTGCCGTTGACCTTAACGAGCGGTTTCGGAATGACGTTGGTGACGGGCTGCATTCGTTTGCCTATGCCTGCCGCCATAATTATGGCACGCTGTACCTTATACATAGACTAAAGCACACCTCCCAGCTTTTCTAATTCCTCAAGAACTAATTTATAATAGTCCTTCGCATAGCGGTACTGGGCTAAAGAATACTCGCCGAATTCTACACCGAGCTGTCTTTTATATTCGCACCAATTACTCCAGAGAAGTCCGCACATTGCAATATAGCAATAAATTTTAATTCTTGTTTTTTTGTCACATTTACCTTCAAAATAAATATCTATAAGCTGCTCGACCTTATCCCTTTTATACATTGAATAAATGCAGAACATCGCTATGTCTACGTGTGGGTCCTGCATAGCCGCATATTCCCAGTCGATAAGATAAATCTTTTCCTTACCGTTTTTATCACTGGCAAACAAGAAATTATCTTCATTCGCATCAATATGTGTTAAAACGGGCGGAAGTTTGTGCGCATCGACATACTCTTTTAAAGAAAATACGTTTTGTTTTGTTTGTTCGTAATCCTTAAAAACAGATTTTTCGCCGTTCCATAACGACTCGTAAAAATTAATTTTTTCAAAGATATCAAAATAATGCTTAACCTTAAAGCCTTTAGCGTGAAAATCCCTTAAAATCTTCATACAAGCGGTCAGTTCCTCTACTGACTCTGTGTTACAGGTTCTGGCATTATCTAAATACTCGGTTATTTTATAACCGTTATCGGGATTTATATAAATAATATTATCGCAAATATTTTCGTGCCTGATAATATTGTATACCTCGGCTTCTTCGGTACGGTTAATCAGATTATCAGTACCTTCACCAGGTATTCGCATAATGTATTTTTTACCTTCGCAGCTGAATAAAAACGACCTGTTTGTCATACCTGTTTTTAAAACCGATATATCGGTAATTTGCTTTTCGGTAACGAGGAGTGCCTCACAAATAATAGAAATAGCATCGGTCTTTAGTTGATTTGAATTTCCGTCAATTTCGCGCAGCTGTTCATAGGTGTTAATTTCGAGTGTATTTTCGGCATCACTAACACGCGCCATAACCGTGAGCTCAGGATTGTTATAGAAAGCCGTTTCCCAGAACTCATTATCAAATGACGGGTTACGTGAAAGGCATGCGAGGGTTTCTTTTAAGATTTTTGCATCCTTTGCCGTAAAATAAGCGATGCCAACCATAGTATTGCCACCGCCCTTAGCAGCGTCAAACACCAATTCTTTTTTCTTGTTTACCCGTGCCGTACTGCCTGCATCCTTTTGGTCGGAGACCATATACCAGGAATAAAACTCGGTTTTTTTGAAGGGATTTTCCCGACACCAGATATCACAAGGCACAATATAGCAGTCGTCCAAAAATTCACGTGCAAGATTTAAGGAATGTAAATTATTTTTTTCGGCGTAAAGTACGTTTACAATGAGTTTAACACCGTATTTATCGATTAAATAATCAAAACTTTCCTTTAAATAGCCTACAACAATATAAATGTTTTCAACGCCTGCGTCAAGCAGCTGCTTTATAAGACGTTCTATTAACGGCTCGCCGTGAATTTCGATTAAGGCTTTAGGCGTTTGTGTGTTTATAGGCACCATACGCATACCAAAACCTGCCGCCAATATAACCGCATTTTTTGTTTTGTGTTGCATATAAAGCTTTTTCGCCTTTTCGGTAGGCGCCATTTGCGAATCCAAAAGCCCCTCGGCTATTAATTCTTTTACGCTGCTATTAATTTTTCCAAGGGAATGACCGCTTTTCTCGGCTAATTTTCTTTGATTAACATAGTCGCTATCAGCGAGTACGTTCAATATATCATATTCTTGAATGTTCATTAACATCACCTTATTCGTTTTCGTGAGCAAGGTTATTTTAGCACATTCTTTCTCTTTTGTCAATAACAACACAAAAACACAACACAAATACATTAGCATTTTAGGGGATATGCTGCCCA
>JAZULY010000046.1:0-3010 GCA_045603355.1 Acutalibacteraceae bacterium | reverse complement strand
GTGCCTACACTATCGAGCGAGCGCACCCTCTTTTACAGCCATATAACGCAATGGTAAAGAACTATAACGCCACAATTAAGCAGCTTTCGGAACTCTCACCGAGCACCGAGGCGGACAAGGCGGGGCAGGCTCTTATGATGTTTGCCACTAAACCAAACAAGGCAGCTAAAAAAGCTTGAATTGGGTTAAAGAATACTACCGCCGCATAGAGAGCGGCGAAATCGTTACGAGCAGGCGGGTTAAAGCTGTCTACTCTCGCCTTGTGGCGGAAATGGACGCACCCGCACCCGATTTTCCGTACTATTTCGACGAGGAAACGGGCGAGCGTCCTATACTCTTTATCGAAACATTTTGCAAGCAATCGCAAGGAACTATCGGAGCTCCCCTCGAGCTTGAGCTATTCCAAAAGGCATTTATACAGCTCCTTTTCGGTTGGCTTGAAAAAGACACAGACTACCGACGCTTTCGAGAAACTATGTTTTTGTGCGGGCGTAAAAACGGTAAGTCTACTTTGCTTTCGGGCATTGCGTTATATATGCTGATTGCCGACTATGAGGGCGCGGCGGAAATATACTCCGTAGCGACCAAAAAAGACCAGGCAAAAAAGGTACTTACCGAGGCTGTCAATATGATTAAGCAATCGCCCGAGCTGCGGGCGGTTATCAAAAAGCGGAGAAATGATGTTTATTTCCCTGCTACCTCCTCCGTGTTTGAGGCTCTCGCCTCGGACTCAAACACCCTCGACGGCTTGAACTCTCACGCCGTAATTATAGACGAGCTGCACGCTATCCGCGACAGGAATCTATACGAAGTCATGAAACAGTCCACCTCCTCACGCCGGCAACCCCTCGTCGTTATGATAACGACAGCGGGAACGGTGCGCGAGTGCATTTTTGACAATATGTACGAGCTTGCCTGCGACCTCGCAGACGGAAAGAAAAAGGACGACACCTTTTTACCTATCCTCTACGAAATTGACAGCCGCGACGAGTGGGTAGACCCGCAAATGTGGATTAAAGCTAACCCAGGGCTCGGAGCTATCAAGCAATATAAAACCCTTGCCGCCTTTGTCGAGAGGGCTAAAAACAATCCCGCCGACCTACCAGGCGTGCTATGCAAGGATTTTAACTACCGCGAGAACGATAATAGCGTATGGCTCTCTTACGACCAAATTAAAAACGACGCTGTTTTCGATATGTCGGAGGTGTACAACACCTACGCTATAGGCGGCTGCGACCTCTCGGCTACTACCGACTTAACGGCGGCAACGCTGTTAATACGCAAGCCCGACGACAAGACGGTGTATGTATTGCAGCACTATTTCCTCCCGCAGGCTCGCGTAGAGCACCTCGAGGAAAAGAATACAAACGAGGCTCCCTATAGGCTATGGGCTGACCGTGGCTTGCTTACTATCTGCGACGGCAACCGCGTTACTTTTTCTGATGTTACGGCGTGGTTTTGTCAAATGCGCGACGAGCACAAAATAGACGCTTTCAAAGTTGGCTATGACCGAGCGTTAGCGGGCTATTGGGTGGAGGAAATGAAAAGCAACGGCTTTACTATGGAGCCCGTGGCGCAGGGTCCTTTTACCTGGAGCCAACCTATGCGAGAAATGGGAGCGG
The DNA here is from genome assembly GCA_045603355.1 of Acutalibacteraceae bacterium. Lineage (GTDB taxonomy): Bacteria > Bacillota > Clostridia > Oscillospirales > Acutalibacteraceae > SIG565. Next base: position 1,388 of record JAZULY010000046.1, on the reverse strand, counting down.
CTTTCGCGGACAAGATAGTAAACTACAACAAAAACCCGATTTTAATTTGGTGCCTATCCAATACGGCAGTAAAGAAAAGCGGGGTTAATAATATTCAACCCGTTAAGATAACCGATAAACGCCGCATTGACGGGGCGGTATCGCTGCTTAATGCTTGGGTTATCTATGTAAAATATTACGACGACTTTATGTACAATGTGGGGTGAGAAAATGAAAGAAAGACGAGGACTTTTTGAGGCTATCTTTGGCAAAAAGCCGCAGACTCTCGACGGCTATACCGAGTATAAGCTCCTCAATTCCTACCAATCGAATTTTGTACCGTTTTCGGGCAATGCCTGGGAGGTAAACACCGTCCGCGCTGCTATTCACTCTTTCGCCCGCAGAGCGGCAAGAGTACAGCCGCGACATATCCGAAAAGGTGACGGAAAATTGCAAGATGTGGAGAGCAGCTCGCTTAACTACATTTTGCAGTATCAGCCTAACCCGTTGACTACGGCTTACAAATTCTACTACCGCGCAGCGGCGCAGTACAAGCTCTATAACAACGCTTTTATTTTTCCCGTGTGGAATGAATACACGGGCAGGCTCGAGGCTATGTACAATATCAACGCCCAGGAAATAAAGCTGCTTGAGCACCAGGGCGAGCTGTTTTTGAAATTCCGCTTTTACAACGGGAAAACCTACACTTTCCCGTACACGGATATTATACATATCGGCTCTATGTTTGCCGATAACGAGCTTTTCGGCAGCAATAACGAGGCTTTAATGCCCGTTTTGAAAACCGCAAACACCTTTAACCAATCTATGAGCAAATTTGCCGAGCTTGTGGCGGTTGTGCGCGGTATTTTGAAAGTTGCAGCCTCTACCAAAAACGAGGACTTAAAAGCACGACGCGACGACTTTATACGAGATAACCTCAAAATGGAGAATAACGGCGCGGGCGTTATCGTTACCGACAATAAGTACGATTATACCCCTATCAACGACAAGCAAACGCCGCTACCTCAAGGGCAGCTCTTGTATATTAAGTCCGAAATTTACGACTATTTCGGCACTAACGAGGCTATCGTGCAGAATAAGGCAACGCCCGAGCAAGAGGACGACTTTTACGAGGGCGAAATTAGACCGTTTTTTATGCAGCTTGAGCAGGCTTTTACAAATTGTTTCTTTACCCGCAAAGAGCGCGGCTTTGGTAATTTGATTGTCGCAGAGGGAAACAAGCTCCAATATGCGAAACTCTCCGACAAGCTCGCAGCGGTTAAGTACCTCTCCGAAATTGGCGGTTTAATGCTCGACCAGGCATTAGTAACGCTCGGTTTTCCGCCTATCGGCGGCGAGGAGGGCAAACGCCGCGTACAGACGCTCAATATGGTTAATGCTGCAAAGGC
>JAZULY010000045.1:0-2015 GCA_045603355.1 Acutalibacteraceae bacterium | reverse complement strand
GATACCTGGGTATGGACTATTACACCCTGGAGCTGCACCCCTGGGTACGCGTACAACGAGCGCAATGTGAGTACCTCGGGAGCGTTGGACAGCAGCAGCGCGAACCATGCTCTCGGAGTCGCCCCCGCTTGTATATTCAATCCCTCAATCTTTAAGTAATCTGCGCCGTTAGGCGCATAGGAGGCGACAAATGAGTAAATACATTATCAAATTCAAATATAACGACGGCAGCCCTCCCGAGTATATCTCGGGAGGCACATACAGCGTACTCGGAGAAAGATACGCGGCTGTAGCGGGCTCGCAGCGCGAGCAGGCAAAGAAATACACAAGCAAAAAAAGAGCCGAAAACGCAGCGGAACGCCTGGCGAAATCGTGCGCTAATTTATCCTGGGACTATGATATTGAGGAGGTAGACAATGAGTAACGGAGTAATTATTACCCTTATTATATGCGCTACGCTTATTGTTTTAGTGCTTATAAGCAATAAAAAGAAATAAGGAGCGGGAGCGGCTATATGACAAACGAGGAAATTAAAAACGCTCTATTTAGCGGCTGCCAAGTAGAGCATAACGGCATTATTTATAAATGTGTTTCCGCTATAATTTATCGGCTGCGAGAGGGCAAGCTGCTTTTGCAGGCGGAGCTATTAGACAAAAACTGCAACAGCGTAATTATTGCGGACGCGTCAAGAGTTAAGGAGGTTATATTGTGAAACTGATTATTTTACAGTTAAAAGCTCTTATTTCGGAAGAGTGTAAAAATTTAATGCTTATACACCTACACCGAATGATAAACGAGGGCGTTTTATTACTCGACGAGAGATACAAAGAGCCTTTAGTTATTGAGCTTGACACTATGAGGAAAGACGACGGAAAAAGAGTAGACTTTTGCTTTGTAGACGAAACGGCGGCTATAGAACAAATACGCCTTGAAAGAGATACCCTCTTAAAAGAGAAACAAGCCCGCCAGGAGAGGACAATAAAAAAGGTAGAGCAAGTGCTCGGCTTTTCTCTCTTTGATTGGCAAAAAGAGTACATACTGAACGGCAAAGAATACGGCGCGGATATAAAATTTGCCCGCCGCGCAGGAAAAACGCTTGCTCAAATTCTAAAAATATGTCTTTCGGAGGGCGAGCCACTAAAGGCGGTATTAAAGCCTGCTTGTTTAGCAAAAAATGAGTTTTTACATCATTTAGGAGAGGACGGCAGCACAGAGCAGCGCGCAAGGTTTTTTGTGCACGAATTAAAAGGCGTTTACGAGAGGTTAAAAACCGCAGGCGGAATAGACCTCCGCGAAATAGAATTTTAGGAGGTTAACCTATGACACATCAAACAAAAAGACCGCAGCGCAGAAAAGCGCAGCGCCAGATTATTACCTTTATTATATGTATATTCCTGGTAGGAGCCATTATTGGCGGTATTATCGTTGCGGCGGCTACTCCGCGCAGCTCGGGCTCGTCGGAGCGGTACGGTACCCGCGACGGTAGATACATAACAGAAAAAGGCGGGACGACCTTTAGCTATGAAATGGCGGCAGGCTTTGAGCCTCTCGAGTGCGATTTACCCGTCGAGCTGCAAGAGTTTACCTATTATTTATGCGAGGCGTACTACCTCGACTTTGAGTTTGTAATGGCGGTTATGTATACAGAGTCAAAGTTTGAGCCCGATATAGTGAGCGGGACAAATGATAGCGGCTTAATGCAGATAAACAAATGCAACCACGCGGAGCTCTCCTCCGCCCTGGGTATTACTGATTTTACAGAGCCTTACCAAAACATACGCGGCGGGCTTTATATCCTCCGCCGATTGTTTGAAAAGTACGACGAGCCCTCAAGGGTATGTATGGCGTACAATATGGGAGAATACGGAGCCTCCGTCCTTTGGGACAAAGGCGTATACGAAACGAGCTACTCTATAAAAGTATTAACCAAAGCGGCAGAGTACAAGGCAGCCTCGGAGGGTAAAAAATGAGCAGCGTAATAATGCAATCAATACACCACGAACACGCCGAGAACA
>JAZULY010000044.1:0-2890 GCA_045603355.1 Acutalibacteraceae bacterium | reverse complement strand
GCCCCTACAACGTAGGTCTTGACAGTGCTATCCTTATGAATCCCGAAACCTGGGTGGCTTCGGGTCACCTCGGCGGCTTCTCCGACCCGCTTATGGACTGTAAGGTTTGTAAGACAAGACACCGCGCCGATAAGCTCATTGAAGACTATGTTGCGGCAAACGGCTTAAACGATAATCCCGCAGGCTTCAGTGACGAAGAAATGTATAACTACATTAAGGAAAAGGGCATTGTATGTCCCTCCTGCGGTTCGGGCGATTTTACCGATATCCGCAAGTTCAACCTTATGTTCAAAACCTTCCAGGGCGTTACCGAGGACTCCTCCTCTACACTTTATATGCGTCCCGAAACAGCACAGGGTATCTTTGTAAACTTTAAGAACATTCAGCGTACAACACGTAAGAAGGTACCGTTCGGTGTCGGTCAGATAGGTAAGTCCTTCCGTAACGAGATTACCCCCGGTAACTTTACCTTCCGTACCCGCGAGTTCGAGCAGATGGGGCTTGAGTTCTTCTGCAAGCCGGGTACCGACCTTGAGTGGTTCGATTTCTGGCGCGGCTACTGTCGGGATTGGCTCTTAAACCTCGGTATGAAGGAAGAGAATCTCAGACTTCGCGACCACGATAAGGACGAGCTTTGCTTCTATTCCAAGGCTACTACCGACTTTGGGTTTATGTTCCCGTTCGGTTGGGGCGAGCTCTGGGGCGTTGCCGACCGTACCGACTATGACCTGACTCAGCACGCTAACCACGCAGGCGCTGATATGACATATTTTGATCAGGAAACTAACGAAAAATACATTCCGTATGTTATCGAGCCGTCGCTCGGCGCCGACCGTGTTACCCTCGCATTCCTTTGTGAGGCATATGACGAGGAGACCGACGAGAAGGGTGATATCAGAACAGTTCTTCGTCTGCATCCCGCACTTGCTCCCTTTAAGGCTGCCGTTCTTCCGCTTTCTAAGAAGCTCGGCGATAAGGCTGGCGAGATTTATGCAGAGCTTTCCAAAAAGTTTATGGTCGATTATGACGAGGCAGGCTCTATCGGTAAGCGTTACCGCCGTCAGGATGAAATCGGCACCCCGATTTGTATCACATATGACTTCGAGTCGGAAGAAGATGGCTGCGTGACCGTTCGCGACCGCGACAGTATGGAGCAAAAGCGTATTCCGATAGCAGAACTCAGTGCATATATCGAAAAGGTAACAGAGTTTTAAATTAACAAATTGTTCAAATAAAACCCAATAAATACTAACATTTAGGAAGTATTATAAATGTGTGCCGCAAAGGTACAATTCAAACTTTTTCATTTACTTCCTTTTTCAAGGCAAATACCCGCCGAAACGGCGGGTATTTGCTTTTTGTTTTGCAAAATTTTCAAAAATTGCAAGTGAGAAAACGAGAGAAAACGAGAGAAAAAACGAGAAAAACAGAGCAACTCACTTTTAAATTAAATTTTTCAAAAAAAGGTGTTGACAAAGAAGTAAGGGTATGGTATTATACTTAGGCTTGAAAATTTAGAAAAATTATTTGGAGGTTTTGAATTATGTCTACATTTATGGCAAAACCTGCTGAAGTACAGCGCAAGTGGTATATAATCGACGCTGCTAACCGTCCGCTCGGTCGTACTGCAACTAAGGTTGCTGACCTTCTCCGCGGCAAGGGCAAGCCGGAATTTACACCCCACGTTGACTGCGGCGATCACGTTGTAGTTATCAACGCTGCACAGGCAGTTTTAACAGGCAAGAAGCTTGAAAAGAAATACTATCGCCGTCATACAGGCTACATCGGCGGTCTTAAGGAAGTTCAGTATGCAACCCTTATGAAGACCCGTCCGCAGCTTGCTATGGAACTCGCTGTTAAGGGTATGGTGCCCGATACAACTATCGGCCGCAAAGCTCTTACAAGACTTCACGTTTATGCAGACGCAGCTTACGCTCAGGTAGCTCAGAAGCCTGAGAAGTATGAATTTTAAGGAAGGGAGACAGAATAATGTTTGAAGGAAAGCCTTATTTTTACGGTACCGGCAGAAGAAAAAGTTCTGTAGCCCGCGTACGCGTTTACAACGGAACCGGTAAGATTACCATTAACGACCGTGATATCGACGATTATTTCGGTCTTGAAACATTAAAGCTCATCGTTCGTCAGCCCCTCGCCCTCACAGGCACAGCTGATAAGTTCGATATCGTTTGCCGTGTAAACGGCGGCGGTGTTACCGGTCAGGCCGGTGCTATCCGTCACGGTATTGCACGTGCTCTGCTTCAGTTTGATGCAGAACTCAGAGGCGAACTTAAGAAGGCCGGCTTCCTCACTCGTGACCCGAGAATGAAGGAAAGAAAGAAATACGGTCTCAAGGGCGCTCGTCGTGCACCGCAGTTCTCAAAGAGATAATCTGTATTATTTCGAAGATTACAAAAACCCCGAAACCATCACGGTTTTCGGGGTTTTATTTTGCTCTCATTTTTGATTTGGTGCAAACTTGGCGCAAATTTGGTGCAAATTATTAAAAGAAACCCTACAGCCAATAAAGGTTGTAGGGTTTTTCTTTGTATAAACAATATTAAAACAGACTGATAAACAAAATTTATCGTTTTTTATATTTTCGAACTCTCAAAAAACCGATTACAAACAAAACAACACTGATAAACAGCATTGACGTTATAACAATCAAGTGGACATTTCCCGTAACGCACTGCGCCCAGTTGTGAAAATCCACTTCATAATGGTTTTCATTCAGTCCGAACAGTGCATTTGTGATATGCCCCATACAGTAATACACGCAAGACGCCACAACCGTGCAAATACCTGCCTTAAAGAACCCGTCAAAAGAAAACATACAAATCACGGTGCAGAAAATCACGGGAATGTACGCATAAATCGTTATGAGAATTGC
>JAZULY010000043.1:0-1884 GCA_045603355.1 Acutalibacteraceae bacterium | reverse complement strand
ATGTTCCGAGATTTCCGCCACCTGCCACGAAATTGGAGGCGAGGTCTGCGCCCGAATAAAGAGTATCGTTAATTAAAATACCCTTAATATCGGTAACCGGCATATACTGACCTATTTTATCTACGAAAGATTTAAATCCGGAATGGTCATCGCCGACCTGAGTAAACAATGTAGGAGTGTACTTAGATTGCAAATTGATTTCTCCGATAATGTCAGCAAACGCTTCTTTTAGCTTTTCACCCAAAGAAAGACTACTGTTATCGTTTTCGACATCCATATATCTGTCAACATAATTTTGTTCAAGACCTGCAATTTTCGTTACGGTTCTGGCAGCGCTCCACTGGGTTCTCGCCTGAACGGTTACGGTGCGGCCAACAGCCGTATTATTCCACTGAGCCCAGAAATCGTTTATAGCAACCGATGCGTTTTCATTATCGGGGTCAAGAACGCTGAGCGCTACGGCATCATTAGAAACGCCGAGACCGATGGTATAGAAAAGAGCCTCAGTATCGTACTTTTCTTCTACCAAGCTCTTTGCATAAGCGGCGGTAAGCTGATTAACAAAGCCCTGCGCCGCACTCGTTTCCGTTCCGTCACCAAGGTTAATCGAAGTTGGACTTTGGAAGTCGGTGCTGCTAACGGTTGGTGCGCCGTCCGACATAAGCACCATAACCGGTCTTCTCTGAATCGTTCCAAGAACCGCATCCTCTAAAGTCGTGTCAAGAGCGTCTGCGGTAAGCTGATCAGCTGCCAACATAATGCCCTTTTGTGTATAGGTGCCGCCTACAACGGTTTTGCTTGGTCTTATTCTAAAGGGTGCGTCGTCAGTACCTTCATACACCACATTGGAACTAAGCGAAACTGTTTCGGTGGTATTGTTGCCGCCTCCTGACACGTTATAGGTCAAATACTGACCATTTGTTCCTGTTTCATAACGACCGAGAGGTAAAATCAAAACCGCATCGTTCGCGCCTGCCGAGCCGCCCTGTGTGGTAGGCCCTGAATAAAGAACCACACCTACACGGTTAAATTTATTCGTCCCCAGCAAAGAAGCAATGCTTTCGTTTGCGGCTTCTACCAATTCATCCGCAACATCGTTGTTGCCGGAATTATCGTTCATTGAACCGCTGACATCCAAAATTAACATAGTATCGGTCGGGACATGCGACATTCCCGTTACCGCCATATTGGTTGCCATTGCAGAGAGAGCCACCAAGAATGCATCGTTGTTATCCATCGTGATGCCCGAATTACCGAATTCAGTGTTTTCGGTAAATACAGACTTATCCATCCAAACGCCTCCGGCATTCTCTGTGGAGATTTTGCCATCGGGTAGGAAGAAATCTTGCCAGTTATCCATTGTAGATGGGTCGGACACTCGACTTATATGGTCGCTTGAGGCCGAAGCTGCCATTACCGAAATCGGCAAGCAGGTCATAATAAGCGCGATACAAAGGAACACGCTCAAAAACTTTTTAGAAAAAGAATGTTTCATTTTTTGCTCTCCCTCCTTGATTTGCTTTTTGGTATCATTAAACCTTCTCATCCGTCATCGCCTCCCATATGGGTCGTAATCACTTGTTTTAGTTTTCGTTTCTTTTCACAAAGGCAAATGTCAATTTCCTTTTTGCTGTCCTTATAATATATACAGTCGCTACAGCAATCTTCCGGTACGTGTCCTTCTGCTACCGTGTAGTATTTACAAGGAATCTGCACCGCCGTGACAAGCGGAAAACCGTCTTTTGTGTAAATCGGACTGTTTTTCAGATCCGGATATATGACAACGGGTTCTCCGTACTCTCTGTCAGTTTCTTCATAATAGCCATATTTTAATTCAAAAGAGTGTCCGTGGGATTCTATCACCATATACAGATCACCTTCTTT
>JAZULY010000042.1:0-7706 GCA_045603355.1 Acutalibacteraceae bacterium | reverse complement strand
AGGTGCATTTAGAGCGTTTCGGCATACCGGGTAAAACCCTTATAGGCTCTGATAGTCACACACCTACGGGCGGCGGTATCGGTATGCTCGCAATGGGTGCGGGCGGTCTTGACGTTGCCGTTGCTATGGGTGGCGGCGCATATCATATCACTATGCCTAAAATGTATAAGGTCAACCTAACGGGCAAATTAAACGATTTCGTAACCGCTAAGGATGTAAGCCTTGAAATACTCCGCATTCTCTCGGTAAAGGGCGGTGTCGGTGCCGTTATCGAATGGGGCGGCGAGGGTGTTAAAACCTTATCGGTGCCTGAGCGCGCTACCATTACCAATATGGGTACAGAGCTCGGCGCTACTACCTCGATTTTCCCGTCGGATGAAACCACCCGCGAATTCTTAAAGGCGCAGGGCAGAGAAGCGGATTATGTAGAACTCTCGAGTGACGCTGACGCGGTATACGATAAGATTATTGATATCAATTTATCTGAATTAAAGCCCCTTATCGCGTGTCCCCACAGCCCCGATAACGTTGTTACGGTAGAAAGCCTTAAGGGCGTAAAGGTCGATCAGGTTTGTATCGGCTCTTGTACCAATTCTTCGCTTCTCGATATGCTGAAGGTGGCTGCTCTCTTAAGGGGTAAGGTAATCAGTCCTTTTGTCAGTCTTTCTATTTCACCCGGCTCTAAGCAGGTATTATCAATGCTCTCAGAGTGCGGCGCACTTACTGACATTTTAGCCTCGGGCGCGCGTCTTCTTGAATGTGCTTGCGGACCGTGTATCGGTATGAGCTTTTCGCCGAATTCAGGCGGTGTGTCGCTTCGTACCTTCAACCGTAATTTTGAGGGTCGCAGCGGTACTGCCGACGGTCAGGTTTATTTAGTATCCCCCGAAACCGCAGTTGCCGCCGCCCTTACGGGTTATATTACTGATCCCAGAGAACTCGGATTTATGCCCAAGGTAGAAATGCCGACACAGTTTAAAATCGATGACTCTGCCGTTATCGAGCCTGCAAGTGCCGAAGAGGCTGCAAGCCTTGAGGTGCTTCGCGGACCGAATATAAAGAAGTTCCCCGACAGCTTCCCGCAGGAGGACACATTAAAAGCTCCCTTAATTTTAAAGGTAGGGGATAATATAACTACCGACCATATTATGCCGGCGGGTGCTAAGATACTGCCTTACCGCTCAAATATTCCGCATTTATCGCAGTTCTGCTTCGGCGTTTGTGATACCACCTTCCCCGAGCGCGCAAAGGCCGCGGGCAGAAGCATTATAGTCGGCGGCTCAAACTACGGTCAGGGCTCGTCGCGTGAGCACGCAGCGCTCGTGCCGCTTTATCTCGGCGTTCGCGCGGTTATTACCAAAAGCTTTGCGCGTATCCACGTTGCAAACCTTATAAACGCAGGTATTATGCCGCTTACCTTTAAGAATCCCGATGATTATGACCGCTTAAATCAGGGGGACGAGTTAGAACTCACAAATGTCTACGCAGGTATGGATTCGGGCGAGATTATCCTTAAAAATATTACAAAGGAAGAGAATTATACCCTCGTTTGTTCATTCACCGACAGACAGAAAGCAATACTTAAAGCAGGCAGTCTGCTTGCATACACAAAGGAGATAGGACAGTAATGAAACAGTATATTGATAACGCTACCGAGCAGTTCAGAATACTGCTTGAAGAGCAGCTTAGACGCGTAGAAATTATGGAAAACGGCGCGGCGGCTAAGGATTATTCGAAGTGTGAAAAAATCACCATCGGTATTATAGGCGGCGACGGTATCGGTCCTATCATTGTTAACGAGGCTAAAGAGCTTATCGGCTTTTTGCTCGCTGACGAGGTGGCAGACGGCCACGTAGTCTTCAACGTTATTGACGGACTTACCATCGAAAACCGCGAAGCCGTAGGCAAGGCGATTCCCGATGATGTTTTAGCCGAAATAAAGAAATGCGATGTTCTCTTAAAGGGCCCGACGACAACGCCCAAGGGCGGCACAATGGAGAGTGCCAACGTTGCAATGCGCAGAGAGCTCGATTTATACGCCAACGTTCGTCCCGTTTGCGTGCCCGAGAAAAATATCGACTGGATATTCTACCGCGAGAATACCGAGGGTGAGTACGTTCTCGGTAGCCGCGGTGTAGAGCTGCCCGACAAATTGGCAGTAGATTTTAAGGTTACTACCGACTGTGGTACGCGCCGTATTGCCCGCGCTGCATTTGAGTATGCGCGTCAGAACGGTAAAACCAATGTCGCTATAGTAACCAAGGCAAATATTATGAAGAAGACCGACGGTAAGTTTACCGAAATTTGCCATCAGGTAGCCGAAAATTATCCCGAGATTACGGCTGAGGACTGGTACATTGATATTATGACCGCCAACCTCGTAAATGAAGAAATCAGGGATAAATTTCAGGTGTTTGTACTGCCTAATCTCTACGGCGATATCATTACCGATGAAGCCGCGCAGATTCAGGGCGGCGTAGGTACTGCGGGCAGTGCCAATATCGGAGACAACTACGCTATGTTCGAGGCAATTCACGGCTCGGCGCCCCGTATGATAGAGCAGGGAATAGGTGAGTACGCTAACCCGTCGAGCATCTTCAAGGCAACCGAAATGCTGCTGCGTCATATCGGATTTACCGATAAGGCTGAAAAACTCGCTCGCGCTATGAGTATATGCACCGAGACCGAGAAAAAGGTTGTAGTAACGGGCAATACCGACGGCGCAACCTGTAAAGAATTCGCAGCATATCTAATGGATACAATTAAAAACATATAATAGTAAAAGGACTTGCTATAAGCAAGTCCTTTTACTATTATAATTCAATATTAGAGTTTTTGTAAATATTGTCGTCGGCATCGTCTTTGTTATCACTGCCTAAATGGCGGTCACTCTTGCGCTTGCCCGATATATACACCTTATAGGAAATTATGATTGCCGCAAACGCCAAAAACAAGAGCGGTATGGCAATCATTATTTCGGCATAGCACATTATCATAAAAACAAGGAAAGCGAGCGAAGACGCGATTAACGAAGCAAGACCGACAATTTCTTTTGTACTTCTGTATTTTTTCATTTTTATCACCTTATATTATTTTATCCCATTCTTCAAGCAGTAAAAGCTGATTTTCTTCCTCTGCTTCAAGCTGTTTTTGCAGTTCATCAAGTTTTATATAATCAGTAAAGATTTCAGGGTCGGCTAATTGCTCTTTAATTTTTGTAATTTTCTCTTCACTCGCCGATATCTGTTCTTCGAGTTTTTTAATGCGGCGCTCGAGCTTTGCCTTTTCTTTACCTGGAGTAGTATAGGTTTTCTTTTCTTTTTTCTCACTCTGCGCAGTAGTGGGGGCACCGATACTCGCCTGTGCCATTTCCTTTAAATACTGCTCATAGCCGTATTTGTAGTACTTTACCTCATTCTTTTCAAATACCAAAAGGGAGGTGGCAATCTTCTGAATGAAATAGCGGTCATGCGAAACGAAAAGCACCGTACCTTCGTAAGACAGCAGCATATCCTCAAGCGTTTCCTTGCCGATAATATCCATATGGTTAGTCGGCTCATCGAGTATTAAAAAGTTAGGTTTTCTGCGTAATACCTTGCAAAGTGTGAGCCGTACACGTTCGCCGCCCGAGAGCGAGGATACCTCGTGAAACACATCGTCACCCGTAAACAAAAATGCGCCGAGAGCCCGACGGGCTTCGGTTTCCGAAAGGGAGGGGAATTCATCCCAAAAGTCATCGAGCACCGTCTTACTGCTCGCACTCTGTGAAATTTGCTGGTCAAAATAACCGACGGTTACGTTGCTTCCGAAGGAAAACTCACCGCCGATGGCAGGTATGCCCGATGTAACGGTTTTCAAAAAGGTCGATTTACCGAGTCCGTTCGCGCCGATTATACCTACGCGCTCGCCTCTGAGTATATTAACGTTTACAGTAGATAAAACCTTATCATAGCCGATTTTCAAATCCCTTACCGAAAGCGTATCTTTAAAGCTTTTCTGTTCGGGCTGAAAATCAATATGGAATGTTTTGGTATCTGCATTCTCAGGTGCATCAAGCTTTACCATATGCTCGATAGCCTTTAGCTTTGAACGGGTCATTGCAACCTTTGTCGGCTTGTTTTTAAAACGCTCGATAATAGCCTGGAGTCTCGCTATCTCTTTTTGCTGGAACTCATAATCCTTGCGCTGTTTTGCGCGCAGTTCCTTTTTCTGCCTTACAAAATCGGTATAGTTTCCTACATATCGGTAGGTCTCACCATACTCAATTTCATAAACTATATTGACCGTATTATCCAAAAACATACGGTCGTGCGATACTATAACAACCGATTTTTCATATGCGCGTATGTATTCTTCGAGCCATTCTATAGACTCAACGTCAAGATGGTTGGTCGGCTCATCAAGCAGAAGTATATCGGGTTTGCTCAGCAGCAGTTTAATAAAGGCGATTTTGGTGCGCTGACCGCCCGAAAAATCAGATAACGGCTTTAATTTATCCTCATTTGTAAAACCAAATTTTTTAATTACGGTTTCATATTCTTTCTCAAAATAATATCCGCCAAGCGTATTAAAACGCTCCTGCAAGGCGGCAAATTCCTTGATTTTTTCTTCGTCAGACGAGGTTTCAAGGAGAAGGGATAATTCATCCATCCTCGCCTTAATTTCGATTATAGGCGCATATACCTTGCGAATTTCCTCAATTAGAGTAATACTGTCATCCTGAAAAGCGGTTTGCTTTAGCCACCCGATACTCTTAACACCCGAATTTATGATATAGTTATCCTTAATTCCGTCGTTTCTGTCAAGCGAAATCTCACCGCTGATTAATTTCAGCAGTGTCGTTTTACCGCAGCCGTTTCTACCGACAACGGCTATTTTCTCTTTGTCTTTAATTTCAAAATTCACACATTCGAGCACGGTGTTTGCACCGTAAGAAAATGCGCCGCCCACGATTTTAAACTGCATTTTTATCTACTCCGTTCCGTGTTATTCTACCACAAAACAGCAATAACTGCAATAATGTTACAGAGCTTTTTGCCTTTTTCTGTTTTCTGTAAGATTTCCTATAGTCCAGCCGACAATTCCTGCAATAGCGGAGGGTATCAGCCACGCGAAACCAATGCTGGAGAGTGGCAGCATACGAATAAATGGCAGCTCAAAGCCGAACAAGGGCAGAACAGACGCTACCGATATTAAAAGTGCGGTATATCCCGCGGCACGGAAACACGCGAGGTTTAGTTTTTCGCGTATTAAACTAAGGATAACAATTACAAGTATCGGCGGGTATATAATGCTTAAAATGGGGGAGGCGATGTTGATTAACTGCTCAACTCCAAGGCAGGAGATAAGGGTATCAAAAATACATATTAGTATAACTACCACAGGGTACTTAATTTTATTTTTCGTTATATTTGACAGATACTCCGCCGCAGAGCCCGTAAGGGCAATCGCGGTTGTCAGACACGCGAGTCCCGCTATTACCGCGAAGAATATAATGCCCGTGGTGCCGGGGATTAGTGTCTTGATTATTGATATGAGCAGCTCGGTTCGGGTTATATGCATATTATAATGTGCCGAGGCGCTTGCCCCTAAATAGGTGAGTCCTAAATATATTACCATAAGAGCCACGCCCGATACCGCGCTCGATATTGCGGTGACCCTGAATTTTTCCTCTTTTTTATTGTAACCTCTGTCATTCAGTGAGCCGATTACCAACACACCAAAAATTAAAGCCGCGAGCACATCCATTGACTGGTAGCCTGCCTCTATACTGCTTGCAACTACGCTGACGGTACGCGGGGGAATATTGATTTCTCCGAGAGGATTAATAACGCCTATGATTATCAAAATCATAAGCCCTACGAAAAGCACGGGTGTCAGAATTTTGCCGACTATATCTACTACCGCGCTCTTTTTAATACACAGCAGCAAAACTACCGTGAAGAAAATGACATAAAAAAACGGCATATTGAAGTTTTGGAAAAGGGGAGTTATAGATAACTCATAGGTCGTGGCTGCCGTTCTCGGTATGGTGATAATCGGTCCTATGCAGAGCATTACAATAAACATAAATATCGGACCCATTCTTTTTCCAAAGGGTTCTAATAGCGGTCTGGCTCCGCCTACCTTTATTTGCGCTATCAGGGCAATTATCGCAAGTCCGACATCGGCAATAAAGTAGAGAAGGAAGGCTATAATCCACGCTGTTCCCGATTTTAGTCCCAAATAGGGCGGGAAAATCATATTACCTGCGCCGAAAAACATCGAGAAAAGCGCCGCGCCTATAACGGTGCCGTCAAGTAAATTCTTTTTTGATGATTTCTGCATATTATCTTTCCTTTTATAAAATACAAAATTATTATACCAAAGTTTTCATTATATATTATCACAAAAGTAATGGCACCATCTGTTGATGATGCCATCGTTTTTGAAGATTATCGGTCAATATAATCGCAAGCGGCAAGCGCGGCTACTGCGCCGTCGGCGGCAGCCGTGGCAACCTGTCGTATGCGCTTAGAGCGGCAGTCGCCCGCAACGAATATACCGTCAGATGACGTCAGGCAGTTTTCACCTGCATCGACATAACCCCATTCGTTGAGTGCTATCAGTTCTTCAAATGGCTCGTTCTGCGGGATAAGACCTATGGCAACGAACATTCCGTCAAGCGCTAAATCGTGTTTGTCGCCATTATTATTCTTAATCGTTATACCTGCAAATTCATCGTCACCGAGGAGCCTGTCAACCACCGTACCCAAAATGAGTTCGGCGTTGCTTTTAGCCTTTAATTGTTCAACTAATTTGCTTTCTCCCGTGAAATGGTCAAGATTCTGTATAACGTATACCTTTTTTGCCAGGTCGCAAAGCAGTAACGCCTCTTGTAAAGCGGAATTTCCGCCGCCGATAACCGCTACTGTCTTACCCGTGTAAAAAGCACCGTCACAAACCGCGCAGAAGGATATGCCTTCTCCAACAAATTTTTCTTCGTTGTCACATCCGAGCATTCTGTGTCTGGCGCCCGTAGCAATGATAACGGCTTTAGCTTCAAAATCTCCGCTATCGGTATGCACGGTTTTAGTGTCCCCGTTTGAGACACTCAATACTTCGGCGCATTCAACCTCAGCACCCTGTTCTAAGACCTGCTCAACTAATTTTTCTGCAAATTCATTACCCGTTATTGTCGCAAACCCAGGGATATTCTCAACCTTGGGCGAAAAGGTAATCTGACCGCCAAAGGTTGCTTTTTCGATTACCAGAACGGTTTTGTTTGCCCTGCGGGCATATAGGGCGGCGGTCAGCCCCGCAGGGCCGCCGCCGATGATTATAATATCATACATATTTTCTTTTCCTTATGCACCGAGCATTTTCTTAATGTCCGAAACGCCGGCATATTTTGAAACTGTACCGTCCTTGACTACAACGAGTGTCGGAGCCTGCTTAATGCCAAACTCGTTCACCATATCGGCATACTCGTTTGCAAGCAACTTTTCGTAAGCAACACCCGCTTTATCAAGAAGCGCGCAGGCTATTTTACAGTTAGGGCAGGTAGCGGTCGTGAAAAGATAGGTGCCGTCAGGAGTATTTGCTTCGCAGTTACATTCATCCTTTGTCTGCTCGGGAAAAACACCCTCGTGGGTAAGAACAGAGCCTGCAATATCATAAACCTTACGGTCCTTATACTCTTGAGATTTACCGTCGTTCCAGTTCTG
>JAZULY010000041.1:0-2028 GCA_045603355.1 Acutalibacteraceae bacterium | reverse complement strand
GTCTTTTTTCATAACGATGACAAGCGACAATTATAAAACAAGTATTTTTGGTGTTATGCCTTCTGTTGCTTTGGCTTTTATTTTGTATGTTGTATTTAAATTTATAAAGAAACCAATGACAAAACATTTAAACCTATTTTTTGGTATGGAATGTATGGTTATTTCACTCACCTTTGCATGCGGTTGTTTTTTAGTCACACCACTGACAGGTGAAACAAAAATCAAATTGTTGTTAGTGCTTGTATTAATTAATGCAGCTATCATAGGTCTTATGATATTAATTTCTGTGATAATGGTTTCTGCCAAAGAATTGCCATTGTTAGAAAAGGTTTCGAAAGCCGCGGTAGCGCCATTCGCATTACTAGGGGTGATACTTTCGAGGCTATTTGGTACATCTCAATCTTTGTGGATATTTGTATTTTCGCTTGCTTCTTTTTTATGTTCTTTTTTTGTAATATATATTGTTAAGTATTATTATGCCAGGGTTTTAGAAAACAGTGTAAGATAGGGTAGGATTCCGTGTCTTATCCGTGAATATAATACTTTCGGGAGGGGAGAGTATGGAGCATAAGGAATATATCCGTGTATCACCCCGCAAAGATACGGCGGTGCTTATGATACACGGCATTTTGGGTACACCGCGCCATTTTGATGTCCTGCTTGATACAGTGCGAGAAGACTGGTCTATATATAACATCCTGCTTGACGGCCACGGTAAGAACGTTTCGGCTTTTTCAAACACCTCTATGGAAAGGTGGCAGGGGCAGGTAGACGCTATGCTTTATAAGCTCAGCCGAGAATATAATCGGATATTCATTATCGCTCATTCTATGGGTACGCTGCTGGCAATCGAGTCTGCTCTTAAAGGGATTGACCACGGCAAGGTGAGGGCGATGGTACTGCTTAACGTCCCGCTTAAAGTGGCGCTTAGCCGTAAGTTGATTGTTAATGCACTAAAGTTGCTCTTCGGCAAGGTGCGCGATGATGATACCGATGCCGCGATTACAAGACGCGCTTGCAGTATTAAAACCGAAAAGAACCTGTTTACATATATCGGTTGGATACCGCGATTCCTTGAATTGCTGTCCCTTATTAAAAGGGTCAGACGGGATATTAAAAGGGTGGGAAACCCTATTTATGCTTTTCAGTCGCGGCACGATGAGCTTGTGTCGGGGAAGGCGGTAAAATATCTCGCGCGAAATCCAAAAATCGAAATTACTATTTTGGAAAATTCGGGACATTTCTGTTACGATGAGCGCGATTTGAAAATTCTGAAACCGCGAATAGTTGAAATTTTTCTAAAGCACCTACGCGAGTAGGTGCTTTATTTATAAATTTGCTTAAATAGGTAATAATAAAAACTGAAAAATATTTTGTAAAAAAATAGAAAAAACGGTTGATTTAATTGCAGTTTTATATTAAAATGATATCGATTAATGTTTGTTAAAAAATTAATTATCTTTAATAACTTTTTGGGAGGTGCGTTAGGTGTTGGATAATTTGTTTTTAGGTTATGCGCTGCCGGTTGAAAAGGTGCCGAATGCCTTTGTTGTAGTAATGGGTATAGGTGTCGTTTTCATAGGACTCATTTTTATTGTTCTTATCTGTAAAATAATGAGTAAACTGTGTTCGGGCGCTAAAACCGAACAAAAAACAGAAGAGGTTGTAAATGTACCTGTTGCGGGTATTCAGAATCAGGTAATTGAGAACCGTCAGGAAATTATTGCGGCTGTTTGTGCGGCTGCTGCTGAAGAGATGGGTACCGATATTTCGGGCATCCGTGTTCTTTCTTTTAAAAAAATCTAAGTAAATGAGGTAATGAAAATGAAAACTTACAAGGTAACCGTAAACGGAACAGCTTATGAAATCACTTTAGAGGCAGTTGACGCTGCCGAGATTAAAACACCCGCTCAGGCTCCCGTAGCCGCTCCCGCTGCAGCACCTGCTCCGGCTCCTGCCGCCGCTCCTGCCGCTGCCCCTGCACCCGTTGCCACTCCTGCAGGCGGTGAGACCATTACAAGCCCGATG
>JAZULY010000040.1:0-2844 GCA_045603355.1 Acutalibacteraceae bacterium | reverse complement strand
CAGACCCGATACCACCAGCACATGGCTTACACCGCTGCGACGAACACTGATGCTAAAGTCATCGGTCAGAGAGGCTCTGTCACCTATTGTCATAGCGGTGGAAAGGGCGGCTGAATTATAGGACATATTTGAAAAAAGCGTGTTTTTAACCTTACTCTTTACGCCTTCGTTCAAACTGTACAAATTACCGCCGCTGTGACGTTCTTTCAGCTCACTTAAATGCCCGCTCGCGTATACACCGTCGGCATAGGAGGAAGCGCGGTACTCTGAATCCTTTAGTCCGCCGATAAAGGCGGTGGCTTCGATTTCGTCACCGACCGTCAGCCCCTCTTTATAGTAAACGAGGTCGACCTTGATGTTCCTTGGCAAATTACTGTCAGCCTCTGTAACCTTTACGGTGATTATAGAAAAATCCTCATCGTAATCTACATTTGTAACAGTACCCGAAATATTAAAGGTTGCGTGAGAGGTATTCTCAAGCGTACTTAATGCACTGTCATATATGCGCGCCGCATTCAAGAGCATTAAAAATATAACCGCCGCAATAACTGATGCTTCTCGAAGCGGTTTAATGCATAAAAATATTATGAATGCAGCAAAACATATAGTCGCCGCCGTCAAAATAGCCGCCGGGCTCGCCGAAAAAACAAAAACCGATGCTAATAATGCAAATACTGCGCTTATTATCATCGGTCTGGTTTTGATTAGGTTCATACTGATACCTACTTTATTTCTTGTTCAAGATTTTGGAACAGCTCACACGCGAAAAATTCTATAACGGAAATTTCAAGTCCGTCGCATATTTTCTTTATTGTTGAAATGGTCGTACTGTTGTTACGACCGCTGACAATATTATTAAGTGTTGATTGTGTAATTCCGCAAATAGTGGAAAGCTTGTTAAGAGAAATTTTTCTCTGCTCACACAGTTCTATAATTCTGTGTTTGACTGCTTGACCAATCACCATATCGTTCACCTAACCCTTTTGAGATAATTCAATGTTAACTCATTTGAATTAAAAAGTTTAACCCAATAGAGTTAATTTGTGGAAAATATGCCGTTTTATGAAAAAAGCAGATTTGTAAAGACAAATCTGCTTTAATTATTATTTAAAAAACAACGGTAGCGGCTCTAAGAAGATGATATCTTCGCGCTCGGCTGCGTCACCCTCGGCTAAAACTGCACAACTCGCGGCTGAAATTCCGCCTACAGTCTCTACAAGCTTTTGAACTGCAACTAAGGATTCGCCTGTGCTGATAACATCATCAACAATAAGTATGCGCTTACCCTTCATTTTTGCGGCATCATCGTCACCTAAAAAGAGCTCTTGCACGTGGTCGGTAGTGATAGAGCGCACGCTGACGCTTATGGGGTTACCCATATAAACCTTAACGCCTTTACGGGCTACGATATAGGGCTTGCCCGACTGACGGGACATTTCATAAGCTAATGGAATACTCTTAGCCTCGGGGGTAAGTATAATATCGAACTCGGGCACCTTTTTTAATAATTCGGTTGCCGCGGCAACGGTAACCTCGGTATCGCCGAAAAGGATAAAGGCGGCTATATCGAGTTTATCGTTTACGGGGAATTTTTTAAGATTACGCTCGAGTCCTGCGATTTTCATTGTGTAAAATTCAGACATATCATTTTACCTCGTTTAAATTTTTAACCTGGAGGCCACTGCAAATTACGGCGGGCAAGCAAATGGAAATGAATGTGACCTACCGTCTGACCGCCCTCTTCACCGCAGTTATTAACCACACGAAAACCTTTCTCGAGGTTTTCCTGCTTTGCGATTTTGGAGATAGCCTCGAAAATACGGCTTATAACGGCACTGTTTTCTGCCGTTATATCGGCAGCAGATTTTATATGCTGCTTCGGGATAACTATAGCGTGAAAAGGTGCTTGCGGGTCGATATCGAGGAAGGCATAAACCGCATCATCCTCGTAAACCTTGGTCGACGGAATTTCGCCTGCGACTATTTTACAAAACAGACAATCCATATTTATTCTCCTATCTGTGCTTTAACAAGCTCCGAAACCGCTGCAACAGCATCTGCGGCTTTTCCTAAATCTTTGCCGCCTGCCATTGCCATATCGGGTTTACCGCCGCCGTTACCGCCTGCTATTTTTGCGACCTCACGAACAAGGTTACCTGCGTGCGCGCCCTTTGTTACGGCGCCTTTTCCTGCTGCGGCGCAGAAGGTAAGCTTATCACCCACAGCGGCTAATACTGCAACTGCCATTTCGTTTTCAGCCTTAATGCTTTCGCACATAGAGCGGATTTCATCGGCAGAGGACTTTTCAACCACCGCGCTGATAACGGTGATATCGCCTACCTGCTGTGCTGAGTTTAGTATATCGGTCAGCTTGCCCGATGCGATTTTTGCCTCAAGCTTTTCGACTGCTTTCTGTGTTTCTTTAAGCTCTGCCGTTAAAGCAGCTGCACGAGAGGCTATTTCAGAGGAATTACCGAGTTTTAATGCTGCTGCGGTGTCGGTTATCAGAGCGTCCTTTTTGTCGAGGAGAGCCACTACGTTCATACCTGTAACCGCCTCGATTCGACGAACGCCTGCGGCAACGCTTGATTCGGAAACAATACGGAAAAGACCGATTTTAGCGGTATTATCAATGTGTGTACCACCGCAGAATTCGATAGATTTATCATCTACCTTTACTACCCTTACGGTGTCGCCGTATTTTTCTCCAAACAACGCCATTGCGCCGAGTTTCTTAGCTTCATCTATCGGCATTTCCTTGTTTTCAACCGCGATGCCTTCTAAAATTATTTCGTTTACCTTTAACTCTACCGCCTTGATTTCATCGGGAAGTCGGATCGTAGC
>JAZULY010000039.1:0-33559 GCA_045603355.1 Acutalibacteraceae bacterium | reverse complement strand
ACGCCTTACTGCACCGTCCCCCGGACGCGTGCGGCGTTGTTGCCCCACGAGCACGCTCGTCGGACTCATAACCGAAAACACAAATTTAAATCTTTCCCATAAGCAAAAAGAAACACACCCGTTTGGGTGTGTTTCTTTTTGGTTGCGGGGACAGGACTTGAACCTGCGACCTCCGGGTTATGAGCCCGACGAGCTACCAACTGCTCTACCCCGCGATATATAGGCGCTCTTTCGAGTGCCTAAGTATTATACACTATTTATTATGATTTTGCAAGCCTTTTTTATGCCGAATTTTAATTATTTTTTAAAAACCTTCCGATGATGGTGAAAATCACGAAAACGATGAGGTTAACGATTACCACGCTCGAGCCCGGTGAGGTATTGAGAACAAGGGATAACGTAATCCCCAAAAGGAAATTTACGACCGACACGCTCACCGACGTAACTATAACGCTGCGATAGCTTTTGCACACACGCGACGCGGTAAGCACGGGGAAAATGATAAGGCTCGAAATCAGCAACGCGCCCATCATACGCATACCGACCACCACCGTAACGGCGGTAAGAACGGCGAGCAGAGTAGTATAGCGCGATACCTTAATGCCCGTAGCTAATGCGAATTCTTCATCAAAGGTCACGGCGAAAAGCTTATTATAAAAAAGCACGTAAAGCGTGATAGCCGCCGCCGACAAGACCGCCGTGACTATCATATCCTCGGTGTTTACGGTATATATGCTGCCGAACATAAAGTTACTTATATCGACACTGCCCTTACCCGTCAGCTTTATTACGGTATAGCCGATAGCCAGCGCACTGCTCGATACCAACGCAATAGCCGCGTCCCCCTTGATTTTACTGTTTTTACCCAATCGCAGCAATAAAAATGCCGCTACAATAACAACGGGTATCGAAAAATAAAGCGGAGTAATACCGAGCGGCAGAGCTACCGCACACGCACCAAAACCGACGTGAGAGAGTCCGTCACCTATCATCGAATACCTTTTAAGCACCAAGCTGACACCCAAGAGTGCAGCGCTCACCGACAAAAGCAAGCCGACAACCAGCGCATTTCTGACGAAATCGTACTGAAAATATGAAAAAACTTCCGTAAAATCAGTCATGACTGTGCCCCTCCACCAACATTTTTTTGCCGATAGACGAATGGCAATATTCGTGCGCGGTACCGAAAAAGGTCTCGTTTTTACCGAGGTGCAATATTTTATTGCCGTACTTTACGGCGCACTGAACGTCGTGTGAAATGATTATAACCGTAACGCCCTGCCCCGTTAGCTCGTTAATCATATCATAAAACTCTGCCGATGCCAGCGGGTCGAGGGCGGTAAGCGGCTCATCAAGCAGTAAAACGCCTTTTGCGGCACACAGTGCCCGACAAAGTAGGACGCGCTGCTTCTGACCGCCCGATAACTCACGGAAGGACTTATTTTCGAGTCCTTCAATATGCATTTTCTTCATTATTTCAGCCGCCGCTTCTCTTTGCGCCGCGTTATAAAAGGGCAAAAATGAAGAACGGTTCAAAAAGCCCGACATTACAACCTCGCGCACCGAGGCGGGAAAATCCGACTGTATTTCATTTTGCTGCGGCAGATATCCTATCTCGTTTTTACTGATGCCGTCATACTTTATCTCACCCGAAGTCGGCTCGAGCAGACCCAGCAGCAGCTTTATAAGGGTCGTTTTGCCGCTGCCGTTCTCACCCACGATATAAAAAGAGTCACCCTTTTCAACCGTGAAATTTATATCCCGCAAAACATATTCTGACGAAAACCGTTTGCATAGATTTTCAACCGAAATTAGTGTCATTATATAATTCCTTCTTACTGAAAGTTTTTAAGTAGCGCATCGTAATTACGCTCAAGCAGGTCGAGATAGGTAACACCCTCCTCGAACTCCTCTGCCGTGATAATCTGATAAGAATGAAGCTCGGCAACCTCGGCACCCGTAGCCTCAGCGACGGTATTTGCTAACTGCTTATTACTGTTTTCGATATGGTAAACTACCGGTATTTTCTTTTCCTTTACCGTTCCGATAAGGCGGGTCACGGTAGCGACATCGGCGTCGGTATCGTGGTCACAGCTATCAAACGCGGCAACATACTCGAGCCGGTAAAGCTCGGTCATATGATAAAACGGGAAGCGGTCTGCTACAACTATGGTTTTATTATCGCTTTTTTCTATAACCCTCATAAGCTTGTCCGATATCTCTTTGATTTTATCTGCATAAGCCTCCTGCCGCGCAAAAAACAATCTATAATTACTGCGGTTGTAATAGCCTATTTCACTGCTCATAGCACCTAAGAGCGTCACTGCATATTCGGGCGAAGTGTAATAATGTTCGTCCTCCATATTCTCACTGCCGTAAATATAATCCGCAAGTCTTACAACCTTGGTCTTTTCGGTATCGATATTCTCGGTTATCTGCTCTACCCAGCTATCCGACTCACCGCCCGTATAAAAGAAGATATCGCACTGTTGTATCTTTGCGATATCTGCCGCCGTCGGCTCAAAGGAATGGATATCGGTACCCGCAGGTACGAGCAAGGTAACATCAGCGTCATCCTCGACTATAGTACGGGCAAAATCGTACTGATAAAATTCTGTGGTTACTATACTTAGCCTTTTGTCATCCTTCTTTTTATCACCCTCACCGCAGCCAACGAGTAAAAAGGCTACACACAAAAGTATTGCTACTATTTTTTTCATAAACTATACCTCCTGACAATCCTTGCACACACCGTAAAGAACGGTTTTAAAGTTATCTACCTTAAAGCCGTGTTCGGCGCCTATATGGGCGGCAAGGCGTGAAAAATGCTCGCACTCCATATGCAGAAGCCTGCCGCAGGAATTACATTTAAGATGAAAATGCTCGCAGGTACGCTCGCGCGCATTTATATACTGAAAGCAGGCACTGTCCCCCTGAGGCACACTGTAGCGGCGCACCTTATTTTCCCCCACCATTTTCTCAAGTGTGCGGTAGACCGTAGTCCTGCCGACATCGCTGCCGCTGCTTTTAAGCAGAGCCACGATATCGTCGACCGTTAAATGACGGTCGGCATTTTCTTTCAGACACCGCTCAACCGTTTCGCGCTGCCTCGTTTTATATCCTTCAGGTGATTTCATAATATCCTCCGAATTTGAAAATGGATTTCATTTTTATATTTTAAAAGAAAATATTAGTAATGTCAACTATAAACTTGTAAAATGAACTCGAATATGGTATTATTAATTTGTATAAATATACAAATCGGAGGTTGATTTATGAGTTTAACCGAAACCATTTTAAAACCCCTTGGCAAAATAGCGGGCGGCGCACACGTTCCGCACCGCAAAAACACTGCCGAGGCTGAATCGGTTATTATGCCACCACCAGCAGCAGTAACCATTCCGCTAAAGCAAAATATAGGTGCACCTTGCCAGCCGCTTGTAAAAAAGGGAGATAAGGTTTTTGTCGGCACAAAAATCGGTGACAGTGAGGCGCCTCTCAGCGTGCCCGTTCATTCGAGCGTTTCGGGTACGGTAAAGGAGATTAAAAAGGTCACACTGCCCGCAGGTGACGTTGACGCGGTTGTTATCGAGTCGGACGGCGAGATGACACCCGACCCCGAACTTAAACCCGTAAGTGTGAAAAGCGCCGACGATTTAATTAAAGCCTGCCGTGACAGCGGTCTTGTGGGACTCGGTGGCGCAGGTTTCCCGACACATATTAAGTTAGCACCGCTATCGGGCGACACGCTTGATACACTTATTATAAACTGCGCTGAATGTGAGCCATACATAACGAGTGACTATCGTGAATGTGTGGAAAACCACGACGATATTTTAGATGGTGTATACCTATTAAAAAATCTATTTGGACTTAAAAAGATAATTATTGCGATTGAGAGTAACAAGCCGAAGGCTATTGAAAAGCTTTACGAGGTTGCAGCTGACCGACGCGATGAGGACGATGCAGTTAAGCTGATGAAGCTTGATACCCGTTATCCTCAGGGCGCTGAAAAGATGCTCGTTTATACTGCAACAAAACGTAAAATACCGCTTGGAAAACTACCTGCCGACGTCGGCTGCGCCGTAATGAATATTACGAGTATTTCGGCGTTGAACAAATATATCCGCACAGGCATGCCACTCGTAAGTCGTCGCATTACGGTTGACGGAAATGCAGTAAATAATCCCCAAAACGTTATAGTTCCCGTTGGTACAAGCGTAGCAGACCTACTCTCTTTCTGCGGCGGAATCGATGAAAACACCGATAAAATAATTCTCGGCGGCCCGATGATGGGTAACGCGATTAAGGATACCGACACCTGCCTTACCAAACAGAGCAACGCGGTTCTCTGCTTTAAGGACACCAAGCCGATGAAAATAACGCCCTGCATACGTTGCGGACGCTGTGCCGCCGCCTGCCCGATGTTATTAGCCCCGGGCGCGGTAGAGCACTCTATCGACCACAACTTTATGTCACTCGAGCAACTCAATGTGAACGCCTGTATCGAATGCGGCAGCTGTAGTTTTACCTGCCCCGCGGGCAGACCGCTTACCGCGGCTATGCGCACCGCAAAACAACATTTAAGGAGGTTACAAAATGCAAAATAAACTTATTGTTTCCTCTTCACCGCATATCAGAAGCGGTGATACCACACGCGGCATTATGCTCGATGTTATAATCGCGCTTCTGCCCGCTACCGTTTACGGTATTATCCTTTTCGGTTACCGCGCAGCGCTGGTAATCGCTGTAAGTATAGCGTCGGCGGTGCTAAGCGAATTTGTATGGAATAAGCTGACCAAAAAAGAGAACTCGCTCGGCGATATGAGCGCAGTAGTTACGGGTCTGCTTTTAGCCCTTAACTTACCATCTTCACTGCCCGTCTGGATGGCGGCTGTGGGCAGCGCGGTGGCTATAATAGTTGTTAAGCAGATGTTCGGCGGCCTCGGTCAAAATTTCGTTAACCCCGCTATTGCCGCCAGAATAGTGCTTCTCGTATCCTTCCCTGCGGCTATGACCAAGTTCTACGAGCCGTTCGGCGATATAGTAAGCTCGGCAACACCGCTTGCGGGCGGCGAATACATAATTAAAGAGCTCTTCTTCGGTATGCACTCGGGCTCTATTGGGGAAACCTCGGCGATACTGCTGCTTATCGGCGGACTGTATCTCATTCTTCGCCGTGTTATCTCCCCCGTAATCCCCGTTTGCTTTATCGGTACTGTGTTTGTATTCTCCTGGATACTCGGTGCCGACCCGCTTGCAAGCATTTTAAGCGGTGGACTTTTCCTCGGCGCAATATTTATGGCTACCGACTATGTAACAAGTCCTGCTATGCCGCTCGGTCACGTTATATTCGGTGTCGGCTGCGGTATACTCACGGTGGTTATCCGCGAGCTTGCGGCTCTGCCCGAAGGCACATCCTATGCGATACTGCTTATGAATATTTTAGTACCGCATATTAACCGTCTTACCGCCCGTAAACCCTTTGGAACGGAGGTAAGCCACAATGAATAAATTTGCAGTATTCTTTAAAAAGTATACCGATGTTTTCAAGGCAATAGTTGTGCTGACGGTGATTTGTCTTGTAGTATCGGCGGCACTCGCAGCCACCAACGAGGTAACCAAGGCAAAAATCGCAGAAATCGACGCAGCCACAGCCACGCAGGCTATGGAGGCGCTCATTCCTGAAAGCACCTATGAAAAGGTCGAGGGCGAGAATGATTTTTACATCGCTAAGAGCGGGGACAAAATAAACGGTTATATAATAACTGACTCTGCTAAGGGTTACGGCGGCGATGTTAAGGTTATGACCGCATTTGATGAGACGGGCGCGGTAATCGGCGTAAACATTTTAAGCGTTGCCGATGAAACACCGGGGCTCGGTCAGAATGTAACCAAAGAGAATTTTTATAATCAGTATAAAGGCAAAAACGAGAAACTCACCGTAGTTAAAAACGGCGCAAAGGATGGCGAAATTAACGCCGTTACGGGCGCAACCATTACATCTCGCGCAGTAACAAGTGCAGTTAATGACTCGATGGATATTCTGAATGAGTATCTCGAAGCTAAAAATACTTTAGAGGAGGTGCAGTAATGAAGGATAAAAAATATTTAGGTTATGTTACCAACGGTATTATAAAGGAAAATCCAGTACTGCGCCTTATGCTCGGCACCTGCCCGACGCTCGCCGTTTCAACCGCTGCCATAAACGGTATCGGTATGGGTGTTGCGGCAACGGTAGTTCTTATTGGCTCTAACCTTGTAATTTCGCTGCTTCGCAATATTATACCGAACAAGGTTAGAATCCCCGCTTATATCACCGTTATTGCGGGTTTTGTTACGATAGTGCAGATGCTCGTTAAGGCATTTCTGCCCTCTATCGACGCGGCTCTCGGTATTTACCTGCCGCTTATAGTTGTTAACTGTATAATTCTCGGCAGAGCAGAGATGTTTGCCTCTAAAAACCCTGTATTGCCGAGTATACTTGACGGACTCGGTATGGGTATCGGCTTTACCGCTACACTTACCGTTATGGGTGCTATCCGCGAGCTTATCGGCGCGGGCACACTCTTCTCCTTCC
This sequence comes from Acutalibacteraceae bacterium, assembly GCA_045603355.1. Taxonomy (GTDB): domain Bacteria; phylum Bacillota; class Clostridia; order Oscillospirales; family Acutalibacteraceae; genus SIG565. The sequence continues at coordinate 26,979 of JAZULY010000039.1, read as the reverse complement.
CCATTACTGCAGAGTTTATCGACCCGATGATAGTTATGCTCCTGCCCCCCGGCGGCTTCTTCGTATTCGGCATTCTGGTTGCCGTTTCTAACAAGCTCGCTACCTTAAAGGGCAAAAAGGCGGTCGACTGCAACGCCTGCGGCGAATGTCCTATGAAGGGCACCTGCACACGTGAAAGCGAGGTGGCAGAAGATGTTCAGTAATGTAATTCCTATTCTGCTCGCGGGAATTCTCACCGAGAATATGATTCTCGCAAAATTCCTCGGCATCTGCCCCTTCCTCGGTACATCCAAGAAGACGGGAACGGCATTCAGTATGAGCGTTGCGGTAACCCTCGTTATGCTGATTTCCACCGCCGTAACATATCCGCTTTATGCGTATGTATTAGTGCCGCTCGGGCTCGAATATCTGCAGACGCTGCTCTTTATTCTTGTAATCGCGGCTATCGTGCAGCTGCTCGAAATCACACTTAAAAAGTATATTAAGAGCCTCTACAATGCTCTCGGCGTTTATCTGCCGCTTATCACCACCAACTGCGCAGTGCTCGGTATTACAATGCTGCACTTTACCAAGGGTTATAATTATTTTGACTCTATGATTAATGCGCTGGCCGCAGGTCTTGGCTTTATGCTTGCTATGGTTATATTCGCGGGTGTGCGCGAGCGACTTGAACGCTCTGAAATCCCCGAATTTTTAAAGGGACTGCCGATTACCCTTATCGCGGCGGCACTCGTTTCCCTTTCATTCTTAGGCTTTGCCGGAATAGGGGGTAAATAAATGGGTATTTTATATGCTGTTTTAATTATAACGGGTGTTGGTTTTGTTTTCGGTATTATTCTGTCGGTCGCGTCTGTAATTATGGCGGTGCCTGTAGATAAGCGTGTTGAGGAAATACGCGAATGTCTCCCCGGTGCTAACTGCGGTGCCTGCGGCTTTGCAGGCTGTGACGGTTATGCTGAAGCTATAGCCTCGGGCGAGGCAGAGCCGTATAAATGTACCCCCGGCGGTGAGACGACGGCAAAGGCATTATCAGAACTGCTCGGTGTTGAAATCAAGACCGAAAGGTTCGTTGCCGCGGTCGGCTGTAACCACTCTTCAGAGGGCGTGAACACCGATTACGTCTACGAAGGCCGTCAGTCCTGCGCTTCGGCAAAGCTGTTGTACGGCGGTCAGTTAGCCTGCAAATACGGTTGTATGGGCTTTGGTGACTGTGTTGCTGCTTGCGACTATGATGCCATTAAGGTTATAGACGGCAGGGCGCGTGTGGACAGAGAAAAATGTGTCGGCTGCGCTAAATGTGCTAAGGTGTGCCCGAGCTCGGTTATCGCGCTTATTCCGTACGACTCAAAAGTTACGGTTGCCTGCCACAACCTTGAAAAAGGCGCAGTAGCACGTAAAAAGTGCGACGCTGCCTGCATCGGCTGTATGAAATGTACAAAGGTTTGCGAGCATGATGCTATTAAGGTTGAAAACTTCTTGGCAAGCATCGATACACATAAGTGTACTTCCTGCGGCAAATGCGCCGAGGTCTGCCCACAGGGCTGTATAGTTATAAATCAGTAATACAAATAATAAAAACCAATTGTGCCGCGGGACAAGTGGGCTTTTCTTTGCATATTTAAACTATTCGTCAAGCTTAAGCACAGCCATAAATGCCTCTTGCGGAATTTCAACCGAGCCGAGCTTGCGCATACGCTTTTTACCCTCTTTCTGCTTTTCAAGCAGCTTCTTCTTACGGGTAATATCACCACCGTAGCACTTGGCAAGCACGTCTTTTCTGAGTGCCTTAACCGTCTCGCGGGCAATTATCTTACCGCCGACGGCAACCTGAATGGGCACCTCGAAAAGCTGACGCGGGATATAATCCTTAAGCTTTTCGGCAATACGGCGGGCGCGGGAATATGAGTTATCCGAAAAGACTATAAAGGAAAGCGCATCGACCACGTCACCCGCTATCAGTACATCGAGCTTTACAAGTGTCGATTTTTCGTAGCCCTTCATTTCGTAGTCATATGAGGCATAGCCTTTAGTGCGCGATTTGAGGGCATCGAAGAAGTCATAGATAATTTCACCCACAGGCATAATATAGTGGATATCCACGCGGTCGCCCATATATTTCATATCTGTATATACGCCTCTGCGCTCTTCACACAGCTGCATTATAGCGCCGACATAGTCACTCGGGCTGTAAATATGAACATCCGCCACCGGCTCATAGGCGGCGGTAATAACGGCGGGGTCGGGGTAGTTTGTCGGGTTGTCCACATCAACCGTCTCGCCGTTTGACAGGTCAAATTTATAGATTACGCTGGGCGCGGTTGTAATGATATCGAGGTTATATTCGCGTTCTAACCGCTCCTCGATAATTTCCATATGCAGCAGTCCTAAAAATCCGCAGCGGAAACCGAAGCCGAGTGCCTTAGAGGTCTCGGGCTCGTAAAGCAGTGACGCGTCGTTAAGCTGAAGCTTTTCGAGCGCCTCGCGCAGGTCCTCGTAATGAGCGCCGTCGGCAGGATATATACCGCAGAACACTACGGGATTAACCTTGCGGTAACCTGCAAGCGCCTCTGCCGCGGGATTGTTTGCGAGCGTTATGGTATCGCCCACCCGCGCATCACCTACCGTCTTGATAGACGCGGCAAGGTAGCCTACCTCACCCGCTTCAAGGCAGCCGCAGGGCTCAAGGCTTGTCGCCTTCTTTCTGCCGACCTCGACAACATCGAAGGTCGCACCCGTTGCCATCATTTTAATGGTGTCGCCCGTCTTAATAGAGCCACTAACAACGCGGAAATATACGATTACTCCCTTATAAGCGTCATAGTAAGAGTCGAAAATGAGGGCAGACAGCGGCGCTGTGCGGTCGCCCGTCGGGGCGGGTATATCGGTTACGATACGCTCGAGCACCTCTTCGATATTAATGCCCGTTTTAGCCGATACTCTCGGCGCATCCTCGGCAGGAATACCTATAATATCCTCTATCTCGTTTATAACACGCTCGGGGTCGGCCGAGGGCAGGTCGATTTTATTTACCACAGGCAGCAGCTCAAGGCCGTGGTCAACCGCTAAATAGGTGTTAGCCAGCGTCTGCGCCTCGATGCCCTGCGAAGCATCAACCACAAGCACCGCGCCCTCGCAAGCGGCAAGCGAACGCGAAACCTCGTAATTAAAGTCAACGTGACCGGGGGTATCGATTAAATTAAGCTCGTATTCCTTGCCATCCTTCGCAGTATGGTAAAGGGTTACGGCGTGAGATTTAATGGTAATTCCGCGCTCGCGCTCTAAATCCATACTGTCGAGTATCTGCTCCTCCATCTCTCGCTCGGATACCGAGCTGGTCATTTCAAGCAGACGGTCGGCCAGGGTGGATTTACCGTGGTCGATATGCGCGATGATGCAAAAATTTCTTATATTTTCCAGTGGAAAGGACACCTGAATTTCTCCTATCAATATATAGTTGTAACTATTTTAACATAAAAAAGAAAAATTTACAATTAAAATGATTATTAAATTGCGTTCTTCCCCAAAATTAAAAAGCAGGGCTTACACCCTGCTTTTTGTTTTTATGTATTTCTAATTAAAACTCTTTCTTTAAGGGTACACCGTTAGCGTCCTTATCAAGAGAGCCTGTTAAAAGACGGATAAAGTCAATTAAAGCCCAAACGCTGCCGCCGACGCCTGTGCAAAGGGTTAAAACGATCTTAATAACGCCGTACTTTGTGTAACCGAGATAGAAATCGTGAACACCAAAGCCGCCAATGAAGAAAGCGAGAAGAACAGCTACAAGTTTAGACTTCTGCTCTGCGCCTGCCGGTACAGCATTAAGCGCAAAACCGCACTGTGTGCAAACGTTAGCACCCGGAGCTGTCTGAGCGCCGCAGTTGCCGCAGTAGTTAGCACCTGTTCCGTTCTGGAAACCGCACTTCACGCAGATGGCTGCATTCGGATCGATTTCATTTCCACAATTTTTACAAAACATAGTTTTTGCCTCCTAAAAAATATTAAACCCAAGCGTTTTAAAAACGCTGAATCCCCAATAAATTACCGCTAAAACACCTAAAACGAAAAGTATCCGTTTGTGTAGCCGCTGATTTTTAAAATCAAAGAAAAGATATATGAAAACATATGGCAGGCAAAATATAAACGGATTTGCCTGCAATGCCCCTAAAAAATTCAACCTTAAAACATTAAGGGCGGCGCGCGTCATTCCGCAACCCGGACACGGAACGCCGAAAAAGTGCAAAAACACACAACTGATACCGGTATAATGAAAAATTAAATAAACAGCCGAAAAATACACAAAAAGCAAAAGTAACAATAATAGTTTTTTCTTGCCTTTTTCGCTTAAAAAAGCCTGTTTCAATGCCCTTCACTTACCCTCTCAGGATGCGTTTATTATATCAATATGATTTTATCATAAAGATTTTATCTTGTCAATGTTTCCTTAATATAAAAATCCCTCTCATTTGAGAGGGATTTTCTATTACACCGCTTTTCCTATTATTGCTGCCATTACGGTGATATCGTCCTCATGGTTATCGGTTCTGCGTCGGCGCGCGGCTGAGGCTATATGGTCGCTTAGTTCTGCGGCGGTACCGTCGCCCCAGGCTTCAAGCTCGGCGCATATCCATTCGGTGCTGTCATTCACCGCCCCATCGGACATCATCAGAAGTATATCCCCACGCCGCAGTCGTATAGTAGCTTTATCAAAGCCGATTTCCCTGAGTATGCCCGCTGGCAGAGAGGTGCTTTGCGCCTTGCCTGTACGGCCAGAACGGCGCACAAGCGTTGGGGCGGCTCCCGCCTTTAAGAGGTCGGTTTTTCCCGTAAACAAATCGATTACCGATATATCCACCGTTGCGAGTGACTCATCGGTTGATTTAAAGAGCATTGAGGAGTTAAGCACCCTCAGCGCACAGTCATAACTAAATCCCGCCTTTATAAGACGGCTCATTATACCCGACGCCATAGCGCCGTCTACCGCCGCTCTGCCGCCCGAGCCCATACCGTCGCTGAGCACCATTATCATCCTGCCCTTGCCATCGAGAAAATAGTTATAGGCGTCGCCGCACATTGAGTGCTTCGAGCAGGCTATCTGACTAACGCCAACGTCGGCCGAGAGTACCGCGCGTTCACTGAGTGTCACAAGGGTTTCCTCTGCCGTTTTGGTGACAACGGGAGCATCAAAATCGCGGTCGCAGGCGGCGGATACCTGCCGCATAATATGTATGCGGTTTATAACGGCATCCTTGCGGTTTTTAAGACGGATTTCCACCGTCATTCTACCGTATTTATCGGTCTTGCAGCAGCACTCGGTCGGGCGCACGTCGATACTTTTAAGCGCCGACGCGAGGGTTTCTGCCGCGGCGGTATCGAACATTTCGCCCTTGTCTATTTCGCTGACAAGGTCACTCAGTAGCTCTGCGATACCCTCGAACTGGTCGGTAACGACCTGCCGCACCTCTTCGAGTCGGTTTTCAGCCGCTAAGCGCGAGGCATAATCGGTATAGTTGCGGAAAAGCGCATCACCGACCGTGTCCAGCCTTAGGCACCTGCCTTTAAATTCATCGGGGGCGAATTTCTGCGGCATATATTCACCATTTTTGACCGCCTTGGTCATATCTATAACGGCAGTGGTGGTCTCGCTCTTTTTTGCCTCCCAGCAGTGTATTCTTAAGGTACATCCTCGGCAGGCATCCCTTTCCACCGCCTTTACAACGCCGCCGAAATCGGGAGAATTTATTTTAGATAACTCTACCGCCACCTGTTCTACCGTGCCTGCAGTATCCCTGAGAGCCCCTGCGGCAAAACCGAGCCGCATTGTAACCGCCTTTTTAAGTCCCGACGGGACGGTGGTATCGGTTACGGGAGAAAGCACTCGGCCTATTTTTATGCCGAAACTGTTCGGTATAAGCAAAAACACCACCGAGCCTATACAGGCTTCTATAATGTAAATAATAGCCTCAGCAGTAGTGGCGAGTGCTGTGCCGATGAAGGCTGAAATTATAAAGGATATAATAACGGCATATTTGCCAAGCAGCGAAAAGACGCCCGAAAGCATACCGCCGAAGGCAAACAGAATAATTACAGACGCGTCTGCCCCGCAGATAACGGCGACAAAGCCGAAGGCAACACCGCAGACCGTACCGACGGCAGTAGAGCCGAAGCGGGCGGCGGCAAGCACCACCGCTACTGACAGTATTCGACCGAGAGATATCCCCGCGACGCTGACGCTGTAAAGGGAGGAAAGCAGCAGCGCCGCGGTTATAAGCAGGCAACTTAACTCCTCGACAGTCAGGCTGCCGACATCTCTGCGAACGGCTATGGTACTGCGCTTAACAAAGTATGTACTGCCTGCGGCAAGTAAAGCCTCGGTAACGGCAGAAAATATATTGTAAACCTCCTGCTTAACGGTTACTATACCGACCGAAAAGACTACTGCGAAGACTATTACGGATGAGAGTATCGGTTTTTCGTCCTCGTGCGAAGAAAAGCTCAGCAGCGCCTTTATAGCCGCAATACCCACCGCCGCCGCAACATAGCGAAAAGCAGAGCCCTCGGCGGCAAACAATATGTAGCCGATAAGCGCGCCGAAGGTGGAGGCTGCTGTATATCTGATGACGCTGCCGCCGACAACTCCTATGCCAAAGGGTGATAGATATGACAACACCTGCGCCCTCGCGCCGAAAAAGCCAAAAAGAGCAAAAAGTATATGCTTGGTGACCGAAACGGCAATATCGCCGAGGGTAAAGTCCCGCGACATCTGCCTTGTTTTTATACTGTCCTTCATTTTTAACACCGCCGAAAAATATTTTCACAAAAAAATTATACAACGGCGGTGCCGACTATTTTGTCAAATGCGGTTGGGGAAACTCGTAATATATTGTCGATAGTTAAAACAAAAAGGACTGTCTTATTAAGACAGCCCCCTAAATTTCTTGTTACTATTCTTCGGTTGCCTCTGCAGACTCGAGTTCCATATCGGCAATATGAACGTTTACGCGGGTAATTGCGTTGCCCGTCATATCCTGCACGCGGTCCTTAACGTTTACCTGAACAGCCTCGGCAACGGTTTTAACCTTTACACCCTCTTTTACGGTGATGTAAACGTTAATTTCAATGGCGCCGTTCTTCATAGCCACGCTTACAGGCTTTAAAACCTTGCCCGTATTTACGATGCCCGTGATATCAAGGCTTTTATTGCTCATAGCCGCAACACCGTCAACCTCAAGCGCTGCCATAGAAACGATTTTTTCGATAACCTCTGTGTTAATACCGAGGTCGCCCGACATATTAATATTACTCATAGGAATACTCCTCCTTAAACTTCTTTTTTTATATTATACCACATTTTGCCGTAAACTCAACTATTTTTATTGCACTGTGAGAATTTTTATTTTATCGGCGGCGTATCCGCTCTGCGATGAGGCGATATCCTGAATCTGCAAAGTCTGCTGTGCGGTGAGGGACTCTGCCTTTACTATAATGTTTATATCATTATCCCCTATGACGGCGAGACACTCTTTAAAGCCTTTCGCAGCAAGCAACGCTTCGATATTTTCCTCGGCTATCTCTCTGGCCGAGATGGACGCGGCTTTGTCTACCGCGGACTTTGCCGCCTCACTGTCCCCTCCTGCGGTTTTAATGGTTTCTTCGAGTTCTTCCTTTATCTTTTCGCGCGCGTCGTCACGCTCGGCGCGGGCGGTGGCGAAATAATTACTCTCAGCCGCGGCGCCCGTTTGCACCGCCTCGGCTGAGGTATTATCGCCATACTCTGCCTGACCTAAATACTTTGTGGTGTCCTTGCCCGCTGACGAGGAATACTTAACATTAAACCATACTGCGGCACCGAGCGCGATCACCATAACGGCTAAAATGATTTGCGACTTGCCTAAAACTGTTCCTTTTTTCATCTTTAATTACCTCCGACGGATATATAAATTCGTTTTGATGTTATATCTAAAAAAGCACCTACGGCTCCGTATATTTTCTCAGCCGCTTCGTCCGACACACTACCGCCGCAAATAACCGCGACACCGCGCACCGCAGGCAGCTGCTCACTGATAACAAGCGGTTTTTCACCCCCGTCGGCGTCGGTTATTATTATATATTTTTTCTCTGAATCGGTTGAGGTATCTTTCACGCTCTCGCTTTCCTTATCGCTCTTATTGTATTTGGTTTCATCCGCATAGTTATACACAAGACCTGTATCGAGCGTTATTGCTACCCTCACGTCACTCCCCGTTATGCCCTTTACTATTTCGGCGGTGTCTTCTTCAAGTTCGGTTTTATATGCGGCTATATCAAAGACATCTTTTTCTGTACTTTCTTTTTCGGTACCCCCCGAAAAGAGGGACGAAATAAAAATTAAGAGTATACCGCATATGCCCAAAATAAATATCAGCCTACCGTTTTTAAGCCGTCCTATAAATTCCTTTAGCCTTTCATTCATTTAACCTCCACCTCTTTTGTCACCACCGTACTGTTTATTGTCTGCCGTATTTTTTCGGCGTTATCCCTTGATACTACCTCTATTCTCTTAATAAATATGCTGCCCGTCTCATCAATATCCGTAAAAATATTAATTTGTGAGAAAGAAATATTCTGGTCGATGAGGGCGGCGCGGCAGATGTACTCTGCCTGAGCTGCCGTCATACCTGCGGCGACGGTGTTATCCACCGCCGTTTCATATTCGGGGAAGCGGAACTCTACCTTGCCGATTTTAAGAAAAAGCGAAACACAACACCCGAGAAACACCAATGTAAAAACATATCTGAGCGTTCGTCCCATACCGCCCGACGGGCACAGTACAAAAAGCGAGCCTATGAGTATAGCGGCTGAAGATATGCCGAGGATTATGCTTGACAGCGTATTCATCTAACCACCCGCCTTTGTGATGATGGCTAAGGATATGATAAAAAGCGCGCCGACAAAAAGCGTTATGCCGATAAGCACCGAAAAAACTGAATCGACCGATTTCAGTATAACGGGGATTTTCGGGAGTGAGAACATACCCGCGGCGGCAGAGGATATCATCATTACTACCCGCCAGCAGATAAGCTCTGCTATTACGGGTAGCAAAAAAGCGACGATAACCATTATCGCGAAAATGCCGACCGAATTTTTAAGCAGGGATACCGAACCCATAATCGCCCCGAGTGCCTCACTCAGCCCCGTGCCGACCACGGGCACGAAGGAGCCTACCATAAATTTAGCCGTTTTCACACCCAGCGTATCCGAGGCGGCGGCAAGGGTTGTTTGCATGGATAAAATGCCCGTAAAAACAGTGAAAATGAGTCCCAGCGACCACATAGCAATATTTTTAAGAGCAGAGGAAATACCGCTGTCCCGTATCAGCGGGGAGACGCCCGATGATACACCGAGGCAGAGATATCCGCTCATCAGCGGCACTATCAGAAAGGCGCAGACCTGAACAATGGTTTCAGCCGCAAGCAGTAGCAGCCCGCTCGACACCGCGGCGTTTACAGGACTGCCCGAGACCGTCACTATGCCCGCGAATACGGGAACAAGGCTTGTCATAAACATAGCCGTACCCTTTATAGCCGCCGCACTTCCCGTAACGCAGGCTATGATGTTTTTTAAGAGAGACAGTATAAGAATTACCGAAAATATATGATTGAGGGTATCATTCATACCGCTTTTCTCGCTCGCCACCGAGACCGCCGCCGCATAGATTATTATGATACCCACCGTTTCCCCAAGGGCGGCGAGCGGTTTTTCTATGCCGCCCCGTAAAAATTCTAAAATCATTTTGACAGCGCCTGCAGACTCAATTTCACCGACAGAGGACGGGTCGTATATATCTATTCCTGCCCCATCAAATAAATCCTTTATTTCGTCGGGGAGGCTATCGGCTATGTCACTAAATCCGCTTTGCTCAAGCTGGGAAGAATAGGCTTCCGTGGCACTTACCGTAACCGACAGACAGAGTAGCATCACAATAAAAACAACTATCCTTTTCATTTTTAACCCACTATATTTGCCACCGCATCAAGGAGACTCTCCAGCAGCGGCAGAGATATTACAAACAATGCCGCCCGTCCTGCAAATTCTGCCTTGGCGGCTATTGAAGTCTGACCGAAATCCCGACAGGTATCGGCTATAAACTGTGATACATAAGAAATGCCGAGCGCCTTTAGTGCGGCAGTAAAAAAACTGCTGTTTATACCTGTTTTTGCAATTATATCCCTTATGGCAGTAAAGGCGGGCGACAGGAGGGAGAGGGTACTTATAAAAGCAATAACACCTACGCCCACCGAAATTATAAGGGAATATTCCTTTTTATAGGACGCGAGCATTACACACAGCACCGCCGCTATAAGGCAGACCGCCAAAATACCGAAAAGCTCCATTTTTAAAGCCCGAAAAGATTTTTGACGGTGTCGAAAAGGTCAGCGATAACGTTTACTATCATTAAAAGCACCACCACAAGACCTGCAAGGGTGGTAAGCATCGCCTGCTCCTCGCGGCCTGAGCGCACCAGAACCTGATGCAGTACCGTTACTATAATTCCTATCGCCGCTACCTTGAAAATAAAATCAACATCCATAATTAAACCTCTGTTAAATGAGTATGATTGCGATGCCGAGTCCCCCGAAAAAGCCTAACATTTTATAAACCCTTGATTTTTCCGCGGCCGCCTTCTCGGCAAAGGTGAGTTGTTTTTCAAGCGTCCTTTTATAGAGTGAGCACCGCTTGATTTCCTCCTCGGTGTCGCCCGAGCCGAGACCGCTGAAAAACTCGTTGACTATTTGTTTGTCGGCGTCATCAAGTCCCGTTTCGCGAAGTGACACGCTGAAAGGCTCGTCTACAATTAAATATTTCTGATGGTCGTAAATACTCCCGATTATTGGGGCAAGTTCTGCCGAGGTATAGCGTATTTTTTCTCCGATTTCCGATACCGCCTTTATGTACCAGTTAATAGCACCCACTCGGCGGCGAAGTCTTAAAGATAGTTCTATCCCGAAAAGGGTGGTGGCAGAAACTATGAAAACAAGACCCGATATTTTTATTAAAAAAGGCATTTTTTAACCTCCTGTAACGTATAAATTTCGGCTTTTTTATTGTAATTTCTTGGTAAAACCGCAATTCTTTTCACCGCGCCCGAGAGTATCAGCTTGCGCGTTACCTCGCGGTGAGGCAGTTCACTAAAATCTTTAATATGCGCCGTAACGGCTATATCTACGCCCGCACCGAAGCACCGCGATATGAGGCACAGTTCCTCGGCGGTGACGATTTCGTCGGCGGCGATTATATCGGGGGACAGTGTCCGCAGAGCAATCTCTATGCCCCGCGGTTTCTCACACCCAAGCAAAATATCGGTATTTATTCCTAAATCGTTACCCGAAATGCCAGCGACAGACGCTGATAACTCTCCCCTTGTATCAACTGCGGCTATGCGGTAAAACCTGCCCGTAGCCCCTGACGACAACTGTCTGATAAAATCTCTGAGAATGGTTGTTTTGCCCGAAGCGGGCGGCCCCGCTATCAGCACGCCGCCGCGGGTGTAGTCATCCACCAAAAAATCGGCACTCCCTAAAATCTCGCGGGCTATACGGATATTTACCGACGAAAAATCATAAACCTTATCCCCCGAAAAGTTACCCGTAACCCCTGCGCGGTGGCCGTAACGCATAGTAATATATCCGTTTTTGATTTCTTCCTCGTGGGAATATACCGAATTGTTGCAAAGCAGCCGCACTGTATCGTTAATGTCGTGAGGTGTAACGATAATGGGGCGTTTTGGAAGGGCACTTTCTACCTGCCCGATGTCATTTATAAAGGCTACCGCACCCGAGAGCGTAACGCCGAGCGGCTTATCCGCCCTTAGCCTTATTTCGCTGATATCCTTTTTAATGCCGCTCGGCAGACCGCTGAGCAGCGCCGCTATTTTATAGGGCAGCGCGTAGAGCGCGGTATCTAAGCGACTCATATTTTTGTCCTGCATTTTAACCACTCCATTAAATGCTATGAGGACAACCTAAAAAAAAGAACAGGCACCGCCAAAAAAAGGCGGTGCCTGCACAAAATATTTTTATTATTCTTCGTCGGGCATTTCCCAGTTATGCCAGATTTCCTGAACGTCATCATTGTCTTCGAGTAAATCGATAAGCTTTTCCATCTTGGCGGCAGTTTCTTCATCATCAATAGCCGTCGTGGTCTGCGGAACATAGGCAACCTCTGCAGATACAAAGCTGTAACCCTTGGTTTCAAGTGCATCGCGTACCTTACCCATTTCGTTCGGGTCGGTATCAATAGCGAATACGTCGCCGTCAAGGTTAAAGTCCTCAGCACCCGCTTCGAGCGCATCCTCCATAACGGTGTCTTCATCGAGTCCCTCAGCTTCAATAGCTATCTGACCGCGACGGTCAAACATAAACATAACCGAGCCTGCCTGACCGAGATTACCGCCGCACTTATCGAAATAGTGGCGCATTTCTCCCGCGGTACGGTTGCGGTTATCGGTCAAGGTTTCAACAATTACGGCTACACCGTTCGGGCCGTAACCCTCGTAAATAAGCTCCTCATAGTTTGCCGAATCGGTCTCACCCGCAGCCTTTTTAATAATTCTTTCGATATTATCATTCGGCACATTCGCAGCCTTAGCCTTTGCGATAGCATCCTTTAGTTTGCTGTTCTCAGCCGGATTCGGGCCGCCCTGCTTTACGATAACCGCGATTTCTCTACCCATTTTGGTAAAGATTTTAGCCTTCGCGGCATCGGTTTTTTCCTTTTTACGCTTAATATTGTTCCATTTAGAATGTCCGGACATAAATATACCCCTTTTTGTTTTTTAACCTACTTATTTTATCACAATTCTCTGCTTTGTACAAGTGCTTTTTCACATATTGCCTTTATATCGTCAAGGCTTTCTATCTCGCCGCACAGCCGCCTGAGTGATGCCGCGCCGCGCATACCCTTTAAATACCACGCGGTATGCTTTCGTGATTCCATTAATGCGTTGTGCTCGTCTTTATACTGTAGCATAAGCTCAATTTGCTGCAGCATTACAGAGAGCTTTTGCTCGATACTCGGCGGCTCGAGTAGAGTACCGTCACGCATATAGGCGTTTATCTGTTCGAAGACAAACGGGTTACCCATAGCCGCCCTGCCGACCATAACGAAATCGGCGCCCGTAGCGTCCTACATATATTTAGCGCTCGGCCCGTCGCAAACGTCCCCGTTGGCAATAACGGGTATTTTAACCGCTTTTTTTACCGCGGCTATTGTATCGTAATCGATACCCGGCGCATACATTTGCTGGCGAGTTCTGCCGTGCACAGTAACGGCTGCGGCGCCTGCTGCCTCGACTCTCCTTGCAACCTCGACGGCGTTGACGGTATTACTGTCCCACCCTGTGCGTATCTTAACGGTTACGGGGATATCTACGGCAGATACTACAGACCTTGTTATCTGCTCGGCTAAAACGGGATTTTTAAGCAGTGCGCTGCCGCCCCCGTTGCCCGCAACCTTAGGCGCGGGACAGCCCATATTTATATCGATAAAATCGGGATTATAGCCCGCGGCATAACGCGCGGCATCCGCCATAATATCGGGCTCGCTGCCGAAAAGCTGCGACGCCATAGGTCTTTCCTTGTCATAACACGCCAAATAAGAGCCCGACTTACGGTCCCCGAGGCTGACACCCTTACTGCTGGTCAGCTCCCCTACCGTATAAGCCGCGCCGTGGCTCTTGCATATTTCCCGCATCGCCCTGTCGGCAACGCCTGCCATAGGCGCTAATGCGGCATAACCCTGAATTTCTAAGTTTCCTATTTTCATAACGCTTTTAATTATACGCTCGGGTGCCGCCCTTGTCAAATTTTTTCAATATTTATGATGACAAATGATATATTTATTGGTATAATGTATTATGTATAATTATTTTCAAGGGGTGCTAAGGTGAAATTATTAGCTATCGACGGAAACAGTATTATAAACCGCGCGTTTTACGGTATAAAACTGCTCACCACCAAGGACGGGCAGTATACCAACGGAATTTACGGTTTTATTAATATTTTAAATAAACTTATTGCGCTTGAAAACCCCGACGGTGTTGCCGTTGCGTTCGATGTGCACGCGCCGACCTTCCGCCACGAAAAATACAGCGAATATAAGGCGGGAAGAAAAGGTATGCCTGAGGAGTTACGCGCTCAGATGCCGCTATTAAAAGAGTGGCTGGCTCTCGCAGGCTACCACTGTATAGAGCTTGCAGGCTACGAGGCCGACGATATTCTCGGCACCCTCGCCGCTGCGGCTGACAGAACGGGTAACGAATGTGTAATATCAACGGGCGACCGCGATTCGCTGCAGTTGGTATCAAGCACTACCCGCGTACTGCTGACCGCCACCAAGGCAGGTCACCCCGAACTGACTAATTATAACAAAGCCGCGCTATATGACAAATACGGTGTATCGCCCGACGGTATGATAGAGCTTAAAGCACTTATGGGAGACAGCTCTGATAATATCCCAGGTGTGGCGGGTGTGGGTGAAAAGACAGCATCGGCGCTCATACAACAGTACGGCACTATTGATTATATTTATGAAAACATTGGTACACTCGATATTAAGGAAAGCCTTAAAAATAAGCTTATTGCGGGCAAGGAAAAGGCGTTTTTAAGCCGATGGCTCGGTAAGATAAACCGCGAGGTGCCGATAAACACCGATATCGAAGCCTACCGCCCCCGCGAGCAGCAAACGGCAGAGCTTATCCGTTTTATGACGAGGCTTGAGCTCTTTAAACTAATGGATAATATGGGGCTTTCTGCATCCTTTTCGGAATCTATCACTGAGGATACCGAGGGCACTGCCATGCTGACGGTAGTGTCGGCAGATAAATTCACAGCCGAAAACACTGCCGACATCTATGCCGATTTTGAAAACGGCCGTATGGGTATAGTGTCGGACGGTAAAATTGCCGATATTGAGATATCCGCCGCCACCGATTTAATTAAAAATATTTTAGAGGATAAGACCCTCAAAAAGCGAATTTACGACTATAAAAACTTTTATAAATGGACGGTCTGCCAAGATATAGCCTGCGAAAACGTTACCTTTGACAGTATGCTCGCGGGTTACCTTTGCAGTCCCTCAGCGTCAAGTTATGACGTAATGCGGCTCGCGCAGGAATACCGCGCGGTAACACCGAAAATCGACGGCGAGGATTATGAATTTTTAAACACCGCGGCACTGCACAGCAGCGTTTGCGATAAACTGCACGCTGAGCTTGAGAAAAACGAGCAGTTATCTCTGCTGACAAACATCGAGTTACCTTTGGCTCGCGTACTCGGTGATATGGAATTAACGGGATTTCTTATAGACGCCGAGGGTATTCGCGAATACGGGGACGAGCTCGAAAAAAGAATTACCGATATACAGCAACATATATATGAGCTCGTCGGTTATGAATTTAATCTTAATTCCCCGAAGCAATTAGGCGTGGCGCTTTTCGAAAAGCTCGGGCTGCCCGCAAAGAAAAAGACCAAAGGCGGTTACAGTACCTCTGCCGATGTTTTAGAGGAGCTGAGAACCGTTCATCCGTCGGTATCGTTATTACTCGAATACCGCACATTATCAAAGCTTAAATCGACCTATTGTGACGCTCTTTGCGCCGCGGTGGGAGCTGACGGCAGAATACACTCTACCTTTAATCAGACCGAAACGAGAACGGGAAGAATTTCGTCGCTTGAGCCTAATTTGCAGAACATACCCGTGCGCCGCGAGGAGGGCAGACGGCTTCGCAAATACTTTATGGCGCAGGACGGCTATACGCTGTGTGACGCTGACTATTCGCAGATAGAGCTGCGCGTACTCGCCCACATTGCGGGAGACACAAATATGATAGAAGCGTTCGCAAGTGGCACCGATATCCATACCCTTACCGCCGCTACCGCCTTCGGTATGCCGTTAGATTTGGTGACCCCCGTTATGCGCAGCCGCGCAAAGGCGGTTAACTTCGGTATAGTTTACGGCATAGGCGCATTTTCCCTCGCAAAGGATATCGGCGTAACCCGCAAAGAAGCCGACAGTTATATAAAGGGCTATTTAGCGGCATACCCGAGCGTCGATGCATATATGAAAAACATTATAGCAAAGGCTCGCGAGGACGGTTACGTTACCACACTTTTTGGCAGGCGCAGATATCTGCCCGAGCTTGCCTCCTCTAACAAAATGCTCCAGGGCTTCGGCGAGCGAGTAGCGAGAAACGCGCCTATACAGGGCACCGCGGCAGATATTATAAAAATCGCAATGATACGCGTATATAACCGTTTAATCGCAGAAAAGCTTGATGCAAAGCTTATTTTACAGGTGCACGATGAACTTATTGTAGAATGTAAAGACGATATCGCCGACACCGTTTGCCGAATTTTAGAGGAAGAAATGGAAGCGGCGGCTGAAATGCAGGTGCGCCTGACGGTTGACGCGAACTCAGGTAAGACCTGGTATGACGCGAAGGAGTAAAAAATGGTTAAAAAGCTTTATAAGGACGGCTGTAAAAAGGCGGTTACCCTGAGCTTTGATGACGGTACCGACCACGATATGCGTTTGGTTTTACTGCTTAATAAGTATAACCTTAAAGCCACCTTTAACTTTATCGCGCACGGCTGCGCAAATCATTCGTATTTAGTAAAGGTTGACGGTAAAAACTGTTGGGACGACTGCGACTCATTACGCGAATTTTTTAAGGGTCACGAAATTGCCAACCATTCGGCAACCCACCCGCATTTAGAAAAAATAGACGAGGCTTTATGGGAAACCGAAATCAAAGAGGCGGGTGATAGCCTCTCGGCCGCTATCGGCTACAAGGTGCGCGGCTTTGCCCTGCCCTACGGCTCGTATAACGAGAAGGTTATCGACTATTTAAGAAACGCGGGTTTTGTGTATAACCGCACATGCCATGCAAACCGCACCTTTGACCTGCCCGAGGATTTTCTGCTTTGGGCAGCAAGCGGACATTTTGCCGATTTCGTAAAGGACGAGGGGCAAAAAATGATAGATGATTTTCTCGCGACCGATAAGGAACTCGCACTTTTCTACGCTTGGGGTCACTCGTTTGAACTCAGTGATATGGACTGCTACAGTAAGGATTATTGGTGCGGCATTACCAAGCGCTGGGACGCTATCGAAGAAATGTTGTTTTCCCGAATCGCACAAAAAGACGACATCTGGTACGCTAACAATATAGAAATTTGCGACTACGTTACGGCTATGCGGCGCGCCGAGATAACCGACAGCTACATAAACAATCCTACCGACACCTGCCTTTTCTTCGAGCTTGACGGCGAGGCTGTGGCGGTAGCACCGAACAGTAAAGTGGAATTTTAATATGACGGTACTTTTTGTTTGCACGGGCAACACCTGCCGCAGCCCTATGGCGGAGGGTTACCTTAATTCTAAAAAACTTAAAAATGTAACGGCTATGAGCGCGGGGCTTTTTGCCGACGGCTCATATGTCAGCCGCAGTAGTGCGAGTGTGATGAAGGAAAAAGGAATAGATATTTCTCATCATATTTCTCACTCACTAACAAAGGCCGATATAGATAAGGCCGATAAAATTATCTGTATGTCACCCTCGCACAGGGACGCCCTTATAGCGATGGGTGCAGCGGCCGATAAAATATCGGTGCTGGGTTTTGGTATATCCGACCCCTACGGCGGCGACGAGGACGTTTACCGCGTATGCCGAGATGAGATTTTCGCTGAAATTGACAAACTTTTCCCCGAAATTACGGTAAGAAAAAGCGAGATGGACGACCGCGACGCCGAGGATATTGCAGAGATAGAAAAACTGACCTTCTCTGAGCCTTGGAGTCGCACGGCAATAATCGACTCTTATGAAAACGGCACAATTTTTCTGATAGCTGAGGCAAACGGCGGCTTTGCAGGCTACTGCGGAATAAACGCGGTACTCGATGAAGGGTACATCACCAATATCGCGGTGATGAAAAGGTACAGACGAAAAGGAATTGCCACCGCGCTGCTGACGGCGGCAGAAAAAGAAGCAAGAAACAAAAAACTTGCCTTTATTTCGCTTGAAGTGAGAAAAAGCAATACTGCGGCTATCTGCCTTTATGAAAAACTCGGCTATACCGTTTGCGGCGAGCGTAAAGACTTTTACCGCGACCCGAAAGAGAATGCTTTAATTATGACAAAGAGGTTTTAGAATGATAATACTTAGTATTGAGTCCTCCTGTGATGAAACCGCAGCCGCAGTAACGCGCGGCCGCGAGATTTTATCGAGTGTTATAAACACACAGGTTGAAGAACATAAAAAATACGGCGGTGTAGTGCCTGAGATAGCATCTCGCAGGCACAGTGAAAATATAAGCGCCGTAGTGGATAAGGCGGTGCGGGATGCAGGCATTACCTACCGCGATATCGATGCCGTTGCCGTTACCCACGCGCCCGGTCTTATAGGCGCGCTGCTCGTCGGCGTAAACTTTGCAAAGGGACTCTCCCTCTCACTCGGTGTTCCGCTTATCCCCGTTCATCACCTGCGCTCGCATATCGCGGCTAATTATTTGGCACATACCGATTTATGTCCCCCGTTTTTATGCCTTACGGTATCGGGCGGCAATACTATACTTACCGAGGTAAAAGGCTACACCGATTTTAATATCATCGGTCAGACCCGTGACGATGCCGCAGGCGAATGCCTTGATAAGACGGCGCGCATAATGGGACTGCCGTATCCCGGCGGAGTTAACCTTGATAAAATCGCTACGGTGGCAGACGAGAAAAGATACCCCCTGCCCACCCCGCATATTGACGGAAATAAATACGATTTCAGTTTTTCAGGCCTTAAAACCGCCGTTATAAACACGGTACATAACGCGGCTCAAAAGGGTGAAGAAATTGATGTGCCTGTACTATGCGCTACGGTAAGAAAAAAAGTATGCGACATTTTAATAGACCACACGGTGACGGCGGCAGAAGAGCTCGGATACAAAAAAATCGTATTGGCAGGCGGTGTTTCGGCTAACAGTGAACTGAGAGCCAGACTGACCGATGAGTGCGAAAAGCGTAATTACTCGCTTTACTTCCCCCCGCTATCCCTTTGCGGGGACAATGCCGCAATGGTAGGCGCGCAGGCGGTATATGAATATGAAAGCGGAAACACAGCTGATGTTTCATTAAACGCCACCGCAACCCTGCCTATTAATTACCGATAATTTAAATTTAAAAAATAAGGGTTGTTAAAGCACTACACTTTAAGGTATAATAAATTAGATAAAGATTTCCGGAAATGAGGATTTAACATATGGGTATGTTTACAACAGATATCGGCATAGACCTTGGCACGGCAAATACATTGGTTTGCGTTAAGGGCAAGGGCATTATTATGCGCGAGCCTTCGGTAGTGGCATATGACGTAAGAAATGATGCAGTACGCGCCGTTGGTACCGAGGCTAAAGAAATGATAGGCCGTACCCCCGGCTCTATCGTTGCGGTTCGTCCCCTTCGTGACGGTGTTATTGCCGACTTCGACGTTACCGCGGCTATGCTTAAAAGATTTATAAAGCAGTCCTTGAAGGGCTCTCTTTTCTCCCGCGTTCGCGTGGTAATCTGTATACCTGCGGGTGTTACCGAGGTTGAAAGCCACGCTGTTCACGATGCAGTAAAGCTCGCGGGCGCTACCGAGGTTGATTTAATCGAGGAGCCTATGGCGGCGGCTGTGGGTGCGGGTTTGCCCGTCGGCGAGCCTACGGGTAATATGATAGTAGACATCGGCGGCGGTACGAGTGAGGTTGCAGTGATTTCGCTCGGTGACATAGTTACGGCGCAGTCGATTCGTATTGCGGGTGATGACCTTGACGAAGCCATTATCGGCTACATACGTAAAAAACACAACCTGCTTATCGGCGAACGCACCGCCGAACAAATAAAGATTGACCTCGGCTCTGCCCTGCCGTATGAGAACGAGACCAGCGTTGAAATCAAGGGCAGAAACTTGGTTGACGGTCTGCCGAAAAACGTAATCATTTCATCTGCCGAGGTAAGAGAGGCTCTTATCGACCCTGTTATGCAGATAGTAGATGCCATTCGTTCAACACTTGAAAAGACTCCGCCCGAGCTTGCCGCCGACATTGTTGACCGCGGCATTACCCTGACGGGTGGCGGCGCGCTGCTTCGCGGCTTCTCACAGCTCGTGGCAGACGAAATCGGCATACCCGTAACGGTTGCCGCAAATCCGCTTGACTGCGTTGTGCTCGGCACATTAAAACGTCTCGAAGAGGATGAGGGTTTCCAGAACTACACCTTCCGCCGCGGAAAGAGATACAGATAATTTTTTAAGGACTGATCAGAGTGCGCTTTTTCTTTAGAAGCCGAAAATTTAAGATAATCAGCATTATAACGGCTGTACTGCTCACGCTTACAATTCTCGCAGGAGTTGCAGGCGATGTTATTGCGCCGCAATCGAGCGTTTTCGGCGTTATTGCGGCACCTTTTCAAAAGCTTTTCACCTCTGTTTCAAACGGTTTTCAGGATATTGCGCAGAAATTCAGTGACAATGAAACACTTATTCTTGAAAAGAATGAGCTGCTCGACGAGATAAACGAGCTTAACGAAAAAATTGCAGACTATGAGGAAATAAAGGCTGAAAACGAGTTTTATAAAAACTACCTTGAAATTAAAGAGGCTAACCCCGATTTCAAGTTTGCCGATGCCTTACTTATTTCCCGCGATACCACCGATGAATACGGCGGCTTTACGATAGACGCAGGCTCTCTCGACGGAATCGAGGCTTATGACCCCGTAATTACCGACGCGGGTCTTGTCGGTTTCGTCTCGCAGGTAGGCGCTACCTCCTCTAAGGTTACTACGGTGCTAAGCCCCACAATTTCGGTCGGCGCGGTTGACAGCCGCACGGGTGACGCGGGCGTAATAGGCGGTAATTTAGAGCTGGCGGGCGCGGGAAATACCCGTATGTATAACATCCGCCGTTCCGCGAGCCTTGCTATAGGCGACTATGTTGTAACCTCGGGCAGCGGCGTATTCCCGAAGGGTCTGCTTATAGGTAAAATCACCAATATTTCGGGGGAAGAGTATAAGACCTCGCTCTATGCCGAAATCGAGCCTTTTGTAAAGATTGATGATATAAGACAGGTTATGGTAATTACCGACTTTGCGGGAAAAACCGAAACTTCAGAGGATAGCGGCTCATGAACACACAAAAACGGTATTTACAGACAGTCTGCTATGTCGCGCTGTTTTTCCTTTTCTACCTTATAACCTACACGGGCCTTTTTCCCCTTAAAATAGGTAATGCCGCCCCCGCGCCGCTTATTCCTCTCACGGTTTGTGTTGCCTTCTTTTTCGATGAATGGAAGGGATTTATCGCGGGTGTCATCACAGGGATTGCTATGGATGCGGTTGCATCTGAGGCGGTCTGCTTTAACACCTTTATAATGCTTATCATCGGTCTTGCCTGCGGTCTGCTCGTAACCCATTATTTAAACCGAAACGTCTATACGATAGGTGTTTTGTCTATTACGAGTTCTTTGATTTATTTCGGCGCGCGCTGGCTGCTTCAGTCACACTCGTCAGCCGCGTCCGCGGCGAATTCCCTGCTTTTCTACGCGCTTCCGAGCGCCGTTTACTCGGCACTCTTTATAATTCCGTTTTATTTTTTAGGTTTACTTATAAATAGAATCGGCACCAAACAATAGGATGTGAAAAAATGCCCTTTAAAAAGGATAAACAACCCTTTATAGTCGTGTTATCGGTAATATTGGCTATCGTTGTAGCCTTTTATTCGGTGCGCATTTTTTCCTTGCAGGTTTTAAATCGCGAAAAGTATAACGCAAAGGTTTCGGGCACTACCGAGATAGTTGTCCCCCTTAAGGCTCCGCGCGGCGAGATACTCGACTGTGACGGCAGGCAGATAGCCATTAACCGCGATGGCTATGATATAGTTTTCAATAAGGCATATATAGAGACCGACACCACCAACTCCCTTATCGTTCAGCTTATAGGACTGTGCCGTGAGGAGGGCTGTGAGTATATCGATAATCTGCCCATCACGAAGACCGCCCCCTACGGCTTTGAGGACGAAAACGGGGCGGCAAAAATAAGAAAGTTTTTAGAACTTGCCGATTATGCTACCGCAGAAAACTGCTTTGACAGACTGGTCGAGAAATACGATCTGGAAGAATATTCTACCGATATGCAGCGCAAAATTATGGGTGTGCGCTACTCTATGGATAAGGCGGCTTTTTCTATTGCTACGCCCTACACCTTTGCAGAGGATATCACCGATAATCTTATGCTCATTATCTCGGAATCAAGCCATATTTTAAAGGGCGTAACGGTTGAGGTCACCCCCTACCGCTATTATCCCGTTACCGATTTAGCGCCGCATCTTATCGGCAGCATCGGTCCTATATATGAGGAAGAATGGGAAGAATACAACAAAAAGGGTTATTCCTATAACGATAAGGTAGGCAAAAGCGGTATTGAACAGTATGCAGAGGAATATCTGCACGGTACCGACGGTGAGATAACCCACACCCTTGATAAGGATGGCCGCATAATCGAGAGCGAAGTAACCAAAGCACCTGTTCCCGGTAAGACGGTTATGCTGACAATAGATAAAAACCTGCAGAAACAGACACAGGCTGTTCTTGAAGAGAATATCAAAAATCTGCAGAGCCAGGGCGGCAGTGTTACGGGCGGCGCAGTTGTCGTAATGAATATTAAAAACGGCGCTATACTGACCTCTGCCAACTATCCGTCATACGACGTTGCAACGCTATCGGAAAACTACGAGCAGTTAGCAGCCGACGAAAATACTCCTTTGCTTGACCGCGCCTTTACGGGTATTTATCCGATAGGCTCGACCATTAAGCCTGCCGTTGCTATAGCGGCGCTTGAAAACAACAAATATCAGTCGGGCGAGACCATTTTCTGCGCTCAGACCTATAAATATTTCAGCGATTTCCAGCCCCAATGTATGCATTTCCACGGCACTATAAATCTTAAAAACGCGATTTCTAAATCCTGCAACTATTTCTTCTTTGAACTCGGTCGAAGGCTCGGTATCAAGACACTTAATGAATACTATAAGGACTTCGGTCTCGGTATTAAAACGGGTGTTGAGGTTAATGACTCGGCAGGTCTTCTCACCGAATTTGAGGGCGACTCGGGTAACACCATTCAGGTGGCTATCGGTCAGCTTAATGCCTTTACCCCGCTGCAGCTCGCGGTTTATACTTCAACCGTTGCCAACGGCGGTACGAGATACCGCGCAACCCTTATAGATAAGGTTGTATCCCTTGACCAGAGTGAAACCTTTTTCTCGGGTACGGCGGAGGTACTGCAGGAGGTTGATATTACCGCCGAGACCCTCGATGCCGTTAAGGAAGGTATGCTCTCGGTTACCGAGGACGGTACGGGTAGGGCGGTTTTCGCAACGTACCCGATAAAAATCGGCGGTAAAACAGGTACTTCGCAGACCGACAGCGGCGCCGACCACAGCGTATTCGTTTCCTTCGCGCCGTATGAGAGCCCCGAAATAGTTGTTGCCGTTGTGCTTGAGCACGGTAGCTCTACATTTGGCGTTACATCGGTAGCAAAGGGCGTGTTTGATGAGTATTTCTTCTCACCCACGGCTACCGATACAGAAAAATTACCATATATTGTACTTGAATAATTGACAAATATCCCGTTTTTATGATATTATTATTTTAATCTATTATTGCTTTAATCAAAAAAAACACAAGGAGAGTGGCTTATAAATGAACATAGCATTAATTGCACACGACGCTAAAAAAGAACTTATGGTACAATTTTGCATCGCTTACTGCGGTATTTTAAGCAAGCATACTCTTCTTGCTACGGGCACGACGGGTAAGGTTGTATCCGAATCGACAGGTCTTAAAATAATCACATTTTTAGGCGGCTCGCAGGGTGGCTCTCAGCAGATATCCTCGCGTATCGGCTGCGATGAAATAGACCTGCTCTTGCTCTTCCGCGACCCGCTGAATCCGAAACCCAATGAACCCGACGAGAATGTACTGCTCAGACTCTGTGACGTGCATAATATTCCCGTTGCTACCAATATCGCTACCGCCGAAATGCTCATTCACGGTCTTGAGCGCGGCGACCTTGACTGGCGGGAAATCGTACGAAATAAATAAGAAACAAAAATCCAGCTCTGCGGGGCTGGATTTGTGATGTAAAAAAGATAGGAGATAGTTATGGCTGAACTAATCAAAGCCGTTAAGGGAACTAACGACGTTACCCCTGATGACAGCTATAAATGGCAATATATCGAGCAGACAATGCTGAATACCGCGTCGCTCTTTGGTTACAGGGAAATTCGTATTCCCGTTTTTGAACATACCGAGGTTTTCGCCCGCGGCGTGGGGGATACCACCGACGTTGTTCAAAAAGAAATGTATACCTTTGACGATAAGGGCGGCCGTTCTGTTACGCTGCGCCCCGAGTTTACTGCGGGTGTTGTTCGCAGCTGCATTGAAAACGGACTTGTAAACGGCACTCTGCCCGTTAAGGCGTGCTATATCGGCGGGTGCTACCGCTATGAAAAGCCGCAGGCAGGCAGACTCAGAGAGTTCCACCAGTTTGGTATTGGGTGTATCGGTGCTAACACCGCCGCCGCCGACGCTGAGGCTATCAGCCTGGCAAGTCACGTGCTTAATAATATCGGCATAAATAATCTTTCTTTGGAAATAAACTCTATCGGCTGCCCCACCTGCCGAGCCGAATACCACAAGGCATTAAAGGCATATTTCAGCGAGAACTCAGCCGAACTTTGCGGCACCTGCAACGAAAGACTCGAGCGCAACCCTATGCGCATACTTGACTGTAAGTCACCCATATGTAAGGGTATCGCCGCATCGGCACCCGTTGTGCTTGACTTTCTGTGTGACGACTGCCGCGAGCATTTCGAGTCGGTTAAGGCTCACCTTGATGCCGCAGGCCTTGAATACACCGTAAATCCGCACATCGTTCGCGGACTTGATTACTACACAAAAACCGTTTTTGAATTTATATCGGGCGATATCGGCGCCCAGTCAACCGTTTGCGGCGGCGGCAGATATGACGGACTGATAGAAAACCTCGGCGGCCCCGCGGTTCAGTCGGTTGGCTTTGCAATGGGTCTTGAACGCCTTATGATGGTACTGGAGGCTCAGGGTGCAGAATTCCCCGAAAAGGCAACCTGCGACATATATTTCGCCCCGATGGGCAAGGCGGCAGAGGTTGCGGCTACCGCGCTTTGTAATAAGCTCCGAACAGAAGGCTTTGAGGCACTCAGCGATATAAACGGCAGAGGTCTTCGCGCTCAACTTAAATACGCTAACAAAATAGGCGCTAAATTCACCTGCGTTTTGGGTGACGATGAAATCGAAAATGGCAAAATCCGCATAAAGAATATGGCAAGCGGTGAAGAAACTGAAATTGATACCGCGTGCATTGTAGAGGAATTTTACCGCCTTGTAAACGAGGTAGCATTAACAAGTCTTACCGACTCTATACTTTAGGAGATGTTTTAAATGAAACTTGATAGAATGAACGGTATGAAGCGTACCCACTACTGCGGCGTGCTTCGCAACACCGATATCGGCTCTACCGTTACGGTTTGCGGCTGGGTACAGCGTCAGAGGGATCTGGGCGCACTTATATTCATCGACCTTCGCGATCGCACGGGTATAGTGCAGTTAGCCTTCGATGACTCGACCGACAGAGCCATTTTTGATAAGGCTTTCGCTATCCGCAGCGAGTATGTCGTGATGGCAGAGGGAAAGGTCAGAGCGCGTTCCTCGGTTAATAAAGAAATCCCGACGGGTGACATTGAAATCGAGGTAACCACGCTTAAAATACTCGGTCAGTCCGAAACACCGCCCTTTGAAATTTTACCCGATACCGATACTAAGGAGGATATCCGCCTTAAGTACCGCTACCTTGACCTGCGCCGCCAGAATTTACAGAAAAATATTATGCTGCGCCACAAGATAACCAAGGTTACCCGCGATTATTTTGATGAAAACGGCTTTATTGAGATAGAAACACCGACACTTATTAAGTCTACCCCCGAGGGTGCGCGTGACTATCTTGTGCCCTCGCGTATACATGCAGGCTCCTTCTTCGCGCTGCCGCAGTCGCCCCAGCTTTACAAGCAGCTGCTTATGCTCTCGGGCTTTGACCGCTATATGCAGCTCGCGCGCTGCTACCGCGATGAAGATTTACGCGCCGACCGTCAGCCTGAATTTACCCAGATAGACCTTGAGATGTCCTTTGTTGAGATGGAGGATGTTTTCAGCATCGCAGAAGGCTTTGTAAGCCGCTTATTCCGCGAGGTTTTAAACGTAGAAATTCCTACTCCTCTGCCGCGCCTCACCTACACCGAGGCTATGGAAAACTACGGCTCGGATAAGCCTGATACCCGCTTCGATATGAAGATAACCGATGTGTCGCACATTGTAGAAAACTGCGGCTTCGGTGTATTTGCCGAAACGATTAAAAACGGCGGTACCGTTCGCGCTATTAACGCGAAAAATGCTGCCGCCACTTATACAAGAAAAGAAATTGATAAGCTGACCGAGGAAGCCAAGGGCATTGGCGCTCGCGGCCTTGCCTTTATCCGCTGGGTAGATGACGAGCCGACCTGCTCCTTCTCGAAATTTATGACCGAGGACGAAATGAAGGCCATTCTCACCACCGTCGGCGCCGAAAAGGGTGACGTGGTGCTCTTCTGTGCAGACCGCAAAAAGACCGTTTTATCGGTACTGGGTGCCTTGCGTTTAACGGTGGCAAAACGCCTCGATATTATACCCGATGGTTTCAATTTCCTTTGGATAACCGAATTCCCCTTCTTCGAATACAACGAAGAAACAGGCAATTGGGATGCAATGCACCACCCCTTCACCTCACCTTTAGATGAATGTTTACAGTACCTTGATACCGCACCCGAAAAGGTGTTTGCAAAGGCTTATG
>JAZULY010000038.1:0-5206 GCA_045603355.1 Acutalibacteraceae bacterium | reverse complement strand
TCTAATCCCGCAACCTATACGGGCGTATTTAACGATATTCGCGAACTCTTCGCGCAGACTAAAGACGCCAAGGCCGCAGGATACACCGCGGGTCGCTTCTCTTTTAATGTCAAGGGCGGACGCTGTGAAGCCTGCGAGGGTGACGGCATTATGAAGATAGAAATGCACTTCCTGCCCGATATCTACGTTCCTTGCGAGGTTTGCGGCGGTAAGCGTTACAACCGCGAAACCTTAAATGTTAAATATAAAGGCAAGAGCATTTCGGATGTTCTCGAAATGACGGTTGAAGAGGGACTAAATTTCTTCTCTGCCGTGCCGAAAATTCAGCGCAAACTGCAGACGCTATTTGATGTAGGTCTCGGATATATTAAAATCGGTCAGCCTGCTACGACCCTTTCGGGCGGCGAGGCTCAGCGCGTAAAGCTTGCAAGCGAGCTTTCCAAACGCTCTACGGGTAAGACCATTTATATCCTCGATGAGCCTACAACGGGACTTCATTCGTATGATGTGCATATGCTGATAGACGTGCTTCAGCGCTTGGTTGATGGGGGAAATACCGTACTCGTTATCGAGCACAACCTCGATGTTATCAAAACCGCCGACTATATCGTAGACCTCGGTCCCGAGGGCGGTAATATGGGTGGTACCGTTGTCTGCTGCGGCACACCCGAAAAGGTTGCCGAGTGTAAAGAGTCTTACACAGGTCAGTTCCTTAAAAAGATGCTATAATTTACACATTATTAATCTTTTTATATTTGTTTGTGATATTATGTATGTAAGGGGGTAGGTCGTTTGTTTGGCTATATTCGTGTTCATAAGCCCGAGCTTCGCCTCAAAGAATGGGAAATGTACAAGGCGGTGTATTGCACGCTGTGTAAGCATTTAGGCAAGAATTACGGTATAATATCCCGTTTTACGCTGAGCTATGACTTTACCTTTTTATGTATGCTGAATATGGCGCTTAAGGATAAGGAAATAGAGGTCGAGCGAAAATGTTGCACCTTTAACCCATTAAAGAAGTGCAATTACTGTAAAAACAGTGATTCCGATTTCGATTTCCCCGCCGCGGCGGCTATGATAATGGTGTATTACAAGCTGCTTGACAATATACAGGATGAAAAGGGAATTAAAAAACTCGGCTATCGTATTATAAAACCTCTTTTTTCGTCTGCCCATAAAAAAGCGGCAGAAAAATTTCCTGAGGTTGAGAAGATAATAGCGGCATATATAGATGAGCAGTCGCATCTTGAAAGACAAGGCTGCACCGATTTAGATGCCGCGGCTAATCCGACCGCTACTGCTCTATCAAAACTGTTCCGAATGTGCGCTGAGGATGAATTTAACCGCCGCGCACTCGAGCGGCTCGGCTACTGTATAGGCAGATATATCTACATTCTCGACGCGGCAGTTGATTTTCACAGCGATTTGAAATATAATAAGTATAATCCCCTGAAAAATGATGCCGACTATAAGTCGCGCGCACATACACAGCTGATTACCTGCATAAATGAATCCGAAAAGGCTTTCGAGCTTATTGATATTTGCAGGTTTAAGAACATACTTGGAAACATAATTTACCTCGGGTTGGACGAAACCCGTGAAAAGGAGTTACATTAATGAAAGATCCCTATTCGGTTTTAGGCGTAAGCGAGCAGGCGAGTGACGAAGAGATTAAAAAAGCGTACCGCGAGCTTGCAAGAAAATATCATCCCGATAATTATGCCGATAACCCGCTGTCCGACCTTGCGGGTGAGAAGATGAAGGAAATTAACGAAGCGTATGACGAAATCGTTAACCGCCGCAGCGGGAGAAGTACGGGCGGCAGTTCTTCGTATTCGGGCAGCAGTTCTTTTGCCGATATCCGCGCTATGATAAATAACGGCAGACTCGAAGAGGCTCAGGAATTGCTCGACGGCGTTCCCGTGTCCTCGCGTAATGCCGAGTGGTATTTCCTTAACGGCTCGGTGCTTTATCGTCGCGGTTGGTTTGACGGTGCTTATTCAAATTTTGCCGCCGCTTGCAGAATGGATCCCGCCAACCCCGAATACCGCGAGGCCCTAAACCGTATGCAGCGCAGAGGAGGCAGGGCGTATAGCGGTAACCCCTATGCTTCATCGGGCAATATGGGCGGTACGGGGGCTTGCTGCAGCTCCGACCCGTGTACGACCCTTTGCTGTGCAGACTGTTGCTGTGAAATGATGGGCGGCAACCTGATACCCTGCTTCGGTTGTAGATAGGCTATGAAACAAACGGTTAAAATTGCCTTTTGCGGCTTAATGGCAGCTATGGGCACTGCATTTATGCTGCTGTCATATTTTCCGTATTTTACCTATGCAGTACCCGCCCTGTCGGGAGTTCTGACACTTTTTGTAATGATAGAGGTAAAAGGAAAATGGTCCATACTCACATATATCGTAACGGCTATTCTGGTCGGCATTTTTGCCGAGCCCGAAGCCAAATGTATGTATATCCTCTTTTTCGGCTATTATCCGATACTTAAAGCGAGCATAGAACACATAAAGAGCAGGGTAGTGCAGTATTTGCTGAAATTTGCCGTATTTAACGCGGCTATACTTGTCCTTTACGGTCTGCTCGCAGGCATTACGGGTATCGACGTGAGCGAATTTGGTGTTTACGGGTTAATGGGCAAGATAGCCTTCATACTCACGGCTAATTTTGCTTTCTATCTGTATGATATCGTGCTTGTCCGCACAGCTGACTGGTATCTGAAATTTTTACACGGCAAGGTTAAAAAAATATTCAAATAAAGAAGAAAGAAAAGGGATATGTGTTGACATATCCCTTTTTTGGCTGTATAATTGTATACACAAATACACGAATTTTCAATTAGGGGTGAAAACAGTTGTTAGAAATATCAAAGAAATCTAATCTGCTTGAGCAGAATTCCTATAAATACAGCCTGCAGGATGTAGCAGAACCTAATCTTTATAGGGAAATTTATAATTATAGCGAGGTACCGAAGGTTCCCTTTAACCATCGCCGCGTGCCTATAAATATGCCCGAGGATATATGGATTACGGATACGTCGCTCAGAGACGGTCAGCAGTCGGTTGAGCCGTATTCTGTAGAGCAGATAGTAAAGATTTATAAATTACTCTCGAAGCTTGGCGGTCCTTACGGAATAGTTCGTCAGACCGAGATGTTCGTTTACAGCAAAAAGGACCGCGAGGCTATCGAAAAATGTATGGATTTGGGGCTTAAATTCCCCGAAATCACAACCTGGATCAGAGCGACAAAAGAGGACTTTAAGCTGGTAAAGGACCTCGGCATCAGAGAAACGGGTATTCTTGTTTCCTGCAGTGACTATCATATTTTCAAAAAACTCGGTAAGACCCGCAAGCAGGCTATGGAGGGCTATCTTGCCACCGTTGCCGACGCCTTTAATGCGGGGGTTATGCCGCGCTGCCATTTAGAGGATATTACCCGTGCCGATTTCTACGGCTTTGTAGTTCCCTTCGTTAATGAGCTTATGAAGATGTCGCGCGACGCGGGCATACCCGTTAAAATACGCGCCTGCGATACTATGGGTTACGGCGTGCCGTATTCCGAGGTCGCTCTGCCGCGAAGCGTTCCGGGCATTATTTACGGCTTGCAGCACTACTCCGATGTGCCGAGCGAAATGCTTGAGTGGCACGGCCACAATGATTTTTACAAGGCGGTTGCCAATGCTTCTGCCGCTTGGCTTTACGGCGCGTCTGCCGTTAACTGCTCACTGCTCGGCATAGGCGAGCGTACGGGTAACGTTCCGCTCGAGGCTATGATATTTGAGTATGCGTCGCTGCGCGGTTCGCTCGACGGTATGGATACCACCGTTATTACCGAAATTGCCGATTTCTTCAAGAACGAAATAGGCTATAAAATACCGCCGATGACACCCTTCGTAGGCAGAAATTTCAATGTTACAAAAGCGGGTATACACGCCGACGGTCTTCTAAAGGATGAAGAAATATACAATATATTCAATACCGAAAAAATACTCGGTAAACCCGCGTCGGTTTTGGTAAGCAAAACAAGCGGTCTTGCGGGTATCGCGTATTGGATAAATCAAAATTACGGTCTTTCGGGCGATAAAACCGTCGGAAAGCGAGATGACCTTGTCGTAGCCCTTAAAGAGTGGGTGGATAAGGAATATGAGGACGGCAGACAGACCGCCCTTACAAACGAAGAGTTAGAAACTAAAATAAATGAACTGACGGGCGGAAAGGGGTTAAAATGATGTTTGAGCATAAAAGCATATCGCTTGCCGACCAGATTTTCGAGCGGCTCGAAAACGATATACTTATCGGCAAATACCCTTACGGTACGGTGCTGACCGAAACAGCGTTGTCTGAAGAACTCGGTGTCAGCCGTACACCCGTGCGCGAGGCGCTGAGGCGCCTTCAGCAGGAGAATATTATCAAGGACTCAAGCCGCGGTATGGTGGTGCTCGGCATAACCGAGAAGGATATGCGCGATATCTACGCTATCCGTACACCGCTTGAATGTATGGCTATTGTAAATTTCATCGAGAATATGACAGAGGAAAGCCTGAAGGCGCTCAGTGACATCGTTGAAGTTCAGGAGTTTTACGGCTCTCGTCAGGATTATGAACGTGTCAGCAGTAAGGACAGTGAATTCCACGAGGCGATTTATCTTAACTGCGGCAGCCATATCCTTGCCGAAACACTCGTTCCGCTTCACAGAAAGGTAGTAAAATACCGAAAGGCTTCCATCAGGCATACAGGCAGAGCCGAAAAGTCGATAAAAGAGCACAAGGAACTTTACAATGCGATAGCCGCCAAGGATGTAAAACGGGCGACAGAACTTATAACTAAACACATAGACAACGCTAAAAACAGCATTTTAAGTGAGGAGTAGAATAATGGGACTGACAATAGCACAAAAAATTATTAAAGCACATTTACTCGAAGGTGAAATGATAGCAGGTAATGATATTGCTTTAAAAATCGACCAGACATTAACTCAGGATGCAACGGGTACAATGGCTTACTTAGAGTTTGAAACTATGGGTATAGACCGCGTGCGCACCGAGCGCAGTGTGGCTTATATCGACCATAATACGCTGCAGTCGGGCTTTGAGAATGCCGATGACCACCGTTACATACAGAGCGTTTGTAAAAAGCACGGTATTTATTTTTCCCGTCCCGGTAACGGCATCTGCCATCAGGTGCATTTAGAGCGTTTC
>JAZULY010000037.1:0-6413 GCA_045603355.1 Acutalibacteraceae bacterium | reverse complement strand
ACTCTTAGGCTATCAGATGAGAGATAAGGTTTGGTTCACTATTTACGAAGGTGATACCGCAATCAGTAACACACTTCAGTACAGCATTGAAACATATGCTTACAGACAGCAGAACACAACCACCAACGGACTCGGCGAACTCGTTATCGCTATGATGAAGTACGGTGACTCTGCTCGCACATACGCTTACGCTAACTAATTTTGGTTAGATGATAAGTATTCTGACTAAATAAAGGTACGGCTACCGAGAAATCGGTAGCCGTATTTTTATTTTAATATATGAAATTTTGAGTTTTTCTTTTCATTATAAATATTATGTGGTATACTATTTTCATAGAAAGGGAGGGTGCTGTTAGTGGAAAAACTCGTATCTGTAATTATTCCCGTATATAATCGTGAAAAATATATTGAAGAATGTTTGATTTCGGTTTTAGAGCAAAGTTATCAGAATTTCGAAATCATTTTAGTTGATGATGGCTCAACCGATAATACCATTTCTATTTGTAACAATATTGTTGCAAAAGATAATAGAATAAAGATTTTTAGCGGTAAACACAACGGTGTTTCAGCCGCCAGAAATTTAGCTTTAGATAACGCGGGCGGAGAATATGTTTTTTTCATGGATAGTGATGATGTTATACACCCTCGGGTCTTGGAGACGCTTCTCGAGAAAATGGAAATAGTTCCCATTTCAATTATTGAAGGAGAAGATATTAAAGAAGATGTATGGGAACGGTATACATCAATACTAAAAATGCGCCCGCTCAATTCTGAGAAGACTACATTTTATACTAATAGTAAGGCGCTCGAGAGATTCTTTAATAGTGAAAGTACTTTCGGAAGAATGGGCGGGTTTATGTTTTGCAGGAGCTATATAGGTAATACTCGTTTTAAGACGGATCTGCATATAGGTGAGGATGTTTATTTCATTTATGAAAACTTCCTTAAAGGAGGAGATGCTGCGGTTGTCGAGTCCGAGGGATATTTTTGGCGTTCGCATAAAGATAAATTATCCAGAGATTTTACTTTTGAAGGATTTTTGTCAAGGCTGTTTTGCAATGAATTATTATGGAAAAGCGAGGTTCGATTTGGACGCAATCATTTTGTAAAAAAGAAGAAATCAAATGTTTTAAAAACTTATATTATTATTCAAAAAAGAAACAAGCTGTATAGCCCTGATTCTAAAAAAATGCGAAAGGTTATGAGAGAGTACAAAAAAGAACTATTCTCATCTTTTAATTCTATTCAAAAAATGCTTTTTTTATTTTCGGTATATACGCCGTGGTTTTATTTTCCCGTTACAAAAACAAGAAAAAGAATAGAAAAAGCAATAAAAAGAGTAATTAAGAATCAAGAAAAAATTTAAAGATAGTGTTTTCTATTTTAATAGAATTATTCTTATAATATTTTTAATAAATCTACTTGATTTTTTTGTTTAGTAGTGATATACTATCTATAGTTATGATTATACTTGTGTGTAGTCTGGCTTTATTATGGTGAATTTAGGCTTTTGCCTATTCATAAATTATTGGTGAAAGGAGTGCATACCAATGGTTAAAAATTACGCAGAGCCGATGATGGAGGTTACAATGTTTGACGTTGCTGACGTTATCACAACCTCTACTGCAGTTTCCAGCAAACCTTCTTCTGAACTTCCTGAAGACGAGTTTTAATCTAAGCAATTACTTATGAGGTACGGCTGTCTGTTTTTAGGCGGCCGTATTTTCACATTGAGGTGAACGGTTTGTTCGATTTTAAAATTAAGTTAGCCGGTCTTGTTGTGCGTATGCTCAGCCGCCATGCTTATACTAAGGAGTTTTGCAGTCAGTATATTACTGATGAGGATGGCGCTGATATTACCGCAGCTGTAACCGACGAGGATATCCGTAATGAAGCGCAGACGGCAGAATCTTCCGTGAGTGAAGATTATGCCGAAAGCATTTGTCTTTACCGCAGTATCGCCGAGCAGTTACCCGAGTATAACCGCTTTGTTATTCACGGGGCTACCATTTCCTACGGCGGTAAGGCATACCTTTTTACGGCTCCGAGCGGTACGGGTAAAACAACCCATATCAAGCTGTGGTTTAAGCACCTTAAAGGCCGTGTAGATATAATAAACGGTGATAAACCGATTTTTGAGATAAGGGGCAGCGGCGTTACCGCTTACGGTACACCCTATGCGGGCAAAGAGCGCTGGCAGAAAAATGTTTCGGCTCCGCTTGGCGCTGTTTGTATAATCAAGCAGGCAAAAGCCAATAAAATCTATAAGGTCAACCCATTAGAGTATTTGCCCGTTATTCTGCATCAGGTTTATATGCCAAAGGATAAAAATGCCGCGCAAAAGACACTTGAATTATTCGGTGTTATGCTGCGCACGGTACCCTTTTATGTTTTAGAGTGTGATATGTCCGAAGAGGCTTTGAAAACATCATTCGAGGCTCTCACGGGTGAAAAATATTTATCGGAAGGAAAATAATAATGAAGATTAAAGAAGGTTTCATAGCTCAGCCTATAGGTGATAAATTAATGGTTGTAAGCACGGGCGATTTAGCGCGTGAGTTTCACGGTATGATTGAACTGAATGCCACAGCAGCCGAAATTTGGCATGGTATTGAGGCGGGTAAAACCGCCGAGCAGATTGCCGAGGCTTTAAGTGCTGAGTACGGCATCGGTGCAGATAAAGCTATCTCCGATGTTAATAAGATTATTGCTCAGATGCTCGATAATGGCATTTTGGTTCAAGACTAATGATGGCCTTCAAGAATGAATACGAGTATCTGATACACCTGATCGGTTGTGCTTTTTCAGGCAGCACTCCTGAGGAGTTGCCCGAAGGACTTTCTTTTGAAAAGGTGTATAAATACGGCAAAACCCACGAGGTTGGCAATATTGCCTTTTTAAGTCTGCAAAAGCTTAAAAATCAACCGAGCGAGGAACTGCTCAGAAAATGGAAGACCTTTTATGCCTTTTCTGTGCAGCGCAATGCTCATCAAATGGTTGCGCGTACGGTTATTGTAAATGCGCTGAATAGTGCGGGCATTCGTAACGTTGAGGTGCAGGGCACTATTATGAAGCAGCTCTATCCATCACCCGAATGGCGAATGATGACCGATATCGATATTATCATTGATAAGGATAATATCGGAAAGACTGCCGAGCTTATGAAAAATATGGGCTACAAGATTACCGAGCTTGGTGACTTTGAGGTTGACCTGTATGGTCCTAATGATGTTTTCGTTGAGATACATAGTGACTTTTTTGACCCGTTTTCTCTCGGATACGGCGCAATTACCGATGTTTTTGATACCTCTGTGCCGTCGGGCAGTGGGCTTTCCTACACCGCGAGTGATACCACCGTTTACCTTTATAATCTGCTTCATTGCATCAAGCATTATAAGAAAAAGGGCATAGGTATCCGACGGATTTTGGATATGTATGTTCTTCGAGAGCAGATGCAAGATAAAATAGATACGGCTTATGTTGAAGAAGCCCTTCGTAAAAACGGTTTCGATACCGCGGCTGATGAACTTTTCGCTTTAGCGTATGAGTGGTTTGGCGGTAAGAAGAGTGATAAAAACCTCGACGAAATGAAAGAACTTGTCTTCATGTCGGGTAATCACGGTACGGTAGAGGTGCTCGTAAAAAATGAATATAGAGAGAAGAAACCCTCAAACAAATTCATTTTCAGGGTAAAAAAAGCCTTATCCCTAATATTCCTTAAAAAGGAAATAATATATGCCGCATATCCATATTGCCGCGAACACCGCCTGCCGGTGGTACTTTGTTGGGTATACCGCGCATTTTATATACTTTTCAAAGGCAACAAAAGAAAGCAGGCTTTAAGCACGTTCTCGACTATAAATAAAACAGATGTAAAATAAAAGGAACCCTGATGGGTTCCTTTTTATTTTACCCAATATTTACTTTTCTAAGTTAATTTCGCCGTGCTTAGCTTCAAACTCCATTACAACTCGTTTTAAAAATTGCTCAATTTCTTTATTGGCAGAGCGACCTCTTGATTCCGCAATATAACGAAATTTTTTAAAAAGGAACCTATCAACTCTCAATGTATAGCGAACAAGTTTATCTTCCATTATAGCACCTCACTGCGTGTTATGACATTATTATGACTTAATTATAGTGAAATTATTGCGCTAAAAAAGAAATAGTGGTATAATGGTGTAAAAATGACGCATAGTTTTTTTGAGGTGAAAGGTATGAAAATTGCAGTAATTGGTTCAAGGAGTTTAGTAGTTAAGAATTTGGGAAAATATTTGCCCGATGGTGTTACCGAAATTGTTTCGGGTGGTGCCAGGGGTATAGATGCCTGCGCCAAAAAGTATGCACTCGAAAATAAATTAAAACTAAAGGAGTTTTTGCCACAATACGATAAATTCGGCAGACGCGCACCGTTACTGAGAAATTTAGAGATAATTGAGTATGCTGATGAGGTAATTGCATTTTGGGACGGTTGCTCAAGAGGAACTAAATTTGTAATAGATAACTGTAAGGATAATAATAAAAAAGTAACGGTATATATGAATAAAAGCAGTGTTTAAAACACTGCTTTTATGCTATTCACTAATTAGTCCGTTCATATCGTACAGACCCGTCGGCTTGCCCTTCATAAACTTTGCGGCCTTAACCGCGCCGAAGGCAAATACATTTTTTGAGAACGCCTGATGGGTGAGGGATATAACCTCGTTTTCACCCGCGAATATAACCTCGTGCTCGCCCGTAATGGTACCGCCGCGAACAGAGTGAATGCCGATTTCGTTTTTGGCTCTCTTCTGCCTTTTGGAGTGGCGGTCATACTCAAAAATCATTTTATTATCCATCACGTCATTCACAGCATTTGCCAGCATTATTGCCGTACCCGACGGAGCATCGATTTTTTGGTTGTGGTGCTTCTCGATAATTTCGATATCATAGTCACCGCCGAGTATCGAAGTAGCCTTTTTTGCGAGTGTTACGAGAAGATTTATACCGAGTGACATATTGAATGAGAAGAAAATCGGGATAATTTTAGCTGTGGATTTGATTTTCTCTATCTGCGCGTCGCTGTATCCTGTGGTGCAGATAACAGCGGGCAGATTATTTTTTACAGCGTATTCGAGCATATTGTCAAGTGCCGCGGGATTTGAAAAGTCGATTATCACATCAGCCGGAGGCACATCGTCAAATGTAGGATATACGGGGTAATCCGATGCGGCGGGGATAAAGGGGTCAACACCTGCGACAATTTCCGCAGAGCTGTCGTTAGCCACAATATCGGTAATAACTCGGCCCATCTTGCCCGAGCATCCCGAAAGAATTATTTTAAGCATTTTTTCACATCCGTAAATTTATTTTACAAGGTTAACCTTTTTAAGCTCGGCTATAAGTGCCTCGCGCTTAGCGTCGGCCATCGGTACGAGCGGTAAACGGCAGGGACCAACGCCCATACCCATAATATTCATAGCTTCCTTAACAGGAATTGGGTTTACATCACTAAAGAGCGCATTAATAAGCTGAATGTACTTAATTTGCAGGTCGCGCGCAGCGTCGACATTACCTGCAAAATATTCAGCGCACATTCTGTGGGTGTCGGCGGGTGCAACGTTTGAGAGCACCGAGATAACGCCGGCTCCGCCAACCGACAGCATGGGAACTATCTGATCGTCATTGCCCGAGTATATGTCAAGGCTGTCTCCGCAGAGATACTTGGTCTTAACAACCGATGCTATGTCGCCGTTAGCCTCTTTAGCGGCTACAATATTCGGGTGCTTAGCAAGCTCTGCATATGTTTCGGGCAGAATGTTAACACCCGTACGCGACGGAACGTTATATACGATAATCGGCGCGTCAACGCGGTCGGCAACATAATTATAGTGAGCAATAAGACCTGCTTGGGATGTTTTATTATAGTAGGGTGTTACCATAAGTAAAGCGTCAGCGCCTACCTCTATAGCCTCGTTACAGATGCCTACCGAGTAAGCAGTATCGTTACTGCCCGCGCCCGCGATTACGGGTACGCGCTTATCGGTGTATTCGACAACCGCCTTTACAACATCAATATGCTCTTTGTAGTTAAGGGTAGATTTTTCACCCGTAGTACCGCAAACAACAAGCGCGTCGATACCCGCGTCTATCTGGGTATCAACGAGGGTCTTAAGACCTGCGTAGTTTACCGAGCCGTCATTATTCATAGGTGTTACAAGAGCGGTAGCAGCACCTTTAAAAATAGTCTTTTTCATAAATAAGCCTCCAATTAGTCGATATATCCCTCAGCGCAGAGAAGCTCTGCAAGGAGAACGGCACCGCCTGCAGCGCCGCGCAGTGTATTGTGGGAAAGACAAACAAACTTATAGTCATACTGACTGTCTTCTCTAAGTCTGCCGATAGAAATAGCCATACCGTTCTCTAAAGTTCTT
>JAZULY010000036.1:0-2293 GCA_045603355.1 Acutalibacteraceae bacterium | reverse complement strand
CAAACGGGTACTGCGCTCATTTCGGGCTGCAGGTCATAGGTTGCAACCTTTGGAGAATTCACGAGGATTCTGTCCTCCCCTTTAAATTCAACCTCGCGACCGCCATTAAAGAAGAAGGTTACGTGGGCATATTTTTCGGTCTCGGCAATACGAAGCTGTGTCATATCGTTTTTAGCCAAATACTCGCCGAGGGTGTTCTCCAGCGTCTGCGGACGGAAGGCAACATCTACATTCGGCATAGAAGCGTCATACTGTGTCATACAAACATAGTATATCTCTTTTCTGCCGCCCTTACGTTCAAATCCTGTAAACTCATCGTCGACGAATGTACGGGTAATTTCTCTCGCGCGATCGGGACGGAAGTTGAAGAAAATCATACTGTCGCCCGATTTTACGCGCTCGGTACCGCTGACAACGGTCGGAAGCACGAACTCATCGGTAATATGCTTGCCATCCTCATCAACCTTAAGGTAGGATTCGCGGACTGCCGCAGCAGCATCGGAAGTTTCTATACCCTCACCGTAAACGAGGGCTGCATACGCCTTGCCTACACGCTCCCAACGGTTATCACGGTCCATACCGTAGAATCTACCCATAACAGTAGCGATTTTACCTACACCGATTTCGGCGAGTTTCGCGTTTGTCTGGTCGATGAAATCAGCCGCAGAGGAGGGCGGAACATCGCGTCCGTCAAGTAAAGCGTGAATGTATACACGGCTGATGCCGTTTCTCTTTGCGAGTTCTACGAGGGCATACATATGCTCGATATGGCTATGCACGCCGCCGTTTGATAAAAGGCCCATTAAGTGCAGAGCACTGTCATTTGCCTTACAGTTTTCTACCGCCTTTAAGAAGGCCTCATTTGTGAAGAAGTCCCCGTCGGCAATAGACTTGGTGATTCTTGTAAGCTCCTGATAAACAACGCGACCCGCGCCGATGTTAGTGTGACCTACCTCACTGTTACCCATCTGACCGTCGGGCAGACCAACATCCATACCCGAAGCGCCGATTTGGGTTGTGGGGCAGTTATTAAAGATATCGTCAAGCGCAGGAGTAGCGGCGGTGTAGATGGCGTTGCCAATAGTTTCGTTATTAAAGCCGAAACCATCCATAATAGTTAAAACAACAGGTTTTTTCATTGAGTTTCTCCTTATTTAGAAGCAGCTTTTACGATTACCGAGAAATCCTGAGCCTTCAGGGAAGCGCCGCCGATAAGACCGCCGTCAACATTTGTCTTGGCAACGAGTTCATCAGCATTAGCAGCGTTCATTGAGCCGCCGTACTGAATGGTAACGGTCTCGGCAACATCTGCGCCGTAAACCTCGGCAATAGCAGCGCGAACATAGCCGTTGCCTTCATCTGCCTGCTCAGCAGTAGC
This sequence comes from Acutalibacteraceae bacterium, assembly GCA_045603355.1. Lineage (GTDB taxonomy): Bacteria > Bacillota > Clostridia > Oscillospirales > Acutalibacteraceae > SIG565. The sequence goes on along the minus strand of JAZULY010000036.1, from coordinate 915 downwards.
GGTAACGCCTGTGCCGATAGCCCAAACAGGCTCGTAAGCGATGATAATATTTTTAAGCTGCTCAGCTGTTACATTCGTAAGAGCCATTTTGGTCTGGAACTTAAGGAGGGTTTCGGTGTAGCCGAGTTCTCTCTGCTCGAGTGTCTCACCAACACAAACGATAGCCTTAAGGCCTGCGTTTACGGCAGCGAGTGTGCGAAGGTTAACGGTCTGGTCGGTCTCGCCAAAATACTGTCTTCTTTCACTGTGACCGATAACTACATATTCAACGCCTGCGGCTGTGAGCATTTCGGCAGAAATTTCACCTGTATATGCGCCCGAAGCCTTGAAGTGTACATTCTCGGCACCGATTTTGATATTAGATCCCTTTGCAGCCTCTACAGCAGCTGCAATATCGATAAAGGGTACACAGAGAACAACGTCACACTTAGCGTCAGCTACGAGCGGCTTCATTTCATTAATGAGCGCGGTGGTCTCAGCGGGGGTCTTGTTCATTTTCCAGTTGCCTGCAATAACGGCATTTCTTTTTGCTTTATTCATATCTGTTTTCTCCTATTCTCAAAAGTAGCACGGCGTTGCCGCCGTGCTCTTTATTTTTTTATTTAATTATTACTTCTCATTTAAAGCGGCAATACCGGGAAGCACCTTACCCTCTAAGAATTCGAGAGATGCGCCGCCGCCTGTAGAGATGTGGGTCATCTTGTCAGCAAAGCCGAGAGTGTTGATAGCTGCTGCAGAGTCGCCGCCGCCGATGATGGAGATAGCGCCGCTTTCTGCAACTGCGGTAGCTACTGCACGGGTACCGGAAGCGAACTTCTCCCACTCGGAAACGCCCATAGGACCGTTCCATACTACAGTACCTGCAGACTTGATAGCCTCAGAGAAATGAGCCTCGGTCTTGGGACCGATATCAAG
>JAZULY010000035.1:0-4182 GCA_045603355.1 Acutalibacteraceae bacterium | reverse complement strand
ATTATACCTCCTTTACCACATATTTTCAAGGACTTTATCGTCCTTTGCATATACATCTTCCACCTGAATATAATCAAATGTAGTTGTACCGCAACACCAAAAACTCATATCCTCACGCTCCAAAGCCGACGGGCAATAGGGGACCCATTCTTCGGGCATTTCGTCACGCTTAGGCTCGGTTGCCATAAAGACTGCACCAAAGTGATTTACATCGTTTGTTGCCTGTACAAAGTGGCTGCACTGACGGTCAAAGTTAAAGTTTTTAGATGAGTCCGTGTTGCCGACAAATCCCGGAACATAACCGTTAGACTCCAATGTTTCTGCAAACGAAATCATCCAATTATGATTAACGCTCCATTCAGGCTTGATTTCGGCAAAAATAACAACAACTCCATTCGGCAGAACACCTAATTCTTTTGCAGCTTCTGCCGCACGCAAAGCGTCCGCCGTTCCGCTGACGCCTGAAACCTCTGCTTCGGTTAGGTCACGGATAACTAAACCGATTTTGCAGTCCTTGCCCTCCAGAAACTCCATTTCTTCTGCAGTGATTTTATCTTCACCGCAGAGTGTTCTCAAGCAAAAAGCAGGAAATCCCTTTTGTCTCATCACCCAATCATACATCGTATAACCGTTCTTCAGCTTTTTGTTTATTGGTGTAACTGAATTAACACCAAAAATAGTTTTCATTTTTAATTCCATCCTTTCTTTTTTAATTTTTTAATTAAAATGTAACTATTTTTTGAAATCAGCGTCCTGATTTCTCACAGCTGCAAGCACATTATAAAAATTAACCCTGACAAATAGTGTCAGGGTTAAAAATTTTTCTAGTGGTTTTCCAATTTAGTGCAAAATAAAACTTGAAACAGGCTCTGTCCTGTTTCAAGTTTTATAAAGGCTACTGTAAATTAAAAATTATTTAATTACCTTGAGGCTGATTTCCTCGGTAACGCGGGCAATATAGTCTTCTACCGACATACTGCCAAGGTCGCCGTTCTCGCCGCGCTGACGGACAGAGAGCGTACCGCCCTCAACCTCGTTGTCACCGATAATGAGCATATACGGTACCTTTTCGAGTCTGGCTTCGCGAATTTTGTAACCAATTTTCTCGTTTCGGTCATCTATCTCTACGCGGATTCCCTTTTCCTCGAGTTTTGCTTTAACTTCATAGGTGTAATCAAGATGACGGTCGGCAATAGGCAGTAATTTAACCTGCACGGGTGCCATCCATACGGGGAAAGCACCTGCGTATTTCTCAATGAGAAGAGCAAGCGTGCGCTCATAGCAACCGATGGATGTGCGGTGGATAATGTAGGGGTTTTTCTTAATGCCGTCGCGGTCGGTATATTCCATACCGAACTTTTCAGCCAGCATCTGGTCTATCTGAATGGTGATAAGGGTGTCTTCCTTGCCGTGAACATTCTTTATCTGAATATCAAGTTTCGGTCCGTAGAAGGCGGCTTCACCAACACCTACCTTGTAGGGGATTTCGAGGTTGTTAAGGATTTTTTCCATAATACCCTGAGCCTCATCCCACTGTTCAGCTGTACCGATATACTTTTCTGTATCTGTCGGGTCCCACTGCGAGAAACGGTAGGAAACGTCCTCGTAAAGACCGAGGGTTTTGAGCATAAAGGTTGTAAGCTCTAAGCAACGCTTAAATTCGTCCTCTAACTGCTCGGGGGTACACATAAGGTGACCCTCGGAAATGGTAAACTGACGAACGCGGATAAGACCGTGCATTTCGCCGCTGTCCTCATTTCTGAAAAGGGTAGAGGTTTCGGCATAGCGAAGCGGTAAATCACGGTAAGAACGCGGGCGGTTCAGATATGCCTGATACTGGAACGGGCAGGTCATAGGACGCAGCGCAAAACATTCCTTTGTTTCGTCTGTCGGGTCGCCCATAACAAACATACCGTCTAAATAATGGTCCCAGTGGCCCGAAATTTTATAAAGGTCGCTCTTGGCGAAAAGCGGAGTTTTGGTACGAAGCCAGCCGCGGCGCGCTTCCTCATCCTCAACGAAACGCTGCAGAGTCTGGAGAATTTGTGTGCCCTTCGGCAACATTACGGGCAGACCCTGACCGATAGCATCAACCGTTGTAAAGATTTCGAGCTCGCGGCCTATCTTGTTGTGGTCGCGCTTTTTAGCCTCTTCCATCTGGGTGAGTCGCTCTTCAAGGGCTGCAGCCTTCGGGTATGCCGTACCGTAGATACGGGTGAGCATCTTTCGGGAAGAGTCACCGCGCCAGTAAGCACCCGTAGCGCTGGTCAATTTGAATGCCTTAACAAGACCTGTTGACATCAGATGTGCGCCTGCACAAAGGTCGGTAAAGTCGCCTTGTGTATAAAGGCTGATTTCACTGTCCTCAGGCAGGTCCTCTATAAGCTCTACCTTATACGGCTCGGCCTTTTCCTTAAAGTAGGCAATAGCCTCGGCTCTCGGCATTGTCTTACGTTCGAGTTTTATGTCTTCCTTAACGATTTTCTTCATCTCAGCCTCGATTTTTTCGAGTGCCTCGGGGGTGATTTTCTCATCGGTATCGATGTCATAGTAGAAGCCGTCGTCAATAGCGGGACCGATAGCGAGCTTTGCCGCAGGGTATAAGCGTTTTACCGCCTGAGCTAATATATGCGACGCGGTATGACGGAAGGTCCATCTGCCGTAATCATCCTCAAAGCCTAAAATCTCTACGGTGTCACCGTCCTGCAAAACGGTTCTGAGGTCACTGTTTTCGCCGTTTATTTTAGCCGCGCAGGCATTCTTAGCGAAGCCGCCGCCAAGGCTTTTTACGGCGTCAAAAGCAGTTACCTGTGAGTCAAACTCTTTTTCATTTCCGTTTAAAATGATTTTCATAATAAAACCTCCAAAAAAATAAAAACCCCGTCCTACAAACAGGACGAAGCATAAACTCCGCGGTTCCACCCGAATTGTGCTTAAAGCACCGCTTAATATCCTTAACGCGGATAAAACGTTCCGTTTTGCGGACACTCAGGGGTGGTCTTCACAAAGCTTTTCTCATATCGGCTCTCAGCCTGTGACCGACACTCTCTTAAAGAAATGCGCCTTGCTACTCTTCCCATCAGCGTTTTAACAAATTAATTTTATAATAATTTTTATATATTGTCAAGTGTAAAACTTGAATAAATGAGCAATATATGGTAAAATATTGGCGGTGAAAAATATGTTTTTTAAAAATAAATTTAAAGATAGCTCATATGACTTTATGATTGTGGGGCTCGGTAATCCCGGTAAAGAGTACGAATCCACGCGCCATAATGCAGGCTTTATGGTGGCTGATGCTCTAAGAGAAAAGTATAACGCAACGCCCGAAAAATCTAAAATGAAGGCTAGTATCTCCGAATGTAAAATAGGGGACACGCGTATACTTATAGTAAAACCGCAGACTTTTATGAACCTATCGGGTCAGGCGGTGGCTGAGGTTTCTAAGTTTTATAAAATACCGACAAATAAAATAATCGTAATTTTCGATGATATTTCTCTCGCGGTCGGTAAAATCCGTATCCGCCGAAACGGAAGCCACGGCGGTCACAACGGTATGAAAAATATTTCGGCACTGCTCGGCACTACCGATATAATGCGAGTTAAGGTGGGCGTCGGCGAAAAGCCGCACCCCGAATATGACCTTAAAGACTGGGTCCTCGGACGTTTCTCATCGGCTGAACGTGAGACGCTCGGTACGGCAATAGAAAAATCGGTAGCGGCTCTATCCGAAATAGTTACAAACAGTATAGATAATGCTATGAATAGATATAATGGCTAAAATAACAGCTAAGGCGGTTTTATGAAATTTTTATCAAAGGTCTTGCAGGGAAATGCAGGCTACAAAACCCTGATGAACGATGTAAAACGCGGGTTTCTTCCCGTCGCGGTATCAGGGTTATCCCAAATTCATAAGGCGCTCGTGGTCGCGGCTTTGTGTCGGGACATAGGTAAAAAAAGCGTGATAATCACTCCCGATGAGGCGTCCAGCGTCAGCCTCTCAGAGGATATTGCCCGTATGGGCGCGCGCGCAGTAATCTTTCCTATAAGGGACTTCTGCTTTACCGAGATGACCGGCCGCTCGCGAGAGTATGAGCACCGTCGTATAGACACCCTATCCAAGCTTTTGGATGGGGCTTTTGACGTGGCTTTAGTGCCTGCCGAGGCAGCCGTTCAGTGTAC
>JAZULY010000034.1:0-8505 GCA_045603355.1 Acutalibacteraceae bacterium | reverse complement strand
CTTTGTCATCACCGTGCTCACCCGCATAGCGTGCGGAATATATACCGGGCTCGCCGTCAAGATAATCTACACACAGTCCCGAATCATCCGCGATGCTCGGAAGTCCCGTAGCGGCAAGTCCCGATTTTGCCTTTAAAAGGGCATTTTCTTGGAAGGTAGTGCCGTTTTCATCGATATCCTCTATAGGGTTTTCTAAGTCTCTTTCGCAGATAATTTCTATGCCTGAGTCCGCGAAAATCTCACCAAACTCGCGCATTTTATGTGCATTTTTAGTCGCAATAAAGAATTTCATATTATTCCACCTCAAAAAGGCTGTCGACAAAGGCTTTACTATCAAAGGGCTGCAGGTCATCAATACCCTCACCCACACCGATGTATTTTACGGGGATAGAAAGCTCATTATTTATCGAAATTACAACGCCGCCCTTTGCGGTACCGTCAAGTTTAGTAAGCACAATACCTGTGATTTCGGTAACGCGGCTGAATTCCCTCGCCTGATTTACGGCATTCTGACCCGTAGTAGCGTCGAGAACGAGCAGTACCTCTTTATCGGCCTCGGGCAGTTCGCGTGCAATAACGCGGTTAATTTTTGCAAGCTCATCCATAAGGTTTTTCTTATTATGAAGTCTGCCTGCGGTGTCACAAATAATAACATCGGCACCCTTTGCCTTTGCCGACGCGATGGTATCGAATACCACCGATGCGGGGTCGGTGCCTGCAAGGCTGCTGATTACGGGAACAGATGAACGGTTACCCCATTCGGTCAGCTGCTCAATAGCGGCGGCACGGAAGGTATCGGCAGCGCCGAGCACGACATTTTTGCCGTCCTTTTTAAACAAAGACGCCATTTTACCGATAGTAGTGGTTTTACCCACACCGTTCACGCCGATAACGAGTATCAGCGACGGTTTGGTACTCATTTTAAGAGCGGAATCACCTGAGAGCATATCGCTGATTATCTCTTTCATACAGTCCTTAATAACGGCGGGGTCCTTAATACCCTCTTTTTTAATACGCTCGCGCATACGAGAGCATATCTCACCCGCAGTCTGAACACCGATATCAGAGGTTATGAGCACCTCTTCGAGTTCTTCAAACAGTTCCTCGTCTATTTTGGTAAAGCTGTTAATAACCGAATTAATGTTATTTACAAGCGAGTTTCTCGTTTTGGCAAGACCCTGCTTGATTTTATCAAAAAAGCCCATTATAACTCTCCTTCTAACAGCTTCTTTTCAAGTTCGGAAACGTTGAGTTCCAAAAGCTTTGTAATACCCTTCTCCTGCATTGTTACACCGTAAAGCATATCGGCGGCTTCCATCGTGCCGCGGCGGTGGGTAACGCAGATAAACTGTGTAGAGAAATCTGCCCTCTTCATATAATCGGCAAATCTCTCAACGTTGATATCGTCAAGCGCGGTATCAACCTCATCAAGGAAGCAGAAGGGCGGCGCGTTTACACGCATAATTGCAAAGTAAATAGACAGAGCAATAAGCGCCTTTTCACCACCCGAGCAGCCGTCAAGACTCGGTACGTTTTTACCCGGTAATTTCGCGTTGATATCGATACCCGACTCGAGTATATTATCGGGGTCGGTAAGCACTAATTTAGCACTGCCGCCGCCGAAAAGCTCGGTAAATGTTTTCGAGAAGCTCTCATTGATTTTATTAAAGCCATCGGTAAACATTTCCTGCATTTGCGATGTTAACTGATTAATTAGCTTGTTAAGCTCTGTGCGGGATTTCTCAATGTCGGAAAGCTGCTCGCTCATAAAGCTATAACGCTCGCTTACCTCTTTGTATTCCTCAATAGCCGCAACATTAACGTGACCGAGATTGCGGATGCCGCTCTTTATCTCGCCGAGGGTACGCTTTGCCTCAGCAGGATTTTCGATTACGATGCCCATATTTTCGGCTTCGCTACGGGTGAGATTATATTCATCATAAAGCTGTTTTATGATGTTTTCATAGTCATTCAGCATGGTCTCGCGGCGCTCGGTAAGTCGTGCGAGCTCTCCACTGATTTTCTCGCGCTCGAGGGTCTTTTCGCGCTCATCGGTTCTCAGCTGTGTACCCTGCTTTTCGATTTCGTTTCTCTGCTCGGTGTAAGCTTTAATGCTTTCTTCGGTCTCGGCAATTTTAGTTTTAATTCCCTCTATGGCAGAGTTTATAGCCTCGATATCGCCGTTTTTAGCGGTATTCTGATTTGTAAGCTCTGCAATTTCGGTTTCGAGGGATGCTATACGCTCATCGCGGTTAGATAAAGCCGCTTCCACCGACTGAGCAGTAGATAATAGGTTTTCGATATCCTTTGTATACTCAATAACCGAAAGCTTGAGCGCGGTAATTTCTTCGGAAATGGACTCGCGCTTATCGGTAAGCGAATCTCTGCCGCCCGAGGCAGAACTGATTTCGTTTTCAAGCTCTGCTTTCTTACCGTCTAATAACAGCATATCCTGTTTTGCCTTTTCGGCAGAGGAAATAAGCTGAGCCTTTTTCTCCTCAGAGGTAGTTTTCTCCCATGTATATTCATTTATTAAGGCGGTGACGGAATCCCTCATATCGCCTATGCGCTTAAGCTCGGCAAGGGCGCGAATTCTGTCCTCTGAGGCTGTCGTAAGCACGGCATTCGCACTTGTAATGTCAGCCTCGACTGCGGATAAATCACTCACTGCCGTTTCATATTCGGCGGTAACCCGAGTTTGCTTTTCTGTAAGTTTTTCGATCTGACCGTTTATGCGCTTAATATCCTCTTTACGGCTGAGCAGACCCGCGTTTTTAATAAGCGAGCCACCCGTTAAAGAGCCGCCTGCGTTGATTACCTGACCGTCGAGAGACACCACCTTAAAGTGGTAGTTGAACTTTTTAGCAATAGTAACGGCAGAATCAATATCCTCGGTTACAACAACGGCACCTAAAAGATACTTAATGATTTCTCTGTACTTTTCGTCACATTCTACTATATCACTTGCAATGCCGACATAACCGAACATATCCTCGTAACCCTTTTCAAGGAAGGGACGGGATTTTATTGACGACACGGGCAGGAATGTAGCGCGGCCTGCTCCCGCCTCTTTCAGGTGATTAATTGCGCGTTTAGCGTCAGCCTCGGTCTCGGCAACAATATTCTGCAGTGCGGCGCCGAGCGCCGTTTCGATAGCAACCGAGTATTCCTTTTTAACATTTATAAGGCCTGCAACAGGGCCGTAAATGCCGCGCAAAATACCGCCCTTGGCGTTCTGCATAACCGATTTTACAGAGTAGCCGAATCCCTCCATATTCTTTTCAAGGTCTTCTAAAATCTGTATACGGCGGCGTTTTGCCTCAATATCAAGGTGAATTTCATCGAGTTGTTTCTTTAGCTCGTCTGCCTTTTCCTTACGGGAATTAAGGCGCAGGGTGTAACCCTTAATAGCGTTTTCACACTCGTTAATATTTTCTTCTAATTTATCGGCAAGCGCAGCGGTTTCATCAAAGTCACTCTCAAGTTCTTCTTTTTCCGACTGCTTGCCGCCGATTAACTCATCGAGCGCGCCTGCACGGGCATCAATTTCCTCTACGGAAGACAGCGAGCTTACTTCGACCACACGAAGGTCGGCATACTCGCCCGAGATAACATTAAGCTCGCGGGATAACTCCTCAATTTTGCGGGAGAAATCCTCACTATCACTAAGCAATGAATTTAAGGTGCCCTCGGTTTCGAGGATTTTGGCGTTAAGCTCGTCTATTTTTTGCTGCTTTTCGGTAGCGGCTGCGCGGTTGCGCTCGATTTCAAGCTTTGCGTCACTCTCGTTACCCTTTAAATCCTCAATTTCACCGCTGAGCCTTGTAATAGACGCGTTGTTATGTAGAATATCATTTTCAATTACCGATATATTACCGCCGAGCTGCGCTATCTGTTCACCCATTTGTGAAATGCTCTGACGGGCTTCATCGATTTTAATATTAAGTTCTGCCGATAAAACGGAATTACTTTCGGTTATATCGTCAAACTCCCTAAGACTTTCTTCAATTTCCTTATACTGTACCTGACAGGCGGTAATTTTGTTTTCGTGATTGCGCAGTGACTCCTTAAAGTTAGCCAAAGAATGTAACCATAGACCTATTTCGAGCTCCTTTTTCTTATCGGCAAGCTCTAAAAATTTCTGCGCTTTTTTGCTCTGCTGCTCGAGTGGACCTATACGGTCCTCAAGCTCCTGCATAATATCGCGAAGGCGCAGTAAATTATCGTCGGCGGCGGCGAGCTTTCGCTCGGACTCAATTTTGCGGTAACGGTATTTTGAAATGCCCGATGCTTCCTCGAAAATATCGCGGCGCTCGCCCGATTTTGTGCTTATGATAGCGTCAATTTTACCCTGACCTACCATCGAATAACCGTCACGGCCAAGACCCGTATCCATAAACAGTTCGTTGATATCCTTAAGACGAACCGATACATTATTGATTAAATATTCACTTTCGTGTGAGCGATAATAGCGGCGGGTAACCGATACAAAATCATCATCGAAATTGAGTGTACGGTCGGTATTATCGATATTAAGGGTAACCTCGCAATATCCGTGAGGACGGCGCGAAGCGGTACCGCCGAAGATTACGTCCTCCATCGACTGACCGCGCAGGCTCTTGGTCGACTGCTCGCCGAGCACCCAGCGCACGGCATCGGAAATGTTACTCTTACCCGAGCCGTTGGGTCCAACAATGCCAGTTATACCTTTTCCAAATTTCAGTGTTGTTTTGTCTGCGAAGGACTTAAAGCCTTGTATCGTAATCTAACTTAACAGCACTTAAAACTCACATCCTTAGTATTTTTATTTCGTATTCCTTTAAATTATCGTCTGACTTAACCTTGCAGTTAAAGCCTTTTTCTGTTAAAAACTCGATATTTTGCCTTCTCTGCCCCACCATACGCGAAACAAAGGAAGTGCCGACAAATATCGTGTAATCCCCTTTTTCTTTAAGCAGGGAAAGTGCTTTTCCGAGATATATGCGCGCGTCGCACATTTCCTTAAATGCGGGGTGCCACGGACCTGCGATATAAGCATTTATATCTACCGAATGAAGCCCCGTGCGGATTACGTTAATTCCCGCGTTTTTGAACATTATAAGCAGTTTTGCCGCTAATTCCACCGCACTCTCGAGCGTTTGCGGGGTGTATTCCCCTTTTTTGTAAAGCTCGCCGAGAGGGGTATCTTTAAACACAATAGTGGGATAAATACGCACTGTATCGGGTTTTAATTCTATTATTTTCTCTGCGGTTTGCACCGTTTTTTCATCACTGTCGCCGTACAGACCCGTCATCATTTGAAGACCTAATGAGAAGCCGTGCTTTTTGATAAGCGCCGACGCTTTTACAACATCATCTGCGGTGTGTCCGCGTCGGTTAATGGTCAGAACTGTATCATCCATACTCTGCGCGCCGAGTTCTATCGATGTAACACCGTACTGCTTTAAACACAAAAGCACATCGTCATCAATAGCATCGGGGCGGGTGGAAATTCTGATGCCCGACACATCACCGCTACGGACAAATTCATACGCGGCAGATAACAGCTCAATCATATAATCGCGGTCGATAGCCGTAAAACTACCGCCGAAAAAGGCGATTTCGGTATTGTCCCCGTTATAATTTTTAGAAGCAGTTGCCGTTTTAACGGCTGCCGCAACACTGTGCGCATCGGGCAAATCGGCACACCCTGAAATATGGTGCTGATTACAAAAACTGCACTGATTGGGGCAACCGAGATGCGGCACGAAGATAGAAATATTCGCGTGTGACATTATATTTCTATGCCCATAAGCGAGAGCGCCTGCTTTGCGGCGTTCTGCTCAGCCTGTTTTTTACTGCTGCCGTCCCCCGTACCGACGACGTTGGAGTTCAGATGCACTTCGACGGTGAAGGTCTTGTTATGGTCGGGGCCGCTTTCTCCAATGAGATGATAGGTCAGCCTCTCCTCGGGATTGCGCTGAACAACCTCCTGCAGGCGGGTCTTATAGTCCTTAAACACCTCATCATTGGTGCGCTCGAGTTCGGGGAGGATGAAGCGCATAACGTGTTTCCTTGCCGCTGCCATACCGCCGTCAAGATAAATAGCGGCTAAGACCGCCTCGAAAGCGTCGGCAAGAATAGACGGGCGCTCATTTCCCTTATTTTGCATTTCGCCCCTGCCCATACGAAGAAAGTCACCAATGCAGAGTTCTCGCGAGAAGGTGCAAAGGGATTTTTCGCAAACGAGCGCGGCGCGAAGCCTTGTAAGTTCGCCTTCGGGCATATTATTAAATTTGTTGTAGAGATAATCGGTAACCGTTACCGATAAAACCGAGTCACCCAAAAATTCAAGACGCTCGTTAGAGCCGCCGCGACAATGCGTTTCATTAGCGTATGACGAATGTGTGAGCGCATTTTCGAGCAATGACGGATTTTTAAAGGTGTACCCTAGATTCTTTTCAAGTTCTGTCATAACTGAACCTCTGAAATTTAACTATTTTATATTTGCACTGATAGTACCGATAACATCCTTTTCGGTAAATGCCTTTGCCTGACGGATAGCATTCTTTATAGCCAGAGCATCAGAGCTGCCGTGCGCCTTAATAACAGGCTTTTGCACGCCGAGAAGCGGTGCGCCGCCAACCTCGGAGGCATCCATTTTGCTCTTAATGGTATAAAGGCCTTTTTTAAGAACACCTGCTGCGAGCTTGTTTACAAGGTTTTTATAGAAAACACCCTTTAGCATTTTAAACATTGCAGATGCAGTACCCTCGATAAGTTTGAGTGCAATGTTACCCGTAAAGCCGTCGGTAACGATGCCGTCAACTACGCCCTTCGGCATTTCTCGGGACTCTACGTTACCCACGAAATTGATGGGGGCTTTCTGCAAAAGCTTATAAGCCTCCTGCTGTAATTCGCCGCCCTTAGTGTCCTCGGTACCGATATTAAGAAGGCCGATGGTGGGATTTTCTCGGTTTTCAACATTTTCGAGATAGACAGAAGCCATTATACCGAACTGTGCGAGCATTTCGGGACGGCATTCTGAATTTGCGCCCATATCCATAAGAAAATAATTTTTACCCGAGGACGGAAGCATTGAGCCGAGCGCGGGACGCTTAACACCCTTAATGCGCTTAACGATAAGTGTACCGCCTACAACTATAGCACCTGTGCTGCCTGCCGACACAAAGGCATCGGCTCTGCCTTCAGCGAGAATACGGAAGGCAACCGCCATAGAGCTATCCTTATGAGCCTTTAAGAGTGAGGTCGGCTCATCGTGCATTGAAATAACGTCTACCGTATGAACGATTTCAAGGTTGGTGAAAACTATATTATTTTCATTAATGCACTTGTTTATGATTTCCTCATTACCCGTAAGAATAATGTCTACACCGTACTCGGCCTGCGCCATAGCGGCGCCCTTAATTATTTCAAGCGGTGCGTTATCGCCGCCGAAAGCATCTACAACTATTTTCATATATATCCCTTCCTTTATTCGGTTATATTTTTGCTGAACCAGTCAAGTGAACGGGCTGACAATGCAGCATATCTTTCCTTTTTATCCCTGATATGGGTATCAAGCGGCGGGATTATGCCGAAATTTGCCCCCATAGGCTGGAAATTTGTAACCGTTTCATCGGTTATAAAGTGAAGCAGCGCGCCCATCATTGTGAAATCGGGTAGAATAAGCGGCTCAATGCCTAGCAGTAAATTAGCAGCGTTTATGCCTGCTATTATACCCGACGCTGCCGATTCCATATATCCTTCCACTCCCGAGATCTGACCTGCTATAAATATGTTTTTATTCTTTTTAAGGGAAAGTTCCCGACTTAAAACCTTAGGGGAATTTATAAAGGTGTTGCGGTGCATTACACCGTAACGGATAAATTCGGCATTTTCAAGCCCCGGTATCATCGAGAAAACCCTCTTTTGCTCGCCGAACTTAAGATTAGTCTGAAAACCGACGAGGTTATAAAGTGTGCCGTCACTGTTCTCGCGGCGAAGCTGAACTACTGCCCAAGGGCGGTGGCCTGTCCTCGGGTCGCGAAGACCTACCGGCTTTAAGGGACCGAAACGGATAGAATCCTCGCCCCTCTTTGCTAACACCTCTATCGGCATACAGCCCTCATACACCGTAAGCGGTTTATCAAAGCTTGATACTATAACGCTCTCGGCATTTACAAGAGATGAATGAAAAGCGGTATATTCTTCCCTATTCATCGGACAATTTATATAGTCATCATCGCCCTTGCCGTAGCGCGATGCCATAAAGGCTTTGGAAAAATCGATACTTTCCTTAGTAACGATAGGCGCGGCGGCATCATAAAAATTAAGATGATTTTCGTCGCATAGGTTTTTAAGGTCACAAGCGAGCGCCTCGTCGGTCAGCGGTCCCGTTGCGATAACGGTTATACCGTCTCTCGGTATAGTTTCGACGCAGCGGTTATGCACCGTAATATTGGGGTTATTTTTTATACTCTCGGTGATTTTACCCGAAAAAACATCCCTATCCACCGCTAAAGC
>JAZULY010000033.1:0-7382 GCA_045603355.1 Acutalibacteraceae bacterium | reverse complement strand
AAGGGTGACAAGGGTGAGCCTGGTAAAGACGGCAAGGATGCTGTAACCGATTTATCATATAACCCTACAAGCGAAAACGCACAGAGCGGTAAGGCGGTAGCAGGGGCGGTAGCCACGCACAACGAGAGTGCCGAAGCACACGCAGATATACGCGAATTAATAGCTGATTTAGAAACCGAGACCGAAACTGCTATTAGCGAGGTGACCGAAAATATTGCCTCAAGAGTCGACAGCAAAACGGTAGTAACGGACTATCTTAAGGCGGGTTTTGTCGAGACAAAGGGCATATCTAACAGTGGTGGATATACCGGCGGTAATGTTACTTCAAACGGTTTGCTTAAAGGACAAGGCTTGTGCTTAAACTACGTGAATTCAGAAGGTGCGTCATCGCTAATACACGGCGAACATATAGATGATATTGTAAAGGTAAGCAAGATAAATAAGTTAGGTCTGCAGTTATCAAAAATGAATATGTTCCGTTATGACCAGTATAACAATTCGGGCGCCGATATCGTGCATTACCTGAAACCCGGTCATATCTATATTGCTACGGGTGAGGGTTCAACTATAACAATTAACGACTGGAACTCTGAAGATACCACCATAAGCAGCAGTTTCTTATTTATTTGCTACGGCGGAAACCTGCAAACAATGTGGGCAGGAACAGCCCCGCAGGACCAACACTCTAATTGTTATACTTTACAGGTAACCTACGGTAAAACTGCCGCCCTCGGCGTAACTACATATCAGACCTATACGACACAAATTGAATTAACGAGTGCCGGTATGGCAGAAGAAGAGGTAGAAAAACTCGTTAAAATCACATTTCCAATAGATTCTATATCGGGCGGGTACTGCTTGACCGAACTTGCAGGAATAGTTTAAAGGGGGACTGAAATGACCGAAACAGTCTTAATCGCCCTTTTATCCTTTGCGGGTACACTCGTCGGTACTCTCGGCGGTATAGTGGTTTCAAATAAACTCGTTAATTACCGCATTGAGCAGCTTGAGAAAAAGGTCGACAAGCATAATCAGGTTATCGACCGCGTGTATAAGTTAGAACAAAAGGACGCCGTTGAGGTAGAGGAAATCAAGGTAATAAACCACAGAATCAGTGACCTTGAAGAATATCATAAATAAAAAAATTCCCGTCTGCGACGGGAATTTTTTAAAATTTAGGGGTTTTGGCAGGTGTTTTAGGTTGGAACATATTTACAATCTTTATATTTTATGATAAAATAAGTAGGTAAACGAACGAAGATTTATATCTTAAAATCACATAGCTTGAAAGAGGGTACCCAAATGAAAAAAACCTTAAAAACATTAGCCTTTGTGTTAGCGTTGGCGTTGGTAATATCGGGCGTTCCTATGGAAACGTTTGAGCTGACTGCAAACGCTGAAACGAGTGGATATTACACCTACACCGTAACTGACGGTGAGGTAACCATTACCGCCTGCGATACCTCCGCCGCGGGGCATATCGTAATTCCTGATACCATCGATGGCTATCCCGTTACTGCTATTGGTTCTCAGGCTTTTAACCGTTGCGGAAGCATTACAGGTATAACCCTCCCAGATAGTCTTACAAGTTTTGCCTCGGGCGCAATTTATCAGTGCAACAAATTTGCAAGTATAACCGTTTCTGATAATAATGCTAAATATTCGTCACAGAACGGACTGCTATACAACAAAGCAAAAACAGAGTTGATTTGTTGCCCGGGAGGAAGAAGCGGCTCGGTTAGTATACCTGCCGGCGTTACAACTATCTCTGACAATGCATTTTACGATTGTTACGGTCTTACGAGTATAACCATTCCCGATAGCGTTACAAGTATAGGCGTTTATGCATTCTGGAATTGCCGCGGTCTTACGGGCATAACCATTCCCGACAGCGTTACAAGTATTGGTGATTTCGCTTTTTCGGCTTGCAAAGGTCTTAAAACCATAAGCTTTGGCAACGGCATTAAAAAGATTAGCAGTAATATGTTTGAATACTGCGTTGCGCTTACCAAAGTAACCCTTCCCGACAGTGTTACAACAATTTCTTCGGCAGCCTTTTATTATTGTACCGCACTGAGCAGTGTTACGATACATGACAGTGTTACAAGTATTGCCAATAATGCATTCAACGATTGCAGCGTTTTAACCGATGTGTATTTTATCGGTACCGAAGCCGAGTGGAATGCTATCGGATATGACAACGCTACAAGACTCCCCAACACGACGATACATTTTGTTCCTTGCTATTACGGACACAGCTTTACAAATTATGTAAGCAATAATGACGCTACCTGTGCATATGACGGCACCAAGACGGCGTACTGCGATAACGGTTGCGGCGCGACTGACACGCAGACCGATACGGGCACTATAAAGCCTCATGTCTTTACCGATTATATCAGCAACAATAATGCTACCTGTATGTCTGACGGTACCAAGACGGCATACTGCGATAACGGCTGCGGCGCGCGCGACACGCTGACCGATACAGGCACCATGAGCGGCCACAGCTTTACCGATTATGTCAGCAACAACGATGCTCTTTGTACCACCGACGGCACCAAAACAGCATACTGCGATTACGGTTGCGGTAATACCGATACAGTAGCAGACGAAGGCTCGGCGGGACATAAATATATAGACGGCGTATGTCAGAATTGCGACAAAGTGGTATCAAATTTAGATATTATAGTTGGAAATAAAAATGCAATATCGGGTAGTACCGTGACGGTTACGGCATCCTTAGAAAACAACCCTGGCTTTGCTTACTTAGCGCTGACTCCGATTTATGATTCTTCGGTAATGACCATTGAGTCGGTTGCGAGCGGTCTGTCGGCGCTTACCTTCACAAGCGGCAGTCAGTATATCTGGCAGGCGGCCGATAATTATAGCGGTGACACGATACTTATTACAGTTACCTTAAAAATTGATGAAAACGCCGCGAACGGGGTTTATTCGTTTGGTTTCACCGCTGACGGGTGCTATGATATCGATGACAATGAAATTGCAGTTGAGGTTGCAAACGGCAGCGTTGCGATTGCCGATTATATATACGGGGACGCCAACGGCGACGGCAACGTTAACGGCAAGGATGTAATCCGCCTTCGTCATTTCATCGCAGGCGGTGACGTAGAGGTATCTCGTGGCGCTGATGCTAACGGCGACGGCAAGGTCAACGGCAAGGATCTGCTGAGACTTAGAAAGTATATGGCATCACTTGACCCGACCATCGGCACATCGGATATTGTTCTCGGCCCGCTGGGACAAGAGTAAAGCTAATCCCTGAATCCTATATTCTACACCCTAAAAACAAAAGCAGGACTTAAAGTCCTGCTTTTGTTTTTACAGCATTTCTGCTCTGATTTCTTCGGGGGTTTTAGCCGATAAAAGTGCGGGGGCAATATCAAAAACGGTTTTACAGCCAATATCTCCCGCCTGGCTTAAACGGTACGCCGCTCTCGCATATGCTACCAGCACGCTGGCGGTAAATTCGGGGTTGGAGTCAAGCTTTAGGCTATATTCGATAATGTGCTTATTTTCTCCGCCGCTACCCGTCTTACCCGTGCGGATAACAAAACCGCCGTGGGGAATGCCCTTGTGATTTTTATCGAGTTCTTCTTGACTTATAAAATTCACCGTGGTATCATAATCGGCAAAATATTTGGGCATCGTCTTTATTTCGTTCTCGATTCTGGCTA
This sequence comes from Acutalibacteraceae bacterium, assembly GCA_045603355.1. Classification (GTDB taxonomy): domain Bacteria; phylum Bacillota; class Clostridia; order Oscillospirales; family Acutalibacteraceae; genus SIG565. The sequence goes on along the minus strand of JAZULY010000033.1, from coordinate 3,684 downwards.
AATCGGCGCCTTCTTCTGCTACCACATAACAAAGCCGTGTGTGTTTCTGCCGTGCAGTAAGCTCGGGATTCTCTCCCGCTCTCACACTCTCAAGCGCCGCGTCTACAGGGCAGGTGTACTGCCTTGCATCCTTAACGCCGTCAATTCTTCTGATAGCGTCCGAGTGACCTTGGCTGACGCCCTTGCCCCAGAAGGTATAATCCTTGCCGTCGGGCAGGATTGCGCTCGCGTACAGTCGGTTAAGGGAGAACATACCGGGGTCCCAGCCGGCCGAAATAACCGCAACCTTACCACTCGCCGCCGCGGCAGCGTCAACGTTTTTAAAATGCTTCGGGATATCTGCGTGGGTATCAAAACTGTCAATAACATTAAAGTCACGCGCAAGGGTGGGGGTCATCTCGGGCAGGTCGGTAGCCGAGCCGCCGCAGATGATCATAACATCTATCTCATCCTTATATTTAATTGCGTCATCTACGTGGTAAACCTTAGTCGTCGGTAAAGCCGCCTTTACGGTATCGGGATTTCTGCGGGTAAACACGCCGAAAATCTCCATATCGCTGTTTTGCGCGATACTGTATTCAACACCGCGGCCAAGGTTGCCGTAACCGTAAATTCCAATTTTCATAATAATCGCCTCTTAAAGTAATATAAAATATTAATATATCAATAAAAATATAATAAAATTTAATTTTTTATTTGTCAATAAGTTTTTTGTGTAATTGACAATATTTTGGGTAGGTGGTATACTTTTTTACAGAAAGAAGGTAGTTTATGGAAAACTATAAATACAAAAATTTAGAGTATGTTATAACAAAGCCCGATAATATGGATAGTGACAAAAAATATCCGCTTATTATTTATTTGCACGGTGCAGGCGGCAGAGGCAGGGATATTAACGTAATCAAGGAGCATTCCTTTTTTAACCTTGATGAGGCGCGCCGTGATTTTGATTTCGTCTGCGCGGTACCTCAGTGCTTTGCAGACACCTGGTTCGAGATTTTTGAGCAGCTTCAGGATTTTGTAAAAATGATAATCGAGTTACCCTTTATCGATAAAGACAGGGTGTACTTAATGGGTGCGAGCATGGGCGGTTATACCACCTGGCAGCTTGCTATGACTATGAACAGTACCTTCGCTGCTATTGTACCCATTTGCGGCGGCGGTATGTATTGGAATGCGGGTAGGCTCAAAAACACACCCGTCTGGGCGTTCCACGGTGCGCTGGATGACTGTGTACTGCTCGAAGAAAGCGAAAAAATGGTAAGAAAAGTCAAAGATGAGGGCGGCGACGCGCGTCTGACCATTTATCCCGAGAACGGCCATAATGCCTGGAGTGATACCTTCAGAAATGCCGAGGTATATAAATGGATGCTCTCCCACACAAGAAAAGACGGAACTACCGATATGAGCTGTGTCGGTGAGCAGTTTGGCTAAATTGAGAGGTTGATATAAATTGGGAATTTTTGAACTTTTTTTGTTGGCGGTAGGACTGTCAATGGATGCTTTTGCGGTAGCCGTATGCAAGGGTCTTGCAACGCCTGAGCTTAAACTCCGACATATGGCTGTAACAGGCCTTTGGTTTGGCGGATTTCAGGCGCTTATGCCGCTTATCGGTTATCTTTTAGGCACGACGTTTGAAAAATATATCGAGACATATGACCATTGGGTTGCCTTTATATTACTCGGCGTTATAGGCGCTAATATGATAAAGGAGTCCTTCTCCAAAGAGGAGAATACTTCCGACGCCTCCTTCGGCTTTAAAACAATGTTTATTATGGCGCTGGCTACGAGTATTGACGCGCTCGCCGTCGGTATTACCTTTGCGATACTGCCGAGCCTTAACGTGCCCGTCGCAGTTACCTTTATCGGCGTTATAACCTTTATACTGTCAGCCATAGGTGTTCGTATAGGCAGTAGGGTAGGACTTAAATACAAATCTAAAGCCGAATTCTCAGGCGGTATTATCTTAATTCTTATTGGGCTTAAAATTCTACTCGAGCACTTAGGCGTAATAAGTTTTTAAAGTAAAAAATAGCAGTCCTTTGACTGCTATTTTTTTATTCCGTATATCCCTCGTGTGTGGGTCTGCATATCAATAAATATATTAAGATTTGGCGGATAAAAGGTCCATACCGTCATCAATATAGCGGTTACGGCTACTGCTACAAGGCTCCATATAGTGCAGGCTTTACTTACCCTTTTGGTGTTTTTAATAATACAGTTTGTAAGCCAAAAAACTATAAGCACCGATACGATAAAAATAGCTATATTCACCCACGCTATATCTTTTCCTATAATTCCTGTTATGGTATAATAGGCGGCAACGGTAAATGCCATACCAATAAAAAGGGAGAGCGTGCGCGCAGGGATAAACGAGTCGGTTCCTCGGCGCGATGAGAGATATTCATATACCGAGAATATCAGCACAGGGTAGAAAAGCAATTTAAGGTGCTCCCATATGCTCTCGTTAACAGGGGTGAATATGCCGATAAGTGTGTTATCGCCCGACCATTCATATAAAAAGTGCGCGAGTGTGCCTATGGCGGCACAAAAAATAATGCCGAAAAAAGTGTTTCGTTTAAATTTATCCATAGTGATACCTCCAAGCTATATTATGCCCGAGAATATCAAAAAATGGCTTTTAAAAAATCGAGCCCTCATCCCGCACGGAATGTTCGCTAAATTTATTTTTTGAGTATTTTTTTAAATTTTGCCATACTGTCAGCCGTCGGCGTGGGTAGGTGACCGAAGGGGAAGGGGATACCCATACTGTTATATTTGGTTTGACAGATTTTTTTAAAGGGCAAAAGTTCGGTATTGGTTACACATTTGTGACCTTCTGCGATGGCTTTAAGTGAGAGAATATTTTCCTCATTGTCATTCAATGTGGGAATTATTACCTGTCTGAGTGTGACGGGTATATTCTCTTTATCGAGATACTGTAGAAATTCGAGTGTGCCTCCCAGCGTGCCACCGACATAGTCGCGGTATAGCGGCTCGGTGGTGTATTTAATATCGAGCAAAACCCGATCGGTAAATGTGAGCAGTTCTTTTACCGCGTCGTTTAAGATGCTGCCCGAAGTATCAAGGCAGGTGTTTATGCCTGCTTCTTTACACAGGCGGAATATTTCTTTGGCGAACTCGGGCTGCAAAAGCGGCTCGCCGCCCGAGAGGGTAATGCCGCCCTCTTTGCCGAAATACTCTCTGTATCTCTCTGCGGTTTTTACTATCTCTTCAGCGGTATAGGTCTTGCCCGTCGTCATATCCCAGGTATCGGGATTATGGCAGCAGTGACACCGCAGATTACACCCTTGAAAAAACACCACAAATCTTACTCCAGGTCCATCGAGGGTGCCGAGACTCTGAAAGGAATGGACACGTCCTGAAACAGTACTCATATTGCTTCGTGGAAGGTACGGCTGATAACCTCGCGCTGCTGCTCGCGGGAGAGCTTGGCGAAGTTAACGGCATAACCCGAAACGCGAATGGTAAGGTTCGGATAAGCCTCGGGGTCATCATACGCCTTCATAAGTGTTTCGCGGTTTAAAACGTTTACATTGATGTGATGCGCCTTTTTGGCGAAATATCCGTCAAGAATGGAAACTAAGTTGTTTGTTCTTTCTTCTTCGGTTTTGCCGAGTGCCTCGGGTGTGATAGAGAAGGTGTTGGATATACCGTCACGGC
>JAZULY010000032.1:0-7553 GCA_045603355.1 Acutalibacteraceae bacterium | reverse complement strand
TGTCTTCCTAAGACCGCTTGGCCTCCGACTTATATCGGTAATGCCCGCCCTTACTGCCTCTTCAACAATATACTGAATTGCAGGTTTATCCACTATCGGGAGCATTTCCTTAGGAATAGCCTTTGAAGCCGGAAGCACGCGCGTGCCCATACCGGCAGCCGGAATTATAGCCTTTCTGATTTTCATAGTTTACCATCCTCCGTTCATAATTACAGTAAATACAGGCACCATTTCGAGCAATATTGGCAAAACCAGCATAATTATTACACCGAGCACCACCATACCTGCCGAGGTGCCGCCGAGAGATGCCATACCGAAATTATAGTATTCGCTAAGCCCATTTTTCGCGCTGTACTGCTGAATCTGCCGCACAGCGTGTTTTTTATAAATCGCATTTGCAAAAAGAGCCAAAACTGTTGTGTATACTAAACGTGCAGCATTATTTATGGTGTCCACCAACACAAATGAGGGTGACACGGATATTTGCTCGACATCCTCAATATACTGCATAAAAAGCACGTACATTTCCTGTGAATCATCAGCGGCCTGCATAGCGTAATTATAATCAAGCGCGCTGTTATAGAGCTCTAATTTTTCATTAAATGTAATAACATTACCGAGCAGGCTGAGTGCCAGAGCGGCGGCGAGAATGCCAAAAGCCGTTTTGTACATCTTGCGGTACAAAAACCAAAGCGCCGCGCCGAAAAGACCGAAAAAGAAGCTAAGCAGCGCAACAGGCCAATTAAAAGAAACGTTGGTGCGGGTAAGCTCCATTTTAGAAAATTTAGAAATATAGCTGTAGGAATTTTTGCCGATAAAGGTGGCTAAATTCTCTACGGGCACCCCGTCGACGGTGTCAACAGGCGGGGGCGGTTCTGTTACGGGCTCAGAATAAACGGTATAACCGTTTGCCACAGGCTCCTCTCCGAGCGGTGTGCCGCAGTTTTTGCAGAAACTGTAACGCTCATCGTTAATGCTGCCACACTTGACACAAGTTTTACTCATAAATATACCTCCCTACACTAACAACGTCGATAGTATTGTGGGTAAATAATTAAGCAGCATAAGGCCAAGCGCGAAAAGAATTATATTAACGCCGCCGTACTTGTGGTTATAGTCCTGTTGGTCTAAGTCGGACTGTCCCCGCTCCTTTACCTTGCGGATGACGTAAGCCTTATACCAGTAGTCACCAAAAACCGCCGATACAACCCGCACGAGTAAGGTAACTACGCTGTAAATTCCCGCGAGAACAAGCAGCGGCATATCCATTTGGGGCAAGGCTTCTAATAAAGCCGTATACGTCTGTTGTGTTGTCTCGGTTATAGGCAATTCGGTCTGTAAAAACTGATTTATAGGCAGTGTGCATATCACCGCCGCCGCTAAAACGGCTATCATAATACTGCCGATGGCATACATCTTGCGGGATAAAAACCAACCCTGCGGGAAAAGGAATGCCATCCAGTTCCAGGAAAGCTTGTTTTTAGGGGTCATTTTGGCAAACTTCGGAATATAACGCTGGGTATTAACACCCACTAACTCCTTTGCCATATCGGCAGTAACACCCGCGCCTATATCATAGTCCTTAGGCACACCGCCGAGAAAATCTGCCTCGGTGAAATTTCCCGCAATACGCGGTCTGCCGCAGTAGGGACAAACCCGCGTTTTCTCCTCTGTTTTGTGCATACAAAACGGGCATATCTGTGTGTTTTCTGCCGCGTCTTTGTTTTCTTCTGTATTCTGCCGCTTTTCTTCGAGTCGTTTTTTCAGGTCAAACTGCTCGTCGGTGCCGTGAAGCGACTCGTAGCCGCAGTGGCCGATGGAATTGTAGCAATCCCTATGATGGGGCGCACCGCAGGTCGGACAGTATACTACATCGTCCTCTTCAAAAAGGTAAGAGTGACAAACTGCGCAGGTCTGACCCTTTGTTTCTAAACTCATACTTTGATCTCCTTAGCCAGGTCTAAAACCACCGACCAATAATATTTTCCGTAATCGTGGAAGCCGCCTTCCTCGATCATCCTCTCGAGTTCTCCCTTAGTCACCCACTGTGCCGCGTCTACCTCGCTTTTCTGAAGCCTTAGTTCGCTTAGCTTCACGTCGGTTTCTATAAGCCAGATATCCACAAACGAGTTGCGTCTTTTAATTCGTTTCACAAATTTAAGACTATCACGGTCAGAGTTAATACCTAACTCCTCTTTCAGCTCGCGTGACGCTGCGGTAAACGAGTCCTCACCCGATACAGCCGCGCCGCCCGTTGCCGCCCACTCGCCCGGCATTAACTTTTTGCGCAGTGAGCGACGCTGAATTAAAAATCTGCCGTCGCTTGATACCACCCATATATGAACGACAAGGTGGTATTCGCCCGCCGCTAAAACGGTTCTGCCGCGTACGGCGGTTTTGTGCAATTTTTCCCCATTAGCATTTAAAATATCCCATTTTTCCATCAGGCGTTATCCCTTCCGAACGATTTCGCCCTGATTTTTATAAATGCTGTTGTCCTTCACATATCCTCTTACCATCGAGAGAGGATAAATGTTTGTGTTTTTGCCTACGACAGTACCGGGGTTAAGTACCGTGCCGCAGCCAACCTCAACATTATCGCCAAGTATCGCACCGAATTTTTTAAGACCTGTTTCTACCCGTGTGTTACCGAATTTTACGGTAACAAGGGTTTTATCCGACTTAACATTAGATGTTATAGAACCCGCGCCCATATGTGAACGGTAACCGAGCAAAGAGTCACCCACATAGTTATAGTGCGGCACCTGAACGTTATCGAAAAGAATAACGTTTTTAAGCTCGGTAGAGTTACCCACAACGCAGTTTTTACCGATAATCGCGTTGCCGCGGATAAAGGCGCAGTGCCTTACCTCGGCATTCTCATCAATAATGCAGGGACCCGTAACGGATGCACTGTCTGCCACGCGAGCGTTCTTGGCTATCCAGATATTATCACCCTTTTTATCGAATTTTTCGGTATCTAATTTTTCGCCCAGCGCGGTGATAAATCCGCCAATCCTCGGCAGTATCTCCCACGGATACTCTGCGCCCTCAAAAATTTCTGTGGCGATAGTATACATCGGGGACAACAACCGTGATATCTTCATATCTTCCATCTATAGTACCTCTAAGAATTAAGTATATATATTTTAATTATACCTAATTATCGTCCGTAATACAACAAAAAATTTTTTAAAGTATCTATTGATATTGATAACAATTTATATTATAATATTATAAATGAGTTTTAAATCGTGTGTTTTGGCGTGCGAATGGGCGGGTCCTGTGCGACGGGAAACTACGAACCATGTCAGGCGGGGAACCGAGCAGCATTAAGTAGTTCTTTCCGTGCGCCGCAGTAAATCGGTCCATTCGTGCTCTAAAATATACGATTTTTTTGTGAGGTGGAAATTTTGTCCTACAAGGCTTTATACCGCAAATACCGTCCCGATACTTTTTCCGATGTGGTCGGGCAGGAGCATATTACCGAAACGCTTAAATCTCAGCTTGATTCGGGCAAGATTTTTCATGCCTATTTATTCACAGGCACACGCGGTACAGGTAAAACAAGCTGCGCTAAAATTTTAGCTAAGGCGGTAAACTGTTTATCCCCCGTCGGCGGTGACCCGTGCGGTGAATGTGAAGCGTGCCGCGCTATAAGTGACGGTGAAGTAATGGATATCGTCGAAATCGACGCGGCATCAAACAACAGTGTTGAGAATATCAGAGAACTCAGAGAGCAGGTCAATTTCACCCCTGCCGCGGCAAAATACAGGGTTTATATTATTGACGAGGTGCATATGCTGACTATCAGCGCCTTCAATGCTCTTTTAAAAACCCTTGAAGAGCCGCCCGCCCACGTAATTTTTATACTCGCTACTACCGAGGTACATAAGTTGCCCGCAACCATTCTGTCCCGCTGTCAGCGTTTTGATTTCAAGAGGATTGACGCCGATAAGATTTGCGGCAGAATAAAGTTTATAGCCGAGAACGAGGACTTCCGCATCACCGATGACGCTGCCGCTATGATAGCCGCTATTGCTGACGGCGGTATGCGCGACGCACTGTCGGTCCTCGATTTATGCGTATCGGCAAGTAAAGATATCGACGAGGATACCGTCGGGAAGGTCTGCGGTATGGCGGGTAACGAGCATTTAATAGCTTTAAGTGACGCTGTAAAACGGCAGGACCGCGAGGCGGCTCTGACGCTGCTTGACAGCCTTTATAACGCGTCTGTCGATATGCTTAGACTCCTTGACGATATGATTACCCACTACCGCAATTTAATGATAATTAAAACCGTAACAAGCGGTAAACGACCGATAATTTGCTCGGCAGCGCACTTATCAGCACTTGAGAATCAGGCTATCGGTTATGATATAAGAGAAATTATGATGACACTGTCGGTCCTGCAGGAAACCGCCGCTAAAATGCAAAACGGCAACCGCAGAACCCAGATGGAGCTTACCCTCATAAAACTGTGTACACCCGCTCTCAGAAGTGATATCGGTTCACTTGAAGCGAGAATAGCGGCGTTGGAAAAACAGATAAACTCAGGCGTGTTACCGACCCCTGCCCCTGTAGCAGAGAGTGCAGAACCAATTAAAGTTCGAACAAAGACAGAACCCATAACTGAACCTGAGGCCCAAGAAATACCGCCGATAAAGCAGTCTCCCGAGGAAATCGTACCCGCAGCCGATGAAACAACAGAAAACGGCGGCACAGTTGACGGCAAGGTAGACGGTATGCTATGGCAGGAAGTGCTTAACATATTGGCTGTATCCAATCCCCTGCTCGGCGGAGTTCTCAGTGGCTCATCCGCCTATATAGAGGGTGACTTTTGCCTTATTGATACCTCCAACGACCAGTTCCCCGGCCTTATGAATGCGCCGAATCCCGCGCACCGCGAAAAACTGCGTCAGGCAGTAGCACAGGTGCTCGGCAGAACATATAAGTTAGGCCCCTACCGTAAAAAGGACAAGGCAGACGATACCGATGCGCTGAGTTCTCTTAAAACAAGACTTAAGGACCTCAATGTTCCGAGGTCTAAGATATAAAGGAGTTTTTACCTATGAAATGCAGAATCCCTAATTCCGGCGGCGGAAATAATATGAACGCAATGCTCAAGCAGGCACAGAAAATGCAGGCCGATATGGCGGCTCTTCAAGAGGACCTCGAAAACCGCGAATATACCGCATCTTCGGGTGGCGGTATGGTATCCGTTACGGTTGACGGCAAGCACCTCATTAAGAGTATTTCGATTAATCCCGACGCTATTGACCCCGAGGATAACGAAATGCTTGAAGACCTTATTACGGTTGCCGTAAACGAGGCTATTGAGAATGCAATTAAGACATCGGAAGCCGAAATGGGCGCCATTACGAGCGGTCTTAATATGCCGGGACTCTTTTAAAAATGGCTTATAATATAGTTTCGCTTAACGAACTTGTCGCTGAGTTTCAGCGGCTACCGGGCATAGGCAAGGTAACGGCGCAGCGTCTCTCTTATTTTATACTCGAGCAGCCGCCCGAGCGCGCTAAAAAATTTGCCGAAGCCTTAATAAACGCGAGAGAAAAAATTCATTTTTGCAGCTGCTGTCAGGCGCTTACCGACCTTGATGTTTGCAGCATTTGCGGAGATGAAAACCGCGACCGCACTACCATTTGCGTAGTTGAAAGCCCAAAGGATATCTTAGCGTTTGAGAGAACGCGCGAATATAACGGTCTTTACCACGTACTCCACGGTGCGCTCTCCCCGCTTGACCGTATCGGACCCGAGCAGCTCAAAATTAAGGAGTTGCTCTCGCGCCTTGCCGACTCGCAGGTAACGGAGGTCATTATGGCAACCAACCCGACGGTTGAGGGTGAGGCTACCGCAAGTTATATCTCGCGAATGCTCAAACCCATGGGCATTAAGGTCTCCCGCCTTGCATACGGTATTCCCGTCGGCGGCGAGCTTGAATATGCCGATGAGGTTACACTCTCGCGCGCACTTGACGGCAGAAAGGAAATCTAATATAAAATGACCGAAGAAAAGATAAAACGCATAAACGAACTCGCCCGCAAGCAAAAAGCCGAGGGACTGACCGAGGAGGAAAAGGCTGAGCAATTCAAACTCAGACGCGAATATATCGACTCCTTCAAAAACAGCCTTATAGGTCAGCTTGAAAACACGTATATCGTGTCGCCCGACGGCAGCAAAAAAAAGGTACAGAGAAAGCAGTAAAAAATCCTCCGTTTGGAGGATTTTTTAGGATTTAGGATTCAGGATTTAGGGGTTAGGGTGACCCGAAAATTCAACATATAATATAAATTGCACGGAGGAACTTTAATGAAAATAGTTATAACCGAGGGTGCGGTGATATCCTGCGGAGATATTTCCTTTGACGGCTTTAATAAATTCGGGCAGGTAAAGGTTTTCGATAATCTTACCTACGCACAGCTCGAAAAGGAGATAACCGACACCGATATACTGCTTTGCAACAAGGTAACCGTAGATAAACCACTGCTCGAAAAGGCGGAGAAACTACGCTACATCGGTACATTTGCGACGGGTTACAATAATATTGACATAGAATACTGTAAGCAGCGCGGAATAACCGTCTGCAACGCGGGTAGTTATTCTACCGACGCCATCGCACAGCAGACCTTCGGATATATTCTTAACCACTATGCTAAAATCAATGAATACAATAATTTCGTAAAGGATGGCGGTTGGATGCGCAGTCCCCTCTTCTCGCCCATCGTCTTCCCTACCGATGAAATTGCGGGCAAAACGCTGGGAATTATAGGCTACGGCAATATCGGTAAAACGGTGGCTAAAATTGCACGCGCTTTCGGTATGAAGGTTATCGTTCATACCCGCACAGTACGCGATGACGGTGAAACGCAGTTTGTATCCTTTGATGAACTGCTCTCAGCTTCCGATATTATTTCGGTGCACTGCCCTCAAACGGCAGATAACGCCGATATGTTTAATAAATCTGCCTTCTGGGGATGCAAGGACGGCGCCTTCTTTATCAACACCGCTCGCGGCGGCTTGGTGGATGAATACGCCCTTGCCGAGGCGCTTAAAAGCGGTAAGCTGTCGGGCGCGGCGGTCGATGTTGTTAAGACAGAGCCAATGAGTCCCGACTGCCCGCTGCTGACTGCACCTAACATCATTATTACGCCCCATTCGGGCTGGGTGCCCCTGACTACAAGGCAGCGTTTATTTAAAGTCGTAGAGGAAAACATCGCAGCCTACCTTGCGGGCGAACCGCAGAATGTAGTATCAAAATAAAAGCTCCCCGTTGGGACACACTTCATAGAGCAGTACCGGTTTTGGGATGCAAATTTTGACCGAAGGCTTGCCTCAAAGCCTTGAAATACGCCAGTATTCCTGCGGTTTTCGGCTTCGCCTCGATTTAAAATTTGCTAATCACAAAACTGTATTGCACTTAAAAATGAAAATTTTTAGTGGTAGTCAAGAGGAGAAGCCACGGTAACGCTGACGCGTACCGTGGCTTCTTAACACAGAATACCGCAAAAATTTCACATTTTTAAGCGATAATG
>JAZULY010000031.1:0-4380 GCA_045603355.1 Acutalibacteraceae bacterium | reverse complement strand
TTCCCCTTCTTCGAATACAACGAGGAAACGGGAAATTGGGACGCTATGCATCACCCCTTTACTTCGCCGCTTGATGAGTGCATTCAGTACCTTGAAACGGCACCCGAAAAGGTGTTTGCCAAGGCGTATGACCTCGTGCTCAACGGTATCGAGCTGTCTTCAGGTTCTATTCGTATTACCGACCCCGAGTTGCAGAAGCTTATGTTCAAGTCTTTGGGACTCAGTGACGAAGAAGCGCATCAGAAATTCGGCTTCTTAACCGACGCTTTCCGTTTCGGCGCACCGCCCCACGGCGGTATGGGTATCGGTCTTGACCGACTCGTAATGATTATGTGCGACGCCGATAACCTGCGAGATGTTATCGCATTCCCGAAGGTTTCAAATTCGAGCGAATTAATGTCGGGCGCACCGGGCAGAGTTGATGACGTTCAGCTTGCCGACCTTTCTATCGCGATAGTAGAAAATAAGGACTAATCCCTGAATCCTGAATCCTAACCCCTGAAAAAACTTCGTCGCTGACGGAGTTTTTTCTCTTTATATTCATATTGAATTAAGATTTAGTTTATAGTATAATAATATAAATATGTTTTAAGGAGTTTAGTTATGGACGCAATTACACAATGGTTTCAAAATTTACCGTTACCCGAAGAATTAATTGCATTCCTTGTACCTATGCTGCCGATAGTTGAACTGCGCGGCGGTATACCGATAGCGGCGGTTATGGGCATCGACTTTTTGCCTGCCCTCGGTCTTTGTGTTGCGGGTAATATTTTGCCGATTCCCTTTATTTTGCTTTTGATAATTCCTATCTTCAACTGGATGAAGGGCACCCGCCTTTTCAGACCGATGGTTGAAAAATTAGAGAAAAAGACCCTTGCGAAGAAAGACAAACTCGAAAAGGGCGAATTTTGGGGACTTATGTTTTTCGTTGGTATCCCCCTGCCGGGCACAGGTGCCTGGACGGGCGCGCTGCTCGCGGCACTGCTCGGCATAAAGTTTAAAAAGGCTATCGTTGCCATCGTTTGCGGCGTACTAATAGCCGCCGCTATTATGAGCATTATTTTCTACGCATTCCCGAGCGCATTTTCAATGTTATTTTTATAGTCTGAGGTAACTAAACTTGAACAGATATCAAAACCTGGCTAAAAACACCGTAATATTCGCTATAGGTACCTTCAGCTCGAAGATACTCTCCTTTGTTATGGTGTTCTTTTACAGCCGCGCTATGCAGACCGCCGAATTCGGTATGCTCGATATTATTATCAGCAGCGCAAGCCTAATGCTGCCGCTCGCCTACCTCGGCGTTACTAACGCTATAATTCGCTTCGGTCTTGACGCAGAAAACCGCAAAAGTGACGTTTTTACAACGGGACTCGTAGCCGTAGGTATCGGCTTCGGCGTTTTAGTAGTGGCAAGCCCACTGATAATGCTGATAGAGGACCTGCGTCCCTATATCGTGCTTATCTATGCCCACGTGCTGATGTCGGCGCTAAGACACATCTGCAGCTTTTTTGTGCGCGCGAATGACCAAGCAAAGCTCTTCGCGGTCGACGGCGTTTTCTCTACCTTTATGACCTGCCTCTTAACATATATTTTCCTCATCCCCTTACGTTTGGGTATTGTGGGATATGTTCTGGCAATTATTTTAGCCGACCTGTCTTCGGTAATATTCCTGACTATAAAGGGAAAACTTTGGAAATATACAAAATTTAAAGGGCTTAACAAAAAGCTTACCGCCACTATGATACGCTTTTCACTCCCGCTTATGCCGACATCCCTTCTTTGGTGGGTAGTAAACGTATCTGACCGCTATTTCGTAAAGTATATGATAGGCGACTCGGCAAACGGTCTTTACGCCGCCGCATATAAGGTGCCGACAATACTCACCCTCGTAGCTACCATATTCCTTGACGCTTGGCAGATTTCGGCGGTGGTCGAAAACAAATCCGAAACGAGAAACAGGTTTTACACCAATATATTCAAGTCCTTTCAGGGCGGTGTATTCGTTGTAGGCTCAGCACTTATACTCCTATCCAAGTTCGTTACACGCATACTGCTGGCTGACAGCTACTACGACTCCTGGCAGTATATACCCGTGCTCGTTTTCGCTACGGTATTTATATCCTTTGTAACCTTCCTCGGTAACATTTATTTAGCCGAAAAGCGAAATGTAGGCACCCTTATTACAACGCTTATAGGCGCTGTGAGCAATTTAATACTCAATTATCTGCTTATCCCCACATTCGGCGCGCAGGGCGCTGCAATAGCCACCTGTATCAGCTACGCGCTTGTGTTCCTTATCCGCGCTGTCGATATTAAATGGCGAAACCGAGATATATCCTTCGCACCCATAAGCGTTACTGTTAACAGTATTATAATGCTCGCGCAGGTAGTAATAATGCTCTTTGAGCCGCCACATTGGCTCGCATATCAGTTTATCTGCCTTTTACTGCTGACCGTAATAAACTTTAAAACACTTATCACACTTATTAAGAAGATTTTAAAAAGAGGTTGACTTTAAGTCAACCTCTTTCCTATTTGAGAATTTTTTCTGTTAGCTCCAGAACACAGTAGGGCGGTTCGTTTGTGCGCCTTGCATTGTCAAATAAATTATACTATACGCAAAAATATGTCCAAGCATTTAGAAACTCGGCGCAAAAAAGCAGTCGGAAAACTCCGACTGCTCTGTGTATTGAGTGAAGTTTTCAGCAAGACATAGTACTGTTCCCTGTCTTACTGTGTTTCCTGGGTTCATTATTTTAGGTCCAACTGTCACCAAATATCGACGATCCTTGCCATACAACTCTCCTCCAAGACAAAAACCGTCCCCATATCACTTTTCCAGAGATAACACTTCTGTCTTATATTCTACCGGCGCCCCTTTTTCTTCTGAACCAAATGGATAAGTGATTTCTAGCCTTTTGCCGTTTTCCAAAAAGGTTGCTTTGGTATTGTAATACAAAGCAGTACCGCCGGCAAAGTCACGCTCAATTGCTATATAATAATCCTCTACATTAAATATATCCTGAACAATTAATACATTTTTGTTATCCTGTTCACGATAAGTAAAAAATGCAACTTTTGTATCACTCAGCGCTATTGGATTTGAATAAAAGGGGGATATAAGTCCTCTTTCTACTTCATAATATCGTTTGCTCGTTCCACTGTTTCCTCCAGAGCCATAGTCAAGCACAAGTAAATTGCCTTGATAATACAAATCAAAACTTCCTCGATAATCGTGGTAACCTATATCCAACACATTCCCTTTATTATCATTAACCGTATAGCGGAAAGAAAATCCATCTGTGTAAATTGTGTAATTTTTGTCTTTTTTATAGATAGTATCAATCGTTCCTAAAAAATTGGTTATAATGCCACTTTGGTCAACAGTATAGTTTTTTGATAAATTAACATCGCCTGTTTGTTTGGAAGATGGCTCATTCTGTCCACTTTCCAATGACACAAGAGTATCGTCTTTATTAGAACACGATGTCAATATACAGACACAGACTATTAACAAAACAAAAACCACTTTTTTATACATAATAGTTCCTCCGCAAGTTTATTTATTACCACAAGCAACGATACATACGATATTTAGTGTCGCTAATTCCCGCAAAAGGTCCACACTTGGTATACCGATCTGGTCTACTTTTCAGTATATTTTCAAACGCAGCACCGCCGCTGGTTTCCACATTGAAAATATAATGTGCACCATCTGTAAAATCTGCTTTATAGCCGAAATAAATAGGAACTACGGCTTGAATGAGATCCTCATAAGAATTATTGGAATTATCACGATTGTTTAAGTATGTCATACACGCGTTATACTGGGGCTCCCCTATAGCATTATACTGACTTTTGGTTAAAACATCATTTACGCAAGTTGCATTCGCCCAAACATCTCTCGGTTCTTTAACACGGTTCATAATTGTATGAGCAACCGCCTTTTGTGTTTTATTATTTGCACCTATCGCTTCACCCGCGATAACAGATATGAAATGTTTTTGTTCTTGTGATAATGAAATTACCGTTGTGTTCCCATAACCATACGAATAATAAGATAAATCCGCTGCCGCGTAAGTCGAAGTGTTTTCATCAAGCGTCATAACCGATGCAGTTTGTGCTACAGGCTGTTCTTCATCGTTCGCAGGAAGAACAACAATCCTGTCTTCGCTGATGCCGATTGCGGCAGTACCGTTATCCGCTGCCGCCTGTGCTTCCTGCATAGTACAGGATTTCCAACCCATATAGTTATCGGTTTTAAGGGTTTCGTAAACCTCAGCCATTGTACCGTTCGGCAACGCAACACCCATATTGTTGAAAATGGCTCTTGCCGCCAGAAGAGAATCATCTGTCTGTGCCGACTCTTCATGCTTT
>JAZULY010000030.1:0-5141 GCA_045603355.1 Acutalibacteraceae bacterium | reverse complement strand
GGAAAAATAGCGCAGTACACCGCAGAATGTAATCGATTAGGACTAAAGCTGCTGCCTCCCGATGTAAACCGCAGTATGTCCGAGTTTGTAGGTAGTGACGGTACTGTTCGTTTCGGACTCTCGGCTCTTAAAAATATGGGTGACAGCCTTATTAGAAAAATAATTGCCGAGCGCGAAAAGGGCGGCGAGTTTACTTCGATGTATGACCTGTGTCTGCGCTGCGCGGGCAGAGATTTTAACCGCAGAGCCCTCGAAACGCTTATTAAAGGCGGCGCGATGGACTCCCTTGAAAAAACAAGACGGCAGATGATTTATGCCGTCGACTCTGTACTGTCGGCGGTTGAGAACGAAAAACGCTATTCCGATGCGGGACAGATAAATCTGTTCGATACTGCAGAAGAGCCTGCAGGCTTCACCCTGCCCGATATGCCCGAAATGCCTAAAAAAGAGTTATTAATGCTCGAAAAGGAAGCAACGGGACTTTATTTATCGGGACATCCGCTTGATGCATTCTTAGGCTATGCCGAGTATATTAAGTCAGCCACCGTTTCGGATATTATGACAGGTCGCTACCGCGACGGGCAAAAGGTAGAAATTGTGTCCCTCATCAGCAACATCAAGGTGCGCACACTCAAAAACGGGCAGACACTCGTTTATGTGCTCGCCGAAGACCTTTACGGCAGCATTGATGTAACACTGTTTTCTGCCGCTTACGCGGCAAACCGACAGTATTTGCAGGAAAACAGCGTGGTGCTCATAAAGGGTAAAATATCCGAGCGCGAGGACCGACCTACAGAAATTATATGCGACCGCATTGTGCCTTTAAGCGAGGATATGATAGCGTCGTATACCAAACGGCCGCCGACGGTTTATATAAAGGTGCCGTCTATCGGCTCCCGCGAGACTGCAGAAATTAAAAATCTGCTCGCCAGGTACAAGGGAAAATCGCAGGTTTTCCTCTACTGTGAGGACACAAAGAAGAAATTTGCGGCACCCGACCACCTGAAAATCAACTGTGAAACTGAAATTATTGAAAAAATTTCGCGAATTGTGGGAAATAATAACATAAAAACAGTTGAATAATTTTTTCAAATGATTTATAATATTTATTAGTTTTATGCAATTTGGAGTGAGTTTATAATGGCAATAAAAACGATAGGTGTTTTAACAAGCGGCGGCGACGCTCCCGGTATGAACGCGGCAGTTCGTGCTGTTACAAGAAGCGCCATCGCTATGGGACTTAATGTTAAGGGTATTCACCGCGGCTATAACGGTCTTATTGAGGGCGACATTGTTGACCTTAATGTCCGTTCGGTTTCTGATATCATTCACCGCGGCGGTACTGTTCTTTATACCGCGAGAAGCCCCCTTTTCAAAGAAGAGGAAGGCGTTAATTTAGCGGTTGAAAACTGCAAAAAATTCGGCATTGACGGTATAGTTGTTATCGGCGGTGACGGCTCCTTCAGAGGTGCGAGAGACCTATCCTTAAAGGGTATTCCCTGCATCGGCGTTCCCGGTACCATTGATAACGATATTGCTTCTACCGAATATACTATAGGCTACGATACTGCTATGAATACCGCTATGGAAATGGTAGATAAGCTTCGTGATACTACACAGTCGCACGAGCGTTGCAGTGTTGTTGAGGTAATGGGAAGACGCGCAGGCTGGCTGGCATTACAGACAGGTATTGCCGTTGGCGCTACCGCTATACTCGTGCCCGAGATTAACTATGATTTCCAGAAGGATATCGTTAATGAGATTTTAACCGCTAAGAAGACCGGCAAAATGCACTTTATTATCGTTGTTGCCGAAGGCGTTGGAAACGTACATGAAATAGCCGAAAAAATCGAGAAGGAAACTAAAATTGTTACACGCGCTACCGTTCTCGGACACGTACAGCGCGGCGGCAGTCCGACAGTTCGCGACCGCGTTATGGCAAGCGAAATGGGCTATGAGGCTGTAAGACTTTTAAAAGAGGGACTCGGTAACCGCGTTATTGCCTACCGCGGCAACAAAATCGTTAACTACGATATCTATGAGGCTCTTGCTATGGTTAAGCCGTTTGATGCCGAGTCTTACAAAATGGCTTACGATATTTCTATCTGATTTAAGTGTTTTAAACGGTTTCTTTATGCTTATAAAGAAACCGTACTTTTTAGAAGGAGGTACCCACTACGCTATGGATTTTTTGCACAGAACCTGGGTTGAAATTGATATGAATGCCCTGACACACAATTTTAATACTGCAAAAAAGTACAGCGGCGGTACCCCGATAATGGCGGTGGTTAAGGCAAACGCCTACGGCCACTCGGTAAAGGATGTTGCACCGTTACTGCAGAATTTAGGCGCCGACTGTTTTGCCGTTTCAAATCTTGAAGAGGCTTTGCAGCTTCGCGAATACGGTATAGTAAAGCCTATACTTGTTTTAGGCTACACGCCCGCTTCATTTGCCAGGATTTTAGCAGAAAATGATATCGCTCAGGCGGTATTCAGTTACGATTTTGCCGAGAAATTATCTGCTGCAGCCGAATCCGACGGAGTTACAATAAAGATACACATAAAACTCGATACAGGTATGGGGCGCATAGGTTTTGACTGCCGAAGCGATAAGCTTTTCGGCGTCGATGAGGCTATACGCGCGGCAAAACTTCAAAATTTCGAATGCGAGGGTATTTTCACCCACTTTGCTGTAGCCGATACCGAAAATGATGAAGGCAAAAATTTTACCGACATACAGTACAACCGCTTTCTGAAAGCTATAGAGAAAATGGAAAATGCGGGGGTGCGGGCAAAATACCGCCACTGCTGCAACTCGGCAGGCAGCTGTCTACAGCAGGACAAGCATATGGACTACTGCCGCCCAGGCATTATTCTGTACGGTTTAACCCCGTCCACCGAACTCGGACTCGGTAAAGAATTTATGCCCGTTATGACCTTTAAATCGGTAATTTCTATGGTAAAGACTATTAAAGCAGGCGAAACTGTAAGCTACGGCCGTACATTTACCGCAAGTAAAGACACACGCGTAGCAACCGTAACGGCAGGCTATGCCGACGGTTACCCGAGGACGTTATCCAATACCGCCGAGGTTATGGTAAGGGGCAAACGCGCTAAAATCATAGGCCGTGTTTGTATGGACCAGTTTATGATAGACGTAAGCGATATACCTGACGCTAACGCCGATGATGAGGTAATACTTTTCGGTAAGGATCTGCCCGTTGAAGAACTCGCAAATCTTTCAGGCACTATTAATTACGAAATTATCTGCGGAATTTCCCCGAGAGTTCCCAGAATAATTAAAAAATAAACGGAGGATATAAAGATGAAAAAGTTTTTTGGCGAATTTAAAGAATTCATTACTAAGGGAAATGTAATGGATATGGCAGTCGGTTCGATTATCGGTTTATCTTTCAAGGATATCGTTACAAGCCTTACAAACGATATCATCTCCCCTATACTCGGTGTATTCGGCGGAGTTGATTTCAGTGAGTACAAACTTGTAATCGGTACTAAAGAGGTTGTAGACGCTGCAACGGGTGTTGTTACAGTTACCGAAAATACCATTAATTACGGCGCATTTATCACAGGTGTTATCAATTTCCTTATAATGGCACTCATAATTTTCCTGATGATTAAACTTGTAGCTAAAATCGGCGAAATAAGCCGAGGCATAACTAAAAAGAACGGTGATGAGGAAGAAGCAGCAGCTGCTCCGACCATAAAGGTTTGCCCCTACTGCAAGAGCGAAATTGCCATCGATGCTACACGCTGCGCTCACTGTACATCAGAACTTACAAAATAACTCATACATAGCGAAAATCCGCCTGTTGGCGGCTTTTTTTATTAGCAAAACATATCTTCAATGAGTAGCAGTCGGTTATATTTTGCAACGCGGTCGGTGCGGCAGGGCGCGCCCGTTTTAATCTGCCCGCTGTTTGTTGCAACGGCTATATCGGCAATAGTCGTATCCTCGGTTTCTCCCGAGCGGTGAGAAAGAATGGTGGCATAATTGTTCGTCTGCGCCGTTTTAATAACCTGTAGCGTTTCAGACAGCGTACCTATCTGGTTAGGCTTTACGAGTATTGCATTAGCGGTACGATTATATATACCCATATTAAGCCGCTCGGTATTGGTAACAAAAAGGTCGTCACCTACGAGCTGCACTCTATCCCCCATCCTTGCGGTTATTTTTTGCCAGGCGGGCCAGTCATCTTCACTTAAGGGGTCCTCAATAGAAATAATGGGATAGCGGCTTGTAAGCCCCTCATAAAAGGAAATGAGTTCCTCTGCCGTCATATCGGTATTTCGTTTTGGAAGATGGTATTTACCGTCACTCGTATACCACTCGCTCGAGGCAATATCAAGGGCAATTTTGAAGTCATCTGTAGTATAACCCGCCTTTTCGATAGCGGTGCAGATAAGCTCGAGTGCTATTTCGTCACTCTGCAAATTGGGAGCAAAGCCGCCCTCGTCACCGACACCCGTTATATCATAATTTTTAAGCAAATTACCTAAGGTATGATAAACCTCTACGCTACGGCGCATATTTTCACTAAAGGGTAATTCGGCTACGGGAACTATCATAAATTCCTGAATATCAATATTATTTTTCGCATGCGCACCGCCGTTTAAAATATTCATCATTGGACGCGGAAGCCTGCCTGCATTTATGCCGCCGAGATATCTGAAAAGCGGCATATTATAGGAAGCAGCGGCAGCGTGAGCGGTGGCTAATGATACCGCAAGGGTTGCATTAGCACCCATTATGCGCTTGCTTTCGGTACCGTCGAGACTGCAGAGCATTTTATCAATTTGCGACTGATTTGTAGCATTGGCTCCTTTAAGGGCGGGACAGATAGCGTTATTAATATTATTTACAGCGCTCTTAACCCCCTTGCCGCCGTAACGAGATGAAGAAACATCTCTGAGCTCATGTGCTTCGTATGCTCCCGTTGACGCGCCCGACGGGGACAGCGCAAACCCCACACTGCCGTCATTCAGTTCCACTCTTGCACCTACAGTAGGGTTACCGCGAGAATCTATAAGTTCGAAACCCTTAACACAACTGATTTGTTTTGACATAGATAATACACTCCTTTTTTCGGTATTATCTGTAAAAACAACAAAATTATTATATA
>JAZULY010000029.1:0-3430 GCA_045603355.1 Acutalibacteraceae bacterium | reverse complement strand
GAGGTTTACGGCAAAATGGAAACGGGTGAAGCAATTCTCGCCCCCTACTATGCAGGCGATTACCTTACTATGTGGGAGAACAACGAGGACCTCGCCTTTGTTTACCCGAAGGAGGGTACAAACATTTTTGTCGATTCTGTCTGCGTTCCCAAAAGCACCCAGAATTACGATGCGGCAATGATGTTTATTAACTTCCTTTTAGAGCCCGATATTGCCCTTGCAAATGCCGAATATATCGGCTATGCCACCGCAAATACCGCGGTTATCAATAACCCCGATTATTACTACTATCAAAACGAAATCCTCTACCCTGCCACAGAGGATATGCCCAAAACACAATATTTCCACGATATCGACGAGGACATCCGTTACTACTACGAAAATCTGTGGATAGATGTAAAACTGTACTAAAAAAAGCGTAGGAATTTTCCTACGCTTTTTTCTTACAATATTATACAAACCAAGCCGTTACAACCCTCGTTAATAACACGTTCGAGTGTTTCCTGCAGACGCTGACGAGCATCCGACGGCATATGCGCAAGCTTTGCGTGCAGTCCCTCGTTTACGAGCTCGTGGAGTGACTTGCCGAATATATTAGAATCCCAAATTTTTACGGGATCCTCTTCAAATTCGCTCAGCAGATACATAACAAGGTCCTCACTCTGCTTTTCACTGCCGACAATGGGGCTTACTTCGGTAGTAATATCTGCCTTCATCATATGAATTGACGGTGCAGATGCCCTGAGCCTGACTCCATACCGTCCACCCTGTCGCATTATTTCGGGCTCTTCGAGAGAAAGCTCCTCAATCTGCGGCATTACAATACCGTAACCTGTTGACTCAACCTCATCGAGCGCATTTTTGAACCGCATAAACTGCTTCTTTATGGCGGCGAGTTCAATTAAGTTGCTCAGCAGCTCATCGTCATCATTTATTTCAATGCCCGATGATTCGGTGAGAATTTTATAGTATAGCTCCTTGGCAACCGAAATATTTACCCGCGCAGTGCCCGTACCGAGTTCTATACAGTCGGTATTTGCCGTATCTATATACTCATTTTCCCCTACTGATTTTTCAAACCTTTGAATGTCGCGTATATGTGTAAGTCCCTTGCAGGAATTTTTTACCGTTTCTACAATTCTTCCCCGCAACCAATGCTCGAGCGGTAACGAGTTTATCCAAAGCGGAAAATTAACCTTGATTTCCTTTATTGGGAATTCGTAGAGAATTTGCGCTAAAATCGCCTGAATATCAGCCTCAGTTAAATCAAGACAGCTAACCGCAATTACGGGGACACCGTACTTGGAACTGAGCTCAGCGGCTAAATTCTGAGCCTCCCCCGACGTAGGATACATACAGTTAAGCAGCACCACGAAGGGTTTATTGATTTCTCTGAGTTCTTCGATTACCCTTTGCTCTGCCTCGGCGTACTCCTCGCGCGGAATATCGCTGATACTGCCGTCGGTGGTAACCACCAAACCGATGCTCGAATGCTCGTTAATTACCTTTTTTGTACCGATTTCAGCCGCCATATTAAAAGGTATGGGATTTTCATACCACGGTGTCATAACCATTCGCGGCTCGTTATCCTCAATATAACCGAGCGAGCTTGGAACTATGTAACCGACACAATCAATTAACCTTACGTTAAAACTGGCGGTATCGTCAATTTTAATTTTAATGGCATTCTCTGGTATAAACTTAGGCTCCGTAGTCATAATTGTTCTTCCTGCGGAAGACTGCGGCATTTCATCATTTGCGCGCTCTTTTTCGTACTGACTACCGATATTAGGCAGCACTAATTTGTCCATAAACTGCTTTATAAAGGTAGATTTTCCCGTTCTTACGGGGCCTACAACACCTATGTAAATATCCCCGCCGGTGCGCTCGGCTATATCTTTATATATATTTGTTTGTGACATCATAAAAAATCCTCCGCTCATAAATTTCCATTTGTTAAAGGATATGAGCGGAGGACTTGTTTTATGACTTATTTAGTTTTTGCAGAATCGATATTCTCGATATCATAAGGTGTGGTCTGATATACGAAATAGTTAAGCCAGTTCGAATAGAGCAGATTCGCGTGAGAACGCCAGGTAACAATAGGTTCTGCGCTGTCGTCATCATTCGGGAAGTAATTTTTTGGAATTTCGATGGGCAGTCCCGCGTTTTTATCGCGCTGATACTCTTTATTAAGCGTACCTGCATCGTATTCCGAGTGACCCGTAATAAAAATCTGCTTACCCTCATTCGTCGATATCGCATACACGCCTGCTTCCTCAGACGAGGCTAATATTTTAAGCTCGGGCACCTTTTCAAGGTCTTCCCTTCTCACCGTCGTATGGCGGGAATGCGGCACCATAAAATTATCATCAAATCCACGGAATAAAATAGAGCTTTTATGGTCTACCTTATGCGGGAAAACACCGAAAAGCTTTTTATCGAGCGGATATTTCTTAATACCGAAATGGTAGTAAAGGCCTGCCTGCGCACCCCAGCATATATGGAAGGTGCTGTGAACGTGCTTTTTGGTCCACTCCAAAATAGTACAGAGTTCATCCCAATAATCGACCTGTTCAAACTCCATATGCTCTACGGGTGCACCCGTAATTATCATACCGTCGTAATAATTATGCTTTATCTCGTCAAATGTCTTGTAAAACGCCAATAAATGCTCTTGGGAGGTGTTTTTTGATGAATGCGAAGCTGTATTCATCAAATCAACCTCAACCTGCAGAGGCGTATTACCAAGCAAACGCGAGAGCTGAGTCTCGGTATCGATTTTGGTCGGCATTAAATTGAGTATTAAAATTTTAAGCGGTCTGATATCCTGCGATATAGCACGGGTCTCGGTCATAACGAAGATATTTTCATTGCGCAAAACCTCGGTTGCAGGAAGATCGTTTGGTATTTTAATAGGCATGTAAATTCTCCAAAAAACTAATCAATTTTATCGAATGCCTGCTGTAAATCAGCAATTAAATCATCGGCACTCTCAATTCCGCAGGAATAGCGGATAAGGTCGGGTGAAACGCCCGCTGCGGCTAACTCATCATCATTCATCTGACGGTGTGTAGCGCTTGCAGGGTGCAAGCAGCAGGTTCTCGCATCGGCAACGTGTGTTTCGATAGCGGCGATTTTGAGATTCTTCATAAATTTCTCAGCCGCGCTTCTGCCACCCTTAACGCCGAAACTTACAACACCGCAAGAGCCGTTAGGCAGATATTTCTTGGCTAAATCGTAATACTTATCACCCTCGAGGTCAGGATATGTAACCCATGCAACCTTTTCGTGATTTTTGAGGAACTTAGCAACCGCCAGACCGTTTTCACAGTGACGCTTTATTCTAAGGTGCAGGCTTTCAAGTCCCAAATTAAGCAGAAATGCATTTTGCGGTGACTGAATAGAGCCAAAGTCGCGCATTAACTGT
>JAZULY010000028.1:0-21581 GCA_045603355.1 Acutalibacteraceae bacterium | reverse complement strand
GGGGTATACTCGGTGCCCGATATTGATACAAGCCCCTTAGGGCACGCGTGAATACATCTGCCAAACGGCCGACATTCATCGTGTTCACATTCTCTCAGACAAAGCCCACAATGCTCGCACATGGTTTCCTTTATCATAAGCTGCGGCGCCATCGATAACCCTTCGGGGTTATGGCACCACTGACAGCGTAGCGGACAACCCTTAAGGAACACGGTCACACGGCTGCCCGGGCCGTCGTGCACCGTCATTTCCTTTATATCAAAAACTGTGCCTTTTATCATATTGTGTATTCCTGACGGGCAAGAACGTGGTCCTGATACTCCTTATCGAGTTCTACGAAATATGCACTCCAACCCCAAATACGAACTACAAGCTGCAGGTGATTTTCGGGATGCAGCTGAGCGTCCTTCATAGCCGCCGCATTAACGGCGTTAAGCTGCAACTGATGACCGCCCATATCGAAATAGGACTTAACAAGGCGCGCAACCTTGCCGATACTGTCCTCATTATTAAACATACCGCCGTGGAACTCAAGGGTTAAAGGTCCGCCATTGATAGCGCGGCTGAAATCGGGTTTCGAGAAGGAGGAGATTACCGAAATCGGACCGGGGATTTTTGCAAAAATACTGCAGGAGAAGTTGGTGCCAAACGGCTCACCTTTGCGTCTGCCGTCGGGTGATGCGCCGATTTCTGCAGCGTGCCAGAGATAGAACATAGCAGAGCCTGTGCCTGCACGCCAGATGCCGCCGCGGCAGTTTTTCTTGCCCTCGAGCGCATCGGCAAAGGAGGAAAGAAGTTCTGCGCCGATAACGTCGGCCGCATCGTCATTCTGTCCCATTTTAGGTGCCTCGTAACGCAGAAGAGCTAACATATCGCTGTCATTTGCGAAATCTTCATCAACCGCCTTTACGAGTTGCTCGCGGGTGAATTTCTTTTCATCATATACGTATTTTTTGATAGCCGCAATAGAGTCTGCCGCCGTTGCGATACCCGTGCCGTGTACACCGAAATTGTTGTACTTGCCGCCCTCGCCTATATCGGGGAGGTTCATCATAACCTTCATAAAGGGTGACGGAACAAACCATAAATCCTTGACAGAGTCGGTTATCTTTTCGCACTCTGCCTTTATGCCGCGCTTTACGGCATCAAAGAACTGCTCATATGTATCGCACTTATTAAATTCGTTATGTATTACGTCGTCAACTACCTTCGGGTAGGAGAGTGCCGCGATGTTAGCAACGTCAGCACCCACGGCGGGGATAATAAACTCCCAACAAGCGGCGCAAACGTAGTTTACGGCATCGTTATGCTCGTAGCCAAGCTTTTCAAGACCCGCGATTACGATATCGTCGTTGCTGTACTGCGGGAATCCGAGACCTGCCTTGGTCAGCTGTGTGCCGAGCTCGTAAACCTCAATAGGTGTGTTTTTATTAACGCGCAAATTGATTTTCGGGTCGATAAGCAAAAGGTTGTTGCTTGCCTGCAGGCAGAGTTTGGATAAATCGTTAAATACCTCGTTGCCGTTCTCGTCCATACCGCCGAGCATCATACTCTGACCGTTGTCACCCTGCTGAACGCCGACATATGTATCACTGTCCTTATTGAAAGACAGGAAAAAGTCCTCGATAAGCTCGAGCGCGGTATCCATTGTATAAACGCCGTCATCCATATCCTTTTTAAAATAAGGATACATATATTTATCGAAGCGGCCGACGGTGTTATGATAGTTGCCCTCAAGCCACAGCGCATAATGAACGATACGGAAGAACTGCAGCGCCTCGCGCAGATTTGTAGCACCGTAACGCGGAACGCGATTAAGTGTTTTTACGATATCATCTCTGCCAATGCGCTCGGCTTCCTCTTTATATCGGTCGGCAAGCGCGATAATGGCATCAATACTGCGGCGGCTGTATTCGTCAGCCGTTTTGCGGGCTTCAAGCAGACCCGACTTTATAATCGTTTCATAGTCAGGTGAAAGGTTGGACATATAGCCGAGCTCGTGAATATAGTGACGAGCCTTAATATCCTCCCATTCCTTTTCGGTAAAACAGTCGGGAATATTACTGATGGTGCGCATAAAGCAGATTTTCTCATCCGGCAATATAACGGGGGTTTCAGCGGCACAGAGTCGCTCGAAACGGTCGGTCATACGCTCTACGGGCGTGAGTCCACGTGCAGAATACTCCTCACCCAATTTCCAGTCAACCGTTTTACGGAATTTATGATGCTGTTTTGAAACTATGTAATGCAGTAAATTTCCCATATATATTCTCCTTTGCGGGTAATATTTGTATTCATCTTTATAATATCATAATACTTTTATTTTTACAATATTTTTTGCAAAAATAAAAAGCCCCAAACGAGGCTTTTTATTAATTGTTTTGTTTTTACGACCAGTAGCCGAGATCTACGCCCTTTTCGTAAACCATATCGGCAAGAATTTTATAGCCGTTTTCACTTAAATGACTGTCGTTCGGCGAATATGTAAGTGTATTAGAAATTGTTACGTTGAACCTTTCGTCACGCTGATGAGGCTGGAGGCCGTAATCGTCAAGTGCGCCATTGATAAAATACTCGCGCGCCTTTACAATGTGGTCACCGAACTCTGCCTCGAACTCTGCGGTAAGGCTTTGTTTATAATAGAACGGTACTATAATGATATATTTGTCACTCATAGCCGCCATTTCTTTGAATTTAGGTATAAGGTCGATTCGCGGTCTGCCCTCGGGGGTTTTGCCGTCGTTTGCACCGATAAGGATTATATTGCAGTAATCGTTTTTATAGTATTTTGAATAGTCAAACTCTACCTTTGCGCCCTTTTTAAGTGTAAGAGCGGTAGCGGAATCGCTGCGGGTGAGGATATACTGCCCGTCGGTTTCTTTTTTGCCTGCAACAAACTTAATCGTGTAGGGCTTGCCGTCAATAGTAATATTATCAAAGGGCAACTTATTGCCGAAGCCGTGATACTCGATAGTCTCGCCGCCAACCTCTGAGAAAAGATAGCAGTCAAGCGTGACAGACGCCTCCCCTGCCTTAAAGGTAACATCATTTGTCAGGCACTTTTCCACAATCTGCGCGCGGGACATTATTGCAAGGCAGTTTTCCCCTGGTACACCCGCATTGATAACCTTGAACTGATTACCGATATTTGCCTGCAGCTGCTCAGGGTAGGAATAACCCTTATCCATCCAGGCGCCTTGAGTGATACTGTCGCCCCAGCAAATAATGGTGTTTTCGGTATCCTTAAAAGATGTTACTTCTTCTGCGGGGGTCAGTACGAAGTCCTCGCCCTTGCCCGACGCCGACGCCGAAGCCGAGGAAGTATCTGCACCCGTCTCGGTCGCACTTTCGCCGCAACCGACAAATGTAAACATCAGAACTAAACAAAGCAGGAAACAAAGAATTTTTTTCATTATTTTCTCTCCTTCTTATGACCAATAGCCGAGTTCTACACCCTTTTCGTAAACCTTATCTGCCAACACTTTACAACCGAGTTCGTTTAAGTGCACATCCATTCTCGTCATCGTAAAGGCAGGCGGTATCCAGTTGCTCTGCTCGATAGTTTTCTCGTCCGACTTGGTTTTTTCCACGTCGTAATCGGCGAAAGCATCGGTCTGGAAATACTCTCTGACACTCAGCGCATTGTCACCAAATGCGGCTTTATAAGCATCGGTATAATCGGTGCCCGAATGGAACGGAACAATTACTATATACCTGTCACTCAGCGCGGCAATTTTCTTTTGCTTTTCGATGAGTGCCTTCAGTTCGGCATCGGTTTTAACGTTATCGTTCGCGCCGCTCAAAATTATATTACAGTAATTTTTATTGTACTGTGCAGAATAATCAAACTGCGCCTCAGTACCCTTTTTTATGGTTAGCGCCGAGGACGTGCCGCCGCGGGTAAGACAGTAAATTTTCTGATCCCACGCGCTACCGTCCTTCACGGTCATAGTATATCTTTCGCCATCTATAATAACGGTATCCATTTTAAGGTCGTTTCCGTCACCCTTATAGGTTATCTCGTTACCGTCAGCGGTAGTAAAGAGTGAGCGGTCAAGCTCGACGGTGTTCTGGCCTGCGGCAAAGGTTATATCATTTGTTGTCACCATATCTATAGCGCCCGCGCGGGACATTATAGTATAGGTCGGCTCACCGTTTACGCCCGCATTAATAACGCGGAACTGGTTACCGATATCACCCTGCAGCTGCTCGGGATAACTCCAGCCCTCGCCCAGGGTATGACCCTTAGTAATACTGTCGCCCCAGCAAATAACGACATTCTCACTGTCCTTAAAGCTTGTTATGGGTTTGGCGGCAGTTAACTCAAACTTTTCGTTACTGCTCACAGCTTCACTGCTGCTCTGTTTGTCGGCAGGCTGTGAAGATTCGCTCGCCTTATCCCCGCTCGCGCAAGCCGCAAGGCAGAAAACCATAATAATGCACAATATAGCGCTTAAAAGTTTTTTCATTTATTTTTCTCCCGAAAACACTAATTTTTATGACCAGTACCCGAGCTCTACGCCCTTTTCATATACCAGGTCGGCAAGAACCTTATAACCGATATCACTCATATGGCAGTCGTTGCGGGTATATGTAAAGGTGCCCGGCACATAGCCCGCCTGGAGGCATGCGGTGTCGCCGCGGGTGGTTTCAAGGTCGTAATCTTTATGCGCGTCATTAATTAAATATTCGCGAATATTAACAACATGGTTGCCGAAAGCTGCCTCAAACTCGGCCTTTAAGGAAAGGTCTTTATAGTAAAACGGAACAATAACAATGTATTTGTCGCTCAGCGCGGTTATTTTTTTGTACTTTTCAATATACTCAGAAACATTATCCTTAAAGTCGTTATTGTTAGCGCCCATTAAGATTATATTGCAATAATCGTTTGTATACTGTGAAGAGTAGTCGAAGGTAACCTTTGTGCCCTTCTTGAGCGTGAGGGCAGAAGACGCGTCCTGACGGGTAAAGGTGTATTTACCGTTGTTTTTACTTTGATTACCCTGATATGTTACGCTGAAGGTATGGTCACCGATTTTAATGGTATCCATCTTAAGCCCGTTACCGAAGCCGAAATACTCGATAGTCTCGCTGCCGCTTGAGAACATATAGCAGTCAAGCGTAACCGATGCCTGACCTGCGGCAAATACCATATCATTTGTAAGGGTTATATCAATTGCACCCGCACGGGACATAATAGCCGATGCGCGCTCGGTAGGAACACCCGCATTGATAACCTGATACTGGTCGCCGATATTACCCTGAAGCTGGTCGGGATATGTATAGCCCTTCGACATACCCATGCCCTCGGTAATACTGTCACCCCAGCAGAGAATTACATTGCCTGGATTTTTAAATTTTGTAGGAATAGTAGCTGCCGTCAAAGTAAATTCACCGCCTTCAGAACTTGTGCTTTCCGTGGAGGACTGCGAGTTCGGGTTGTTCACAGGGACAGAGCTTGCCTCACCGTCCTCGCCGCCGTCGCCCTTACAGGCTACACAGCCGAGCATTAAAACGATACATAAAAGAATACTTAAAATGCGCTTCATTAAAAAGCCCTCCTTTGAAAGCCTATTGTTTTATAAGAAATTTATATCATATCAGAGCACTTTTTTCAATACTTTTTCTTCATTTTTTATTGCAAAAACAGCCACTCGTCAGAGTAGCTGTTTTTGTTTTTATAACCTATAGATATTAAAGTTCATCATAATCATCGAGATCGTAATCATCGAGATCATAATCGTCAAGGTCAATATCGTCGAGGTCGAGGTCATCGTCATCATCGTTGCCGCCCTTAGACATAACAGCTACTAAGATGATAACTACTGCGCCAACGATAAGCAAGAGCATCATAGCAGCAAGAGCAATGATTATAATCATGGTGAAATCCTGAACATAATCATATGTTACAACGGTCTGCTGCGGCTCGTTATTGTCTCCTGCATTTCCTTGAACGTTCGGGTTTTCCACAACGGTAATCTCGAAGGTTGCGGTCTTATCACCATAGGTAATAGTTACGGTATAGGTACCGGGCGCAGATGTGTCAAATCCCGAAATCATATCCTCGGTAATGTCGATGGTCTCTTTCTTGCCGTCGGAGTATGTAACGGTAATCTGACCGCCGTTAAGGTCGATCTCCTCGCCTACATAATACTGTATTCTGAAGCCGGCTGTGATTTTGATGTTTCTGACCTTCTTTTCCTCTACCGGAGGCAGTGTTTGCTCAAGCTTTTCTTCTTCTTCAACTTCCGCGCCGGCATCAAAGTTAGCTGTCTTATAGAAATAAGGACAGTTAACATTCGCGCCGTCAACCTTTTCGTTGTTAAGGGCAACCGAGAAACGCTCAATTGCAGACCAGGTAGTGTTCTGAGCATCCGGGGCGCCTATTCCGCCTGCGTAGAAGCCGACACCGCCAGGAACGTCATAAAATTTATTATACCTGATATCTTTAGACATATCGTGCTCAACATACTGGTTACCTGCGATGAAGGTAGCCTTATCGCCTTCATACTTAAGTCTCATATTAAGCTGAACACCTATATTATCCGCGCCGGTAGTTGCAACATTGCCGAAGTTAGATATTTTGGTTACATTCTTCTGCCTGTAAGCGCCGTCGCCGACTATTATGTTATATACGTTCTTAGAAACATCGCCGGTACCGTTATTAACATAGAATACCGAGAAACTGTCCATGTTTACGCCGTCATGAGTATTCCAGTTGGTAATTTTACCATACTTGTTGAGTTCTAAGTGAACACGTCCGTAGAGACCAACACCACTTTCTTTGTTATCACCATACGGGTTATATGTAGTGGTATTTGCAATAATGGTGTAATCGGCGAATTTGTTTACTATTTTATCGTTAAGGGTGAAGAAGCCGAAGTTAGCCTTGTGTTCGGCGTCATTAGTTTCCTCGAACATATTGTAGAACGGAAGAATACCCTTAGTTACATTTCCCGTAGTGCTATAGGGTGCGACGTGAGTTGTCCACGGAAGGGCGCCATTTGTCGGTTCTAATAATTTACTGCCGCCGAAAGAACCGTCCTTCGCGTATTGCGCCTGCCAGCCGTCAGGAACGGCTATCGTGCCGTATCCCGAAGCATTCCAATTACCCGCTGTAAAGTCTTGGTCGTATAGATACCAGCGGTTATCGTTATAGGTTTTTACGACAATATATACCGTTTTCTGGTATTGACCCTTAATAACGGTTGCAGGGTATACGCCGACTTTATTTGCCGTAATCGTCTTATTCACGTTATCTATGGTAACGCCATCGGTCGGTTCCTGAAGCTTTATTAAATCGATGGTAGAACCGCCGACCTTACTGCCGTCCCATTCAAAAACAAGGCTACTGAAATTAATATAGGTTGTATTAATCATCGGGATAGCGGGAGCTGCCTCGGTAACGAGGTATGCGCTCGAACCACCTGCAGCACCTGTACCGCTATCGGCAGTGCCGAGCTCCTCTGCGGGGGGATCTAATTCAAGCTCTTCAAAGTCGGGTTCTCTTGCTATCTGATCATCCTCTGCGCCCGGATAGGGATCTACCTCGGGTGTTATAACCGTATGTAACGGGCAGTCGTACTTTGTGTTGTTAAGAGCAACCGAGAATCGGCGGAGTGAATACCAGGCTGTCGCCGAATTGTGACCGACGGAGGAGCCGGAGAATCTGCATATGTATACACCTACCGCGCCTTTTCCGTCATAATTAGCGTCATGGCCCACATTTGTGGAAAGGTCATATGTAACCGAATCGGTTTTCGGAGAGGTAAGGTTTGTAAAGGTGGCTTTTTCGCCGTCATATTTTAAGGAAAATCTGTTATATACACCTGTGTTGCTGTTTCCCTTAGCTAAGGGAAGATTTTCCCAGGTGTCAAGCTTGTTAAAGCGTTCCTTTCGGCCGCCCTTATCTCCGAATATAGCCATAGAAACAACGCCTTTAAATTCACCTGGACTCGCTGTATTGTTTACATAGAATACCGAGAAACGGTCGGAATTTGCCATTTCGTCAGGTGTGGTTATATCAGCAAGCTTGCTATCGATAGTTTCGGCGCGGCCGTAAAGACCTATACCGGCGTCCCTCTCATTCTCATGGTTGTAGCCTAACATCTTGGTATAGATGGTATAATCCGCAAAGGAATTTACAACTTCATTTTTCAGAGTAAAGAAGCCACCGTAGGTTTTAACCTCTACGCCCTTTTCTTCAAAGAAGTTATAGAAAGGAATGATACCCTCGGTAACGGGGTTAGCAGTAGTAGAATAGGGGGCTACGTATTCGTTGTCGTAATATGCGCCACCGCCCGCTTCAGCCGTATACTGAGCAGCCCAGTTATCGGGAATTTTGATTTCACCGTATCCCGACACATTGTAATTTGACTTTGTGAAATCCTCATCATATAGATACCAGTGGTCATCATACTGATGCTTAGCTACTATATAAACGGTAATGGTTTTCTCCCCGCTTGTAACGGTAGCAGGGAACACGCCTGTATCGGCGCCTGCGGTAATTACACCGTCTGCAAAAGTAACGCCGTTAACGCCCTCTGCGAGAGCGAAGGTAACTTCTGCACCCGGAACAACGCTGCCGTCAATTTCGAACTCAAGGTCGGAAACCTTAGTTGCGGTATTTGTATTAACGGGAATTGCGGGAGACGATGCTTCTACCTTATAGATATCCGAAACATCACGAACATCCTTAGAACCACAGCCGTTATCGCAGTAAGACGTTTCAGTACCACGGTCTGTAGGAGTTGCGTCGCCTGTATTCTCATATACAGTAAATGCATGAGGCTCTTTAGTACCTGCAACGGTCTTTGTATCGGTAGTACCGCAGCCGTAATCACACTCTGCGGTTTCGGTGCCGTCCTTCATACAGGTCTGGTCGTTATTATAAGTATACTTTGTAAAGCTGTGCGGTAATACGTCACACGCTATGCAAGCCTCGGGTGCCTCTTCGGCTGTATTATTAAGATATACGCTGAAATCCTTAACAAGCGCATAGTTGCCATCGGCATAGCCTACGTATATACCTACAAGACCTGTTCTGTCAGGAAGGGTTACTTTTTCAAATGTAGAAAAGTCGCCTGCTGCTTCACTGAGCGTCGCGGTAGTACCGTCAAGCTTTAAGGAAAGGCTGAGGGAGGCGGGCATTATAACACCCGACTCAGCACTACACTTATCTACGGTCGGCCACTTATAGATGTTATCTTTTACCGCTGTAGCACGCATAAATTTACTAAACTTAGCGTGACCTGCATATCCGCCAACGTTAACGTCGGGGTTTACGTTTACTGCAAAAATATCGGTATCAAAGGAGGATTTGCCGCCTACGGTAAACTTACCGTCAGTATCTGCACCTACTGCGCGCACAAAGAAGCCTACACCCATGGTACCGTTTCTATCGGTGAGCTTACCGGCTATAGAATCCACATATGCGAGCATATTTGCAGTTACAGTGTAGTTCTTAAAGGCATTTACATATGTATTATTCAGGGTGAAGAATACGCTGGCAGTGTCATTAAGGACTTTGCCCGACGCCGATACAATAGGAGCATTACCTGTCACAAGAATACCGCTTTCGTCCGAAGAAATGCCTTCGACGGCAGAGTGCGGCACGGCGGTCGTCTGCTGAAGCACGGTAGTCAGTCCTATTTTCTGGCCGCCTATCTGATATAACCAGCCTTCGGGCAGAGCCTTAGATGTGCCCGCGGCAGGATTCCACTCTTCGTTATTCCAGTCAGCGGAATAGAGAGTCCATTTCTCTTCCTCAGCAGTTTTAACAACCACATATAAGGTAACGCTGTTAGTGCCGTCAGACACGGTAACAGGATAAACGCCCTTTTTGAAGGCTGCAATGTGCTGCTTATCGTTATCTACGATAATACCCTCGGTTTCGGCGGTGGACCAGGTAAGATCTGCACCCGAAACAACCTCAGCACCGGCAGTCATTTCAACGTTAAGTGCGCTGAATTTCACCAATGTGCTTTCTGTCATAGGTATAGCGGGCTCTTCAAGCATTACATCGTACGGCTCGGTGACATCTGCAAATGCAAAAAGAGACGCAGAAACACTCGTAAAGAGCACGGCGATGGTGAGAACCATTGCTAACACCTTTTTGGAAATGTGTTTTGTTATAAACTCCATAATCCTTCCTCCTGAAAAAAATTAGATAATTGTTCAAGATAATTATACTTATCGCGGGAAGAAAAGTCAACATTTTTATGGGTGATTTCTTCGTAAATTTAGGCGTTTTTGCTTGGGTTTCGTCCACGCACTATATCTTGTGTTGTCGCGCGTGCGCAAACCCATAAAAAAGAAGCCGAGTTTATCACTCGGCTTTATTTCTTATGCTTTAAAGTATTTATGTAAAGATTTGCGCTCGCCGGGGGTTATCTGAACACAGATGCCGAGGTTTTTAAGGGTGTCACCGAAATAGGTGCGGCGTTCATCCTCGTCAACGTAGCGAAGCGAAACGTCGGCGCAGGGCAATTTTATAAATCGGTCGCCATCGTTTGCGCCGCCGTCAAGCTGAACGTAAAAGAGCAGTATCTCTTTTTTGTCACGGCTTGCATAGCACCACGCGGCACACTCATTTTTATCGTGCATTATGCGATAAAGGTCGCCGTTATTGATAAGGTCGTAGTGCTTCTTATAAAAAGCGGTCTGCTCCTTTATCATTTCGCGCTCTTCATCACTGAGTTTATTGATATCAAGCTCATATCCGAAGGTGCCATTATAGGCAACATCGGCGCGGGTGTTCATATCGACTACCCTGCCCGTCTGA
Source organism: Acutalibacteraceae bacterium (assembly GCA_045603355.1). Lineage (GTDB taxonomy): Bacteria > Bacillota > Clostridia > Oscillospirales > Acutalibacteraceae > SIG565. Next base: position 10,798 of record JAZULY010000028.1, on the reverse strand, counting down.
TGATTAGGCACGGCAGATACGTGGCTGCCCATACTCGTCACGGGATAACCGAACGAGGTGCCGAGCTGGGTTTCGATGCGCTCAATAGCATCGGTATCGTCACTCGTCCAAATCTGGGGGGAATAGTAAAGCATACCCGTATCAAATCTTCCGCCGCCGCCCGAGCAGTGCTCGATAAGCAGCTTCGGGAATTTCTTTATAAGGCGGTCGAGTATCTCATAAACCGCCAACACATAGCGGTGATATGCTTCACCCTGATTATCATGTCCGAGCGTAGTCGAATAAACCTCGGTGAGATATCTGTTCATATCCCATTTAAGGTACTCTATATTAGCGCTCGATAATACGTCGCTCATAACGGAGATGATATATTCTTTTACCTCGTCGTTAATGAGATTGAGAACAAACTGATTTCTGCCTATACTGCGGCATCTGCCGGGAATAGAGAGCACCCAGTCGGGATGAGCGCGGTAAAGGTCACTGTCCTCAGATATCATTTCGGGTTCCATCCACAGTCCGAACTTAAGACCCGCCTTGTTTATGCCCTCTGCGAGGGGTTTAAGGCCTGCAGGCAGACGCTTAGCGTATGGCTTCCAATCGCCGAGGGAGGTTTTATCATCCTCGCGGTGACCAAACCAACCGTCATCCATAACCAAAAGCTCAATGCCGAGCTGTGACGCGGTAGTGGCAAGCTCGATGAGTTTCTCCTGATTAAAATCGAAATATGTAGCCTCCCAGTTGTTTATAAGCAGCGGTCGGCGGACATTTTTCCAGACAGGACGGAAGATGTGCTCGCGGATAAAGGTGTGGAAATTGCGGGACATGTTACCGAGTCCCTCGCCCGAATAGGTCATAAGCACCTGCGGCGTTACAAACTTTTCACCTTTTTTTAGCTGCCAGGCAAAGCCCTCGTCGTTAATACCCATAAGCACGCGGGTAGTAGAAAACTGACCGACCTCGATTTCGGTACGGTGGTTGCCGCTATATACCAAATGGAAGCCGTAGGCTGAGCCGCGTTCTTCATCTGCGTTTTTATCGCACAGGCAGAAAAACGGATTATGCTGATGGCTCGAAGTTCCCCTGCGGCTGACAAAGCCCTGAGTGCCGGCGTGAAGCGGACTTCTATGCTCTCTTCTTTCCTTTGCCCAGGCGCCTGCAAACTGGATAAAATCCATATCGGCGCGGTTCATATCGAGCTGCAGGCTTGCCGCCTTTTCTACGAAAATATTGGTGTCGCCCATATTTACTATCTCGTTAAAACGGGTGATAACATCGGTATCCTCGTAAACGGTATAATACATATTAACGAAGGTGTCTGTAGCGCTGTCCTTTAAAACTACTTTCAGCGTTTCGATGCCTGTCTCTCCGTTTTCGGTGGCAGAGGGCATTTTGTCGGGACAAACAGCACCCTTTATAATCTCGTGTGAATGGTATCTGAGGTCTGCCGCACGGCTGCCGTCGGCGTGACGGATGCGCAGCGCGGTGGTACGAAAGTCCCCTATACCGTAACCCGAATACTCCATATAAACATCGTTAAGGTTATAAACCATATCTGTATCAGCCTCGGTGGCATTGATAAACGAACGGTTGCGGTCGAAGGGATAAACATAGGATAAATCTATATCCGAAACCTTTGCGCCATAGTGTGTATGCATTACATAATCAAATTTAGATACCTGAAATGCATAGGTCGTGTTTTTTGTATCAATCTTAAAGCAACCATCTTTATAAATAATAGACATTTTATTTCTCCTCGGTGATTATTATTTTGCCATCGACGGGCTGAATTACCGTTTTATTTTCACTCGTGCTTATTACCATACCCGTTTCGGTGGTAAATTTAACTCCACAGGGCATAATCTCAACAGCGTGAGTAGCGTTTATCTCTATCGGCTTATCGGCGCCCGCAAAGAAGAGTCTGCGAAGCTCTACTGTGGCGGGGGTGAGTACATATGTATCTCCCTCGTATACGGTGGTGTTAAGCAGGGTCTTCTCCCCTGTCAGCTTAACACCTGCGGCAAACATCCAGGTATCGGCAGCGCGGGTCCACAAATAATATGGCATCGAGCTGTCGGTTCTCTCAGGGTAGCCGTGGGTTATCTTGCCGAGATAGGGCTGACCCGTAATATAGTCGGGTGTGTAGGAGGTATACATTCTGCCGTCAGGACGCACCTTGCAAAGGTTTGTCATATATCCGTTAAAGGATTTTACTGCGCGCGCAAAATCGTTTGCGGCATACGCGTACCAGAAATCTGCCTCGGCTTTCCATATAGTCCACGCGTGGCCGCAGTTGATACCGCTGCCGTCAGCGTCACCCTCCCAACAGGTTTCCCACCAACGCAAAGTTGACTGATACATTCTGACGTCATTCACCTGCATACACCAACTGTCGTGCAGCTCGAGTATTTTTGCAGCCTCGTCTAAGTATCTCTTATCGCGCTTTAGGAAAAGGTAGGAATAAAGGAGGGAGAGCGCCGTGCAGGAAATAGAGCCGTCCTCCATTTGTCTGAGGTTTCCGACACCCTCGGTCGGGAAGTTAAATCCTCGGCGGATAAGATGCTCGGTCATCTGTACCGATGCGTCGTAAATCACGCGGTAACGCTCGTCCTTATTGAGCTGTAAAAAGTTCATTACGTCAATAAAGCCGTGCAAGAGACACGTAACGGTGGCATAGTCGGTGTTAGCACAATAAACGCAGCCGTCCCCGTTCATATGGTCATTGATGATATTGATAATATAATTAGCGGCAAGGTCAAGGAAGTCGCGGTCCTTGCGCAATTTATAAAGCTCGACCATACACATAGCCTGCGTTACCTGATTTTGCACACGCTCAAGACCGTAGGTGTGGTATGCCGAGTATTTTTTACCCTTCCATTCGTGCTCAAAGGGCAGTATTTTGCCCCAGTCCTCGGGTTTTAGGTTTTCGCGCGTAACCGACATATTATCCCTTATAAAGCCGTTTATACGCTCCTCACATTTTTCGTCAAGACCGAAGAAATTCTCACGAATCAGGGTCGACTGAAGCCACATTGCGCCCTCGCAAAGGTTAAAGTCGCAGTGATACGGCTCGCGCACCGCATCGGTAGCGCGGATGAAGAAATCCTTCCAGTCGGTAAAGCAGAAAACGGTAGCGTCGGCGCAGTTTCCCTGCTTTGACACCGTTTCCACGGTATAAAAGCCCTCTTTGTCTGCTATAAATTTAACCTCATCACCCGTATGATGAGACTCAACCTCATTGTTTCCGGGGTCGTATACCGTAACTTCGGCGGCGTCGCCAGCCCGAACAGATATCTCGCCGCCCGTCTGTACCGCCGAAACGGTCAGCCGCGGCAGAACGATGCCGAGTGTCTTCTCGACGTAGCTGAGCATATCTTCGAGTCCATTATGCAAAGATATGCTGATGTTCATATTAAAAACGCCGTCATTATCGCGGTTTTTCAAGCGGCGGTCGAAATGCTTTAACATCTGAAAGCCGTGCAAATCGTGGCAGTCATATATAATGCGCCAGCCGTCGAGGGTGTCAAGACCCATTATAAGCAGCCATTCGTCATTTGGGGTGTTAAATCCGAAGAACTGAACGCTGCCGTCGCGGCTTGAATAGGGATAGGAATGTAGCCACTGGTCGCGGAAATCGCCCTCTTGGTCCTTGTCCATAAAATTGATATCAAAATGCAGACCGAGCTGGCTGAAAAGAGCGCTGTCGGCGGTGAGACCGAGCTCGACGGCATCCTCTGTAAAGTGGTACTGCGTTTTGGCGCTACCGTTCTCATAGGTGTTTTCTCCGCTGCTTTTCAGCTCTAAAAATTTATCCTTAATCACGAGCGCGGGATAGGGTTTTGCCCACTCAACATAACGCTCGCTAAAGACGTTTTCTGCGTCATTCTCGGTATATGTAACCGCGCCGAATCTGCCGCCCGAAAAGACGACCTCGGTGCCGCGTGATGATTTCAGAGATACGAGATTTCCCGTGTCCGAATCCAGCACAGCGCTGTAGCCTTTTTTATTTATTTCTACTATATTTCCCATTATTTTTGCCCCTTTATTCCACAGTTAATTTTACCTTTTCCCAGCCTTTTTCCGCCCTATAAGCATTCAGCGGCTCGCCGACCAGCTTCATAGTACGGTTATATGATTTTTTAGCCTTTGCAAGATTTACTACACCAAGGCTCGACCAGTCCTCGACCGAGGTATCAAGTGCCGCTATACGGTAAATCTTCTTGCCCGATGCCGAATTCATATCAACCCACAGCGGCTGAATATTTACATCGGCAAGTTTTATAGTGCCGTCGCTGTATTTATCCCAGCGAAGTGAAAAAATCATCGCGTCCTCGGTGTGACCGCTGTAGTTATCACTGTCCATCAGTTCTGCGCGCTGATTAGATACAAGGTTGCCCATAGAATAGATGCAGACCGTCTCGTTGCCGCTCTCTCCCGTAAGGCAGGCAAACGGCTGAATTACGTGCGGGTGACCGCCCAAGATAACATCGTAACCCATATCGCAAATCTCCTGCGCCATTTTGGTTTGATAGGAGTTAGGTTCCCGCTGATATTCGTTGCCCCAATGGATATACATTAAAGTAACGTCGGCACCTTGCGCCTTCATTTCACTAATGGCAGTCTTCGCGTCCTCGTAAAACGCATCAAGATTTTCATAGGTAAAGGTGTTAACAAGCTGTCCCGCAGCCGATGTCATAACGTTACCGTTAAGAGCCTTTTGGCCCGAGGAGGAAACGGTCGAATAGGTGTAATTTATCATACCTATTTTAATGCCGTTTACATTCTTTATCTGCCAGAAAACATCGGTGTCCTTCTGCCGCGTGCCGATGAAATCGATTTTATTATCCTTTAAAACCTGCATCGTGCGATTAAGACCAGCCTCACCCGTATCATAGGTGTGGTTATTCGCGAAAAGCACGGTATCTATGCCCGCTTTTTTAATTGACGCGGCGAGTGTGTCGGGGGTATTGAAAACGGGGTAGCCTGTGTATGCCCCCGCCCCAGTGCCGCCGAAGGTGACCTCTAAATTCGCAACCATCAGGTCATACTGCTCAAAATAAGGCTTTATGCTGCTGAACCAGTCATCGAAATAATAGCTGCCGTCCGACTGCTTCGCGGCATTAAGCTGTGTGCTGTGGCACATAATGTCCCCCGACGAGCCGACACTCGCGCTCGCGACAATATACGGCTCGCCGCTGCCCTCAGAACTGCTCTGCGAGGTGCCGCTCTCGGGCTTTCCTGAAGAAGTGCCGTCCTCGTCTGCGCGGCTCGCATTCACACACGCTTTTATGCCAAATACTATGCCGATAAGCAAAGCCGCCATCAAAAGCAGAGCGACGGCGCGCCTTATAATATATTTTTTCTTCGGTTTCTTTTTATAATGCTTTCCCTGTGCCATCTTGCATCCCTTTTTGTTTGTTTTCTTTAAAAAATTATACTATATAGCATCTCATATGTCAAAACAAAAAATAAACTCCCGACTCGGTAAGTTGGGGCTGGCTCAATAAGATGCAGAAAGCGTTTTCTTCGCCACGGTAGGCGTACGTGGTACTCCGAGTGGCGAAAAAACGCTTAAAAAGGAAATGTTATATCCAAAATTCGAAGAATTTTACATATTAAAAGCGCCTCGCAGAGACTAAAGTCTTTGGGGCGCTTCGTTTTTTCTTTATGTTTATTTTTTCTTTTGGTCTGCGCTTATTGTGACAGTCCGTTATTCACCCTTGTATTTTCTTTTGGTAGCCATTCCGCCGCGTATATGACGTTCCTTTTTGTTTGTATCAAGCACCTTCTGCACCCTTAAGAAAAGCTGCGGATTATCGTGAGCCAGCCGTTCGGTAACGTCCTTATGTACGGTAGATTTACTGACGCCGAACTGCTTGCCTGCGGCGCGCACAGTAGCACCCGTCCGTGCAATGTATTCACCGAGCATTTCCGCCCTGTGGTGTGCCAACTCTCTCATACACTCAACTCCTATATGGACTAATTAATTGTATGAGAGGATTTGTTAAAATATGTTATTTCGTATTAAAAGTGCGGTGAAAATTCGCGACGATTTTATAATTGGTCTAACCTATGCCAAGCATTGACATTCATACCGTTTTATGTTACAATTCAAGCAAAGTCGGCAAGGGCGGTGCTCTTGTACTTTATAGCTTGAAAGGTAGTGCTATCTTATGGAAAACAAAATCTTGACCCCGAACAAAAGACAGTTAGAATGGTATAAAAGAAGAAGCGCTTTTATCCATTTTACCGTAAACACCTTTACAAATAAAGAATGGGGTGACGGAACCGAGTCCCCCGAAATATTCAACCCCTCGGATTTAGACTGCGAGCAGTGGATTCGCGACCTTCGCGATGCAGGTTTTACCAATGCAATTCTCACCGCAAAACATCACGACGGATTTTGTCTGTGGCCGAGCAAATACACCGAGCACTCGGTAAAAAACAGTCCTTACAAGGGCGGCAAGGGCGATATTGTAAAAGAGTTTACCGACGCCTGCCGCAAATACGGCATTAAACCCGGCCTTTATCTTTCCCCTTGGGACCGTAACTGCAAATTCTGGGGAACCGAGGAATATAACGATTACTATGCTGCTCAGTTAACCGAGCTTATGACAAACTACGGTGATATTTACGAATGCTGGTGGGACGGCGCAGGAAGCACCAAGGCTTGCTATGACTGGAAAAGATGGATTGATATCGTAAGAGAAAATCAGGAAAACTGCGTTATTTACGGCTCTCTCGGCGCATCGGACTGGGTTGACGTAAGATGGATCGGCAATGAGCTCGGCAAGGCTGCAGAAGACTGCTATGCAACGATAGACGTTTCTTCCCTCGAAACCGAAAGACCCGGCGAGTTGTTCCGCGGCAAGAAGGACGGTAACCGCTTTATTCCCGCCGAGTGCGATACCTCTATCAGACCCGGTTGGTTCTACCACAAAGAGCAGGATTATTTAGTGAAATCCACCGTTCAGTTGACAAACTACTGGTTCAACTCGGTAGGCAGAAACTGTGGTATTTTATTAAATATTCCGCCCGACAGAAGCGGCCGTTTCTGCGAAAAGGACGTTGCTATCCTGAAAGAGTGGAATAATACTATAAACGAAATCTTCAAGGATAATCTTTTAGTGAATTCCACCCTTACTTCGAGCGTTACAGACTTCCAAAACCCGCAAAATCTTTTTGCAGATGACGACAGCACCGTAGAACTCGAGAAAAAATTCGTTTTAGAGTTCGCATTTGACGCTCCGCAGAAATTCAACTGCTTTAAAATACAGGAGGATATCGCCTTCGGTCACAGAATTAACAGTCTTAACGCTGAGATTCTCGTAGACGGCGAGTGGCAGCCGCTGCTGAGCGGCAAAAGCATCGGTAACTGCTGCGCAAGACATTTCGATACCGTTACAGCCGAGGCTCTTCGCATTACCTGCGACTCCGACGCAACACCTATCTTAAAATACGTCGGCGTTTTCTATGCCGATGAATCATTCTTTGTTGAAAGTTTTGAGAAGAGCACCGAAATCGTTAATCTTGCAACCATCGAGAGCGCTCAGATTATCCACAACAAAAACGAGATAGAAATCGAATTCGGCGGCATTTTCCCCTTCAACACCGTAATTGTAAATGGTGAGAGATTCCCCTATTTTGAAATCTTCGCCTTTAACGGCTCACAGTACAATTCGGTATATTACGGCGTAGACGTAAAGGACCGCGAGGTTTGCAAATTTGCCACAATCGAAGGCTCGTATAAAATAAAACTCGTAGCCTACGACTGTGACGGTTTTAAAGAAAATCCCGATATAAGCGTTTTCTTAAGATAATAACGGATAATATATTAAAATCTCCCGAACTTAAAGTTCGGGAGATTTTTATTTAATACTGCGGTAAAACGGTTATTTTGTGCATTTTTCGGTAGGTGCGGCGTTTTTTCAGGGCAATTATGCCCTCCTTCTTTGTTATGTCACCATCGGTGTCGGTATAATCGGGCAGGGTTGTCCACGGCTCTAAGCAGATATATTCTGCATTCGGCTTTGTCCAGATAACGAAATAATCAGAGGAGGGGAAATTCACCTTTATCCTCTCTCCACTCACACGGTTGCGTAAAATTAAGGAACGCGAGCGCATATCCCTTATTACATATGAGTCATTATCGCAGAGCTTATAGCTAAGCGGCAGGGTGCGCGAAGATTTTAAAACAGGCTCTGTTTCGCGGGTGAGATATGGGCCCTCAAGTTTCGTATGGGTGAGTGTTTCGGTTTTCGGGAAAAGCAGGTCGTAGTTTTCTATACCGCCCTGACACGCGTATGCCTCATGAGAGCCGATACCGAAATACATTGTATTGCTGCCGACATTTTTGACCGAATACTTTACAATTAAACTCCGCCTCACCAGCGAATACTCCGCCCTCAGTTCAAAATCGAAGGGGTACCACTGATGTGTTTTCTCATTTGATTTGAGCAACAGCGTGACGGTCGAACGGTCGATAAGCTCTATAGTAAACTTGCTATCCTTAGCAAAGCCGTGCTTGGGCATAGAATAGGCCTCGCCGTCAAGGGTGTATTTATCGTCCATCAGACTGCCGCAAACGGGAAAGAGCAGCGGTCCGTGACTATTCCAAACATTCTCGTCTGCCTGCCACATTTTCTCCTGCCCACCTTCAGAAATGCTCGCTATCTGTGCGCCGCGCGGGTCTATTTTAACGGTCAGATATTTATTTCTAAGGGTTATCATTTTCTTCTCCCCCTGCTTTCTACAATTACTATAATGATTATACTAAACCGTCAACAATATTTCAAGGCAAATAAATAAAGGATGTGGTTTCCCACATCCTTTTAAATTTTTATTTTTCTAACTTACCTTCGCAAGCTGCGAGAGCGTCGTTAGCCTTATCAATAGCATCCTGCATTACATATTCCTGTTCCTGCAAGTGGGTTGTGAGCTGTTCGGGAGCTACATACAGACGGAGATTATCCAGACTGAATGCACCCTCTTCTTCTGTGAAGATTTCACCGCTCATTGCGAGGTATCTGTTGGGCATAGCAACGAGTTCATTGTGGATTTCTGCACAATGTTCATCGTAGAAGAAGGTCTCCTTATCATAGTTATTAAAGTTGAGATAGTATGCAAGGAAGTAAGGAACTGCCTTCGGGTTCTTAGCGCCCTGAGCAACACCGAATGCGAGATACTCAGCCATCGGAACATAGTAGCCGTCTTCTTTGCTTTCCCAAGCCGGGAACGGAACTACGCCGAACTCGCCAAGTTTCTTGTGTGTGCGGGCGTACTCAGACTTGCCCTGAAGTAACGTAGAGTCAATAGCTGCAATAAGCTGAAGCGGATTACGGGTGTTTGCAGCAGAACCACCGCTGGTGAGCCAGAGTTCCTGACTTGCAGCACATACGAATCTCCAGGACTCGAGCGCATCAGCATCGTTAATGTTGAGCGAATATTTGCTGCCGTCGTACTTAATTAAGTCAATACCACGAGTTGCGGCAACTACGTTACCGGGTTCGATGGTGGCACCTCTGTAGGTTTCGCCCTGCTTAACCCAGTCAAGGCAGATTTCTCTGAGTGCTTCCCAGGTCCATTCGTCATTCTTCCAGAGCTCATACGGGTCATCGTAGCCCATATTCTCAAATATATCGGTTCTGTAATAGTAAACCCACGGCAGGAAGAAGGGAGTATCTGTAAGGTTAACACCATAGCTGATATCGTTTACAGAATAAAGCTCCATTGTGGGCTTATCCCAAATGCTGCTGGCTTCAAAGTCAAAGCCCATAACATCGGTGTTGTGGAGAAGCTTTAAGAGAGCCGGATCGGGGGTTCTCAGACGAAGAACGTCGGGAGCCTCACCTGTAGCAACCATTGAAGCGAGCGCGGTGTTGTAAGCCTCGCCGTAATCACGGACGATAACCTCAACAGTACAGCCTGTAGCCTGCTCGAAGGCATCAATAACTACGCCTTCTTCACGCTGATGGGGGTCATACCAGTTTAAGAACTTAATGGTAGTGCCCTTAAGGTCTTCAGGCATAGAAGCAATAACTTCATCTGCGGTCATACCGTAGTCGCCTGTTTGTTCGCCGCCCTTGTTACCGCCGCCGATACAACCGGCAACGCTGAGCGCCATACAAAGAACGAGCATAAGAACTACGGCACGTTTAAGAAATTTGTACATATTCTTGTCTCCTTTTTGAAAAATTATATCAAGATTGATATTGGTACATCCTCATTTTAATTGTTTTTAGGTTGTTTGTCAATGTTTTATTGACAAATAACCGACAAATTAGTAAGAGACAACCGTGCCTGAGGAGTCCTTTAAGAGTGCGAGAACGCCTGCTGCGCCATTACTCTTAATGGACGCCTTCTCGGTCATACTAAGAACGACGATTTCGCCCGGACGCTGAGCATAGGTGTTACCAACAAATGTCGGCAACTCGCTGCTGTCAAGACCTGTAACGCGGATAAGGTTGGAAACCTTATTTTTGCTGGCATAGGACAGGTCAAAAATATTGTTTTTGAAAACAAAGTTGTCGGTTCTCATTGCATTGTCCCTGCCCATAACAGCCGCCGCATTTCCGCGGTCCGAACGGGACCATTCGCCCCAGCCGTAGCCCGACCAACGAATTACATTGTCGCTTATATCAACATTGCGAATCGAGCTGTTGGGGTGTTTATTACAGCCAAAGAAATATTCTATACTGTAATAGTTATATTCGAGCAGGTTATTTGTGAACTTTATGTTCTCTTCGTGCAATTCACTTGTCGAATCAGACTGGTACTGCATTGTAAGACCTGCGTCATAGCA
>JAZULY010000027.1:0-6572 GCA_045603355.1 Acutalibacteraceae bacterium | reverse complement strand
GCTGATGGTCGGTATGATTACCGCCGATTTCGGTACGACCCGGCGCTGAGAAAAGACGCATATCTTCCCTCTCACCGAAAAGTTCTGTAAACGAGTCGCACGCCTTAGCATAACGGACGCGGGCATCGTCTGTGCTTTTATAAATCTTGCTGAGCATACCGTCATAGTCGCCTGCGAGCACACTGTTTTTAAGTTCAGTTGTATTCATACAAAAACACCCTTAAAATTATTTGCTGATTACTGCCAATGTTTCACGAGCGATAGCAAGTTCCTCATTGGTCGGGATAACGTATACGCGAACGGGAGACTCGGGTGTGGAAATAAGGATTTCCTCACCGCGCTTGTTGTTCGGCTCGTCATCAATTTCGATGCCTAAGAAAGCAAGATCCTTACAGATATCCTTTCTCAGCTGCGGGTTGTTTTCACCGATACCTGCGGTAAATACGATAGCATCAACGCCGTTCATAGCAGCTATATAAGAGCCGATGAACTTAACTATCTGATAACGCTGCATCTCAAGTGCTAAAGCCGCCTTTTCGTTGCCTGCCTCGGCAGCATTTACTAAGTCGCGGTTATCGTTGGTAAGTTCCGAAACACCGAGAACACCCGACTCCTTATTGCAGATACGGTTAATATCGGCAGGTGTGAGGTTTTCTTTTTCTGCGATGTATGTGAGAACAGAGGGGTCCATTGTACCTGTACGGGTACCCATCATAAAGCCGTCAAGCGGTGTGAAGCCCATAGAAGTATCGAAGCATACGCCGTCCTTGACAGCCGAGATGGAACAACCAGAGCCTAAGTGACAGGTAATCATCTTGATATCCTTCTTATCCTTGCCCTCAATAGCTGCGCAGCGGTCACTTACATACTTATGAGATGTACCGTGTGCGCCGTACTTACGAACGCCGTACTTTTCATAATACTTATACGGAAGAGCGTACATATACGTACGAGCGGGCATGGTCTGATGGAAAGACGTATCGAATACGCCAACCTGCGGAATCTTATCGCCAAAGGTTTTAAGACAGGCGCGGATAGCCAAAACGTGGGCGGGATTATGAAGCGGAGCGAGCTCGCCGAGAGCCTCAACGTCCTCTATTGCCTTGCTGTCAAGCAGACAGGATTCTGGGAAAATGCTGCCGCCCTGAACTATTCTGTGACCGATAGCCGAAATTTCATCGAAGGAATCCATAACCTTAGCGTCACTCTGGGTGAGGGCGTAAACAACGCTCTCGAAAGCCTCGGCATGGGTCGGCATTGCGGTTTCGTTAGTATAAACTCTGCCATCGGGTGTTTTGTGGGTTATTGTACCGAGAGAGCCGTCGGTGGCACCGATACGGTCACAGATGCCCTTACAAACCAAAGACTCATCCTGCATATCAATAACCTGATACTTGAGTGTAGAACTGCCTGCGTTAACAACAAAGATTTTCATTTTCATTCTCCTGTTCATTGTTAAAATATTATTGCAGAAATATTTTAAATGTGATAATATACTAATAATACTGTATTTGGAATTGTTTTTCAAGGCTTTTTTGAGCAGGAGATGGGAAAATATGCAAAATATCGGAATAATAGCTGAATTTAATCCCCTGCACACAGGGCATAAGTATCTGCTTGACAAGGTCCGACAGTCGGGTAATGCAGTTACCGTCGTTATGTCGGGTAATTTCGTGCAGCGGGGAGATACCTCCGTTTACCCGAAAGCATATCGGGCTGCTGCCGCTATAAAATGCGGTGCAGACCTCATTTTGGATTTACCCACCCCCTACGCTATGTCTACCGCGCAAAACTTTGCTTTTGGCGCCGTGTCACTCCTTAAAAACGCAGGTGTCGACGGTATTTGCTTCGGCAGCGAATGCGGGGATATCGAATTACTCAAAAATACCGCCGCGATACTAAAAAGCAAGGAATTTCAAAAGACGGTAAATAAAAACTTGAGTGGCGGCGAAACCTTTGCAAAAATCAGGTGCGACGCTATAAAAGAATACGGTGACGAGTATGCGGATGTTCTATCCTCCCCTAACGATACGCTCGGTGTAGAGTATATTTATGCAGCCGACCGCCTCGGTTTTGCGACGGAGTTTGAATGCATCAAGCGAATTGGCGCAGACCACGACGCTATGGACGCCGACGTTACGGTATCGGCATCCCTCATACGAAATAATATTGAAAATAAAGATTTTTTAAAACGGTATATACCCCCTACCGCTCTGGAGATTTTTGAGAGTGCGCCTGTCTCGGATATTAAAAGGCTGGAAACGGCAGTTCTCGCAGTTCTTCGCGCTAAAAGTGCCGCAGAGCTTAAAAATCTGCCCGATATCAGCGAGGGTATTGAAAACCGATTTGCCGACGCTATTAAAAAAGCTACGAGTCTTGATGAACTCTATTCGCTTATTAAGACAAAAAGGTACACATTAGCGCGGGTCAGACGGCTTGTTTTATCAGCCTTTCTCGGTATTGATAACAGTTTCTTTCTCACCCCGCCACCTTATATGCGTGTTTTAGGCTTTTCAAAAAAGGGTGAAGAAATACTGCGGGAAATTACTCGTACAAGCCCCGTGCCGATTATACTGACATCTGCCGATGCAAATCGGCTTGATAATGTCGCGCTAAAGCTTTGGGGAACCGAATGCAGAGCGAGCGACCTGTACGGTTTATCCTTGAATCAACCGCGCGAGTGCGGTCAGGAATATTTTCACAAAATTATAAAAGGAGAATGCTAAATGTTCAAAACAGAAATCATTCAGTACAAGGACTATGGTAAGTGTCTTTCTATGACCAACGGAGTTATCGATGTTGTAACGACACTTGAAGTCGGTCCGCGTATCGTACGCTACGGCTATGTCGGCGGTACAAACATTATGAACGACAATAAGGAGGCCTTCCCCGAGGACCACAACCCGAAAATTAAAGAATATTTCGGAAATGATGCTTACTACCGTACATACGGCGGTCACAGACTCTGGATATCTCCCGAGTGGTTCCCCGAAATCTACTATCCCGATAACGAGCCTGTCGAGTACGAGGTTTTAGAAAACAGTGTTATTTTTACCCCGCCCGTTCAGAAGAAAAACGATATTCAGATGCAGATAAAGATTACTCTGTCTGATAACGAAAACGTAGAGATTGAGCACTTTGTAACCAATCTTTCCGACCGCAATAAGGAGTTCGCCCTTTGGGCGCTCACCGTTGCCGCTAAGGGTGGTACAGAAATCATACCGATGAATGTTAACAACACCCGTTTGCTGCCTAACCGCAAAATTGTGCTCTGGCCCTACACCGACCCGCGCAAAGATAACATCTATATCGGTCGCGAGTATGTGACCATCAAGCAGCCCGATGAGGACTCGCTGAAATTCGGTTTCGACCTTAATAATCCGACCGTTTATTATCAGGTCGACGATACGGTATTTATAAAGACCTACTACCCGAAATGCCCGAACGGTGTTTATCCCGATGGCGGCGTTTCCTACGAGACCTACTCCTGCAACTATTTCACCGAGCTCGAGACACTTAGCGAATTGCGTTTAGTGGCTCCGGGTGAAACCGTAAATCATACCGAATCCTGGTCGCTGAGAAAAAATCCGGGCGAATTCGACTGCAAGGACGACGCGGCTATTAAGGAATTTATAAGCAAGCTTTAATGAAAAAAATAACACCTCTCACGAGGTGTTATTTTTTGTTTATACCGTTTAATTATTTGTTTGTTTTGCTTTGTCGCGTGCGCTGACCTTACCTTCGGGTTTGATTTCACCCGCTTTAAGCAGAGCCACCTTTGTAAGGAACGGACCGATAAGCTCGTAGATGAGCACCGAGAATAGTGTGATATTTGCAATTATTCGGCCTATATCACCGAGAGCCTCTGCCTTAATTGCCATACCGAGGGCAACGCCTGCCTGCGGCAATAATGTAACGCCAAGGTATTTTACAATATTTTTATCGCACCCCGTCGCCTTAGAGCTTGTGAAGGCTCCGAAATATTTACCGAGCGAGCGGAAAAGGATATATACAAGTCCGATAATTACGATAATGTAATCCTTAAATACGGCAAATTCAAGCTCGGCACCGCTGATAACAAAGAAAAGGATGAAGAGTGGAGAGGTCCAGCGGTCTACCCTATCCATAAGCTCTTCGGAAAAATCACAGGTGTTGCAGAACACCGTACCGAGCATCATACAAACGAGCAGTGACGAGAAAGCAATATGTACGCCACCGATATTAAATTCGAGCATTGAGAGTGCCACGGTAAGAAATACGAAGGTTACCGACATCGACAGACGCTTTGAACGGGAATGGAAGAATTTTTCAAAAAAGGTGAATAATAGTCCCATAAGCGCTCCGAGCGCGAGGGATAAAACGACCTCTAAAATCGGCTCGATAATTACCGAAAGGACATCTACATGACCCGAAATTAGCGCCTTTGCAACACCGAAGGATACCGCAAAAAGGATAAGACCCACGGCGTCATCGAGAGCTACTATGGGAAGCAGTATATCGGTAAGCGGTCCCTTCGCCTTATACTGACGAACTACCATAAGGGTTGCCGCAGGTGCGGTGGCCGATGCGATAGCGCCGAGCACTATGGCTGCGGGCAGAGGGAATTTATCGGGGATTATGAAATGCAGCGTGATAAGCGCCGCGTCAACCAGCACCGTCGTAAAAACTGCCTGAATGATACCTATAATCGTTGCCTGCCTACCCGTCTTTTTAAGACTCGACCAGCGAAACTCGTTACCGATAGAAAAAGCGATAAAGCCGAGTGCGGTATCGGCAAGAATAGAATATGTACCGATATCCTCCATACTTGTAAAGCCGAGCCCCGAAATACCGAAGGCACCAAGGCAATAAGGGCCGATAAGAATACCCGCTACGAGGTATGCCGTAACGGCGGGCAGTTTGACAAGCTTTGCAAGACGCGAGAGCATTAAGCCCGCAAACAAAGCAACCGACAGACTCATTAAAATTTGCATAAAGTTCATCCCCTAAAAATTTCAACCTAATGATTTTAGTACTTTACAAGGGGTTTGTCAAGATGAAAATGACAATTAAAATTAAACAACCATAAAAAAACACCCGAGAGATGTTCTCTCGGGTATTTATCTTTACTTTATATGCCGTAAATTGCCCAGATATAGATATATGCCGGAACTATGGCAGCGAGGGTAAACGGGATACCGATTTTAAAGAAATCCTTATTTTTAACCTCATAGCCCTCTTTACGAAGAATGCCGATACCTGTGATATTTGCCGAGGCACCTATCGGTGTGCAGTTGCCACCGAGCGTTGCGCCCGAAAGCAGACCGAAATAAAGCGGAGTCGGGTCGACGCCGAGTGCAGAAGCGAGTCCGCCTATAACGGGAATCATGGTTGCGACATACGGGATATTATCGATAAACGCAGAAAGGAGTACCCCGAAGGATGCTTCTTTAATCACTTTAAGTTATCTAATTTTTCGAGGGATTTTATTGCCTTCAAGCGGGGTAAGGTGTAAGAGAAAATGTCATATTCCTCCTGCTCGTATTGCTCTTTAAGGGTTTTGAGCTCGTTTATGGTGGTGTTATACGCCGTCTTTCGCTTGAAATCGAGTTTGCCCTTTTTGTTGAGGCGCTCCATCTCCTCGGCGTAACGCACAAGCTCGGGAACGGCTGCGTCACCGAGTTCGAGGGTGGCATAGATATCAACTTCGTCGAGCGTACCTGCGATATATCTATCAACATTGTAGCGCGCAATCAGAGCATCTACATTGCCGAGTGCAAGCGCCGAGAAGAGAACTGCGCAAACCGTCATAGAAACGGCGATTATCTTAAAGCGCGGCGCGAACTGACGAATAACCACGAGCACAAATATAACCGCGATAACCCCCATAAACCAGGTAGCGTATACCCTTTTACGGGTGAGCCCGTAGCAATCGATATACATAAGCATTTTAGCAACTGCGGTGGCTATAAGTACGAGTGTAGCCGCCGAGAAAACCAAGGATAGTATTTTAAGGGCCACCGATTTACGGTTTTTGCCCCTGCGAATAAGCAGGCTGACCAGTATAATTATCAAAAGATTTATAACAGCCACCCAGCACAACTGGAAAAAGCCTTCGCGTGCATACTCGGCATAACTGAACTGCTCGGGTAATACCCCTGTAAAGCCCGAAATATAATACTTCCACTGCGAGATAAAAAATATCACATAAAGCACGAGTATCGGCAACACTGCTGACACCACGGTTGCCACAGGTGCAACTGACGCTTTTTTTAAGCTCTCGGCACACTGAGAAGGTGTCAGCGCATCGGCGCACTTGCGGTCGACGGATGACACGAACAGACCGAAAATATACATACCAATAAATATTCCGAAGCCAAGGCTGAATGTATGAGAAAATATATCCCAAATGTCAAAGTCGAATATTTTGGATAGAAGGTTGGTAAAATCACTGTCATAGGAGAGAAGGGACAAAACTATACAGGTCGGCACAACCCCCAAGCATATACCTACAAGTATTTTGAGCATCATTCTGCCGCCCTTTGACTTGCCGTAAAACATACCGCGGAAGAGCTGCCCGTAGGACCTAAAGG
>JAZULY010000026.1:0-9315 GCA_045603355.1 Acutalibacteraceae bacterium | reverse complement strand
CAGGATACAACAGGTGATATCTATTCTTCTGACACACCCGGAAACTGGGGCTTTGGTGAAGAAAATGTTATCCGTTATAAGAACGGTGCCGACGCTGTAGAAGCTCTCAAAACAGGAAAGGTTACAGCTGTTATCATTGATAACGAACCCGCAAAGTCTTTCGTAAGCTCTAACGAGGGTCTTAAGATTCTCGAAGGCTCTTATGCAGAAGAAGATTATGCTATTTGCGTAGCTAAAGAGAATACCGAACTCCTTGAGAATATTAATAAGGCTCTTAAAGAACTCAAGGATGCAGGCGAAATCGACAAAATTGTTGATAAGTACATTAAGTAGTCTATAGGCACAAATCCCACACGGGTGGCGGAAACGCCGCCCGTGTTTTAGGTTTTAATGATGAAAACAGATATCTTGAAGGAGATTTCTATGGCAGAATGGTTTTCAAATTTTATAAATAACATATCCGAATGGTTTTTAGACGTTCAGGACGAGTTTTCCCGTAATTTCATTGTGGACGATCGTTGGGAATGGCTATTGAAAGGTCTTGGGAGAACACTTCTTATTACCTTTTTTGCCGTACTGCTTGGAATTGTCATAGGTGTAATCATTGCGATTGTTCGTTCAACCTATGACAAAAACAAGGAGTCAATAAAAAAACGCGGCGGCTTTAGCTGGTGCGTAATGAGGGTAGTTAATGGTATATGTAATATATATCTTACCGTTATCCGCGGCACTCCCGTTACCGTTCAGTTACTTATTATGTACTTTATAATTCTCGCGTCGTCGAGAAATGGTACTTTGGTAGCAATTATTACGTTCGGTGTAAACTCGGGTGCATACGTTGCGGAGATATTCCGCGGCGGCATTATGTCTATTGATAAAGGACAATTTGAGGCAGGTCGAAGCCTTGGCTTTAATTATATCCAAACAATGATATATATTGTTGTTCCGCAAATGTTCAAGGTTGTTTTGCCGACGCTTTGTAACGAATTTATAGTTTTGCTTAAAGAAACCTCTATTGCCGGATATGTAGGCATTGAGGACCTTACAAAGGCAGGCGACCTTATTCGCGGCAGAACGTTCTCTGCATTTATGCCGCTTATTGCAGTAGCATTAATATACTTAGTTATAGTAATGTTATTTACACATCTTGTAGGCAGACTGGAAAGGAGATTGCGTAAGAGTGAGCACTAATACTATTATTAAGGTAGAGAATCTCCAGAAATCCTTTGGAAAAATTGACGTACTCAGTGGCATAAACACAGAAATTGACAAAGGCGATGTTGTGGTAGTTATCGGTCCTTCAGGTTCGGGTAAATCAACATTTTTGCGTTGTCTTAATCGCCTCGAGGAGCCGACAGGCGGCAAAATTTATTTTAATGACATTGATATTACTGACGATAAAACAAATATAAATTTGCATCGTCAAAAAATGGGAATGGTTTTTCAGCAGTTTAATCTTTTCCCCCATATGACTATTCTTAAAAATATGACCATCGCCCCGATTAAACTTCTCAATAAAACTAAGGAAGAAGCAGAAAAGCAGGCTATGGATTTGCTCGAACGAGTTGGACTTGCTGACCGAGCTAATGCGTATCCTTCACAGTTGTCCGGCGGACAAAAACAGCGTGTTGCCATTGTTAGAGCTCTTTGCATGGAACCGGAGGTTATGCTTTTTGATGAACCAACCAGTGCGCTCGACCCCGAGATGGTAGGTGAGGTTTTAGAGGTTATGAAAGAACTTGCCAATTCGGGAATGACAATGGTTGTTGTCACCCACGAAATGGGCTTTGCCCGCGAGGTTGCCGATAGAATTTTATTCATCGATGAGGGCGTTATAACCGAGGAAGCCTCTCCCGAGGAATTTTTCACAAACCCAAAATCTCCGCGACTTAAAGAATTTTTATCAAAGGTATTATAAAGCAAAACAACTCCGTTAATTTTAACGGAGTTGTTTTTTTGCTTATAGCGAATTAATAGTTTTTATTCTGGTCGTTCTTATTTTTGTTGTTATTCTGATTATTCTTGTTCTGATCGTTTTTATTCTGGTTATTCTGATTGTTCTTGTTCTTATTGTTATCCATTAAAATCACCTCCGATTTCGGTATTATTGTTTGTCGAAATCGGAGGTTTATTCTTAAAAATTGATATTAAATAGTGCTTTCGTGTTATTTACAGTAGAGTTTAAAACTTCCTCTGAAGTAAGATTTTTGATTTCTGCTAATTTTTCGGCAACGAATTTGATATAATCCGAACGGTTGAGCCGTCCTCGGTTAGGTTCGGGTGCTAAATATGGGGCATCGGTCTCGAGCAGTATTTTATTCATTGGTACAGCCGCGGCAACCTCTACCGCCTTTTTGGAATTTTTAAAGGTTATAACACCACCAAAACCTATATAAAGCCCTAACTTTACAGCCTCTGTCGCCATCTCTACGCTGCCCGAAAAGCAGTGCAAAACGCCCTTCGGCTTATATTTTTGAAGTAAGGCTAACGTGTCGCCGTGGGCCTCGCGGTCGTGAATTATTACGGGCATATCATTTTTGTTTGCGAAGTCAAGCTGCCGCTCGAAAAGGTCGAGCTGCTGTTCTTTAAATGTGGTATCCCAGTAATAATCAAGCCCGATTTCGCCGATAGCAACCGTTTTTGGGTGGCTTATCAGTTCCCGCATAGCCTTTTCGTCAAAAACCGTGCCGTCATCAATGCTTTCGGGGTGATAACCCACCGCCGCATACATAAAATCGTATTTTTTTGCGAGATTTAAGGATACTCGCGACGACGGAATATCGGTGCCGCAGTTTATAATACCGCAAACATCATTTTGTGGCATACTGACGAGTAATTCCTCGCGTATACCGTCAAACCTTGCGTCGTCATAATGGGCGTGTGAATCAAAAATGTAAGCCATTAGCGTACCTGACTTCCAGCTGGCACGTCATCGACGAATATTACCTTAATATCTTCTCCCGCATCTGCCGCGAGAATCATACCGTTTGACTCAACACCGCAAAGAACTGCAGGCTTAAGGTTAGCAACCACAATAACGCTGCGGCCGATAAGGTCCTCGGGCGTATACCATTTAGCAATACCCGAAGCAACCGTTCTCGGCTTACCGCTGCCGTCATCAAGAGTTAACTTGAGCAGCTTTTTAGCCTTGGGTATAGGCTCGCAGTTTACGATTTTAGCAACCTTTAGTTCTACCTTGGCAAAATCTTCGATGCCGATTTGAGCCACTGTAGCAACGTTTTCTGCCTTCTCGGCTGCCTTTGCTTTTTCTTCGAGCTCTTTAGCGATTTCTTCGAGAACCTTCGCGGCGTCAATTCTCGCAAAGAGCGCAACCGCCTCGTTTACCGAGTATTCGGGCACCTTGAATAGTTCAATAGTCTTTTCATCGGTGCCGAGCTGCTCTGCAATTTTTGCTGAGCTTTCGGGTATAAACGGGGTGAGGAGTAACGCTAATATGCGAATACATTCAAGCAGATTATAAAGCACAGCCTCAAGCCGCGGCTTGTTTTCTTCGTCCTTAGCGAGTGCCCAGGGTGTAGTTTCGTCGATGTACTTATTACAGCGCTTAGCAAAATTCATAATAAGCTCAGCGCAGTCGGCATTATGGTATGAATCCATAAGGGCGAAATATTTCGCGATAGTATCGTTTGCCACGGCAATTAAGTCCTTGTCGCAGTCTTCACTTACGGTGTTTTTGCCGCTTACCTTACCGCCGAAATACTTGTTGGTCATAGCAATACTGCGGTTTACAAGGTTGCCGAGTGTGTTTGCCAAATCGCTGTTGAAGCGGTTTATAAACATCTCATAGGTTATGGTACCGTCCTGCGCATAGGGGATTTCGGAAAGCAGATAGTATCTTACCGCATCAACGCCAAAGCGCGCCACGAGTTCATCGGCATAAAGCACGTTGCCCTTTGATTTACTCATTTTATCGTCGCCCGATAGCACCCACGGATGACCGAGCACCTGCTTCGGCAACGGCTCACCGAGAGCCATAAGGATAATCGGCCAATAAATGGTATGGAAACGAACGATATCCTTACCGATAACATGCAGGTCGGCAGGCCAGTTTTTGCGGTACATATCGCTGCTGCCGTCGGGGTCATAACCGATACCCGTGATGTAGTTTGAAAGCGCGTCTATCCAAACATAGATAATGTGCTTGTCATCAAACTCTATCGGCACGCCCCATGTAAAGGACGAGCGCGATACACAAAGGTCGGCAAGTCCCGGCTTTAAGAAATTGTTTATCATTTCATTCTTGCGGGATTCAGGCTTGATAAAATCGGGGTTAGCCTCGTAGTATTCGAGCAGCTTATCCTGATATTTGCTGAGTTTCAGGAAGTACGCTTCCTCTTTAGAGTCGATAACGTCTCTGCCACAGTCGGGGCATTTGCCGTCTATCAGCTGAGAGGGGGTAAAGAAGGACTCACAGGGCACACAATACTTACCCTCATAATAACCCTTGTAAATATCCCCTTGGTCATAAAGCTTTTTGAAAATCTTCTTAACGGTAGCCTCGTGATAGTCATCGGTCGTGCGGATGAACTTATCATATGTCGTGTTAAGGCAGTTCCATACGTCCTTTATCTGCTGCGAAACACCGTCAACATACTCCTTCGGCGTAATACCTGCCTCTTTTGCAGCCTCTTCAATCTTCTGACCGTGTTCGTCAGAGCCGGTCATAAAATATACGTCATAGCCCATCATTCTCTTGTAACGGGCTATCATATCTGCGAGCACGATATCGTATGAGTTACCGATATGCGGCTTGCGGGAAGTATACGCGATAGCGGTAGTTAGGTAAAATTTCTTATTTTCTGACATATTAAACCTCCGTAACAGCTTTTGTTTTATTTATTGAGAAATGCCCGAATATCCGCTGAAACCGTTTTTCCTCAGCGCCGAGACCGCCTACGATAACGCAGTACAAAAGTCCCGTTTGTACCCAAAGCATTGTCATATCAACTATTGAATGTATAAGAATACCAGAGATGAGCGCCAAAATCAAATTGGTTATACCGCTTTTTCTAAGGTAGTTCTTGCAAAATATAATTTTTTGGAAAAGTATAAACACGCTAATAAAGAGCATCAGTGAGCCGATTATACCAAAACTCAGTAGCGGCTCTAAGAATATATTGTGCGCGTGGGTAGTAAAGTAGGCGCCCGGAGTAGAAGTGGCTACGGTAAAGTAGGTAAAGAAACCCTTGCCGAACCAAAGTGAATCGGGCATAGCCTGCACCGTCAGTTCCCATATCTTTACACGGTTGTTAGTCGTGCCGCCTATGTGCGCGATTCTCGGGAAAATCTCGGGAATAATCAGCAAAATAAAGCATCCGCAGACAGCTGCAATACAGAGAATGCCGAGCAGCTTATGTTTGCCCGAAAGCATCAGCAACATAAAAAGACCGATGAATACCACTATCCAGGCGAACATACTCTCGGTTAAAAACATTGCTACGGCTGCGAAAAAGGCGAAAATGAAGTATCGTTTTTTGTCTGTTTTTTTGCCGATTATTTTGTAGGCGCATATCAGGATGACCGCCGCGAGTATAGAGCCTAAATAGTTTGGATTGAAATAAAATGAAAAATACATATTACCGAAGAAGTTTCCAAAACAACGGTATTCGGTAAGACTAGGGTATATTTCAAAAATGTGTTCATCAAAAAGGAATATAAGGCGCTCGATGATTATGAGAACCGCTGTAAAAGCCGAAAAAACACAGCATAAATCGAGTGCCTTTTCGTATATTTCCTCGGTCATAACAGTACGGATGTAAAATCCTATCGTCATAATCGCGAGGAAGGCGAGTGAACATAAAATGCCGAGCCAGTTACCGTAAATAATAGCGGTTATCAGCGTGAGCAGTGAGAATATAGGTATCAGAAAAGCACCGGGATGCCCGAACACCGTGCACTTTAAATCGGTGCGAAACAAAATGTAGAAGAACATAACCGCCATAACTATACACGAGATATAGTAGGGCAGGAATACACACGCAGCGGTCAGGTATACGATGTTTTCCTCGTGGGATAGATCCAGATATCTTTTTAAGGTTTCTTTCATTTAAGCACCCCAAACTGAAAAAAGATTAAGGTCTGTTGAACAGATAAGTAATATAGGAAATAACCAGAGCCGCACCGATGGCCGCAAAGGCAAGGCCTGAATTTATAGAGTTTGACTGGTTAAGCACCGTAGAGTAAACATTGGCGGCGCACATACAGAAAGCGAGAATAACGTGTAACAGAGAGAGCACCGAAACCGATTTCTTTATCTTAGCGGCACTGTTAAAGATGGCAACATAACCCTCTGCCGAATCTCTGACGGCGGCACCCGCTGATATGCGGTCTTCACGCTCGGTAGTATTTTTATACAGCTGCACACCCGAACTGCCCATAACCCGCACAGAATCTTCAGGCAGGGCAAAATAGTCGCAAATCATATCGGCTACAAGGTTGGGGTCACAACTGTCAATAAGTAATGTTACACCCGAATTACAAAGCTTTTGCATTTCATATGCCAAATTCGGCTCTACCGAGTATTTGACTATAAGCAGCGCACAGGGGGAGGAGTTGCAGGCAAGATAAACGGGGAAATAACCGTTCTGTAAAATTTTTCGGTCTACCGAAATGGGCGGAACCTTTATGCCATGCGCCTCAAGCAGGGTGCGGTTACCGATGAATATTCTTCGGTCATCAACCCAGCCGCTGATACCGAGTCTTTCCTCATATTTAACCGTGTCGGCAGTCGGTAGTTTCTTATCCTGAGTTTTAGCAATACTTTCAAACAGTGGATAGAGCGGACTATTTATCTGCTGTGTCAAAGCTGCTGCATCTAAAATAGTATCATCGATTCGGTTAGAATCGAGTATTTTCATATTGAAAAGGCTTATTGTACCCGTGGGGAACAATGCGCTGCTCGATATAGTGACGGCATTAGCCATTTCGATTTTCTCTGCCGTGTTTACACCGCTTATCATAGCGCCTTTTTTGTTGAGACGTCGTGCGGCGCGGTATAGCGGCAGAATATCGGTGAAAAGAACGGTAGGGGAAAACACAAAGCCGAGATTAATAGCAAGGCTTGAAAAAAAGGTTGAAAAACCGTTTCCGTAAATAGCGGTAACTATAGCCATAACTACCGCCGCTGCGGCTGCGACGGCAGTGTACCGACCGAGCGCACCCTTTAGAGCGGGGCTTATATGTGTGTTCTTGATGAAGTCATCAATGTGCTCGGTTCTGTTCGGCACACCGATAAGTACGTCACCCGAAATCGAGTTCTTAGCCATAGCAAAGGTGATATGCCTGTCATCAATAAATTTTATTGCATACTTATCGTTTTTAGTCGCAATAACGCGGAAATTACCTAGAATATAGGAAGACTTCATATATCCTGCAAGTGATTTGAAGGTAATTATAATGCCGCTAAAGAGTAAAAGTTCATAGGGGTTCGCGTTGGTTAAAAGGGAATAAACAGCATATATAAGAGATGCCGCCGCGACGAGTCCCGTTGTGGCTTCGGGCGCTATACGGCGAGTAAGCAGTGTTCCCCATTTAATGAACATATCCCCGTTTATAAGGCAAATCAGTGCGAATATCGCAGTAGCAATAATGCCGAAAAACTGTGGATTTTGGCTAAGCGCTAAGTAAACAAACGGTATTTCGGCGGCTGCGAGTAACCCTGTAAAAAAGAGGGTAAAAATGAGCTTCGCACGAGCGCCGTTGCGGTTTTTAATAAGCCTTCCGCCAACCTGTCTCGCATCCTCATAGCAGGAATACTCAACCCCCGGCTCTAATTCCATATCGTCGGAATCGTCCTCGGTTTCGGGAATTTTATTATCGGTAATATTATCCTCTTCAAAAATTTCGTTTGACAGGTCTATAATTCTCGTACCGCTGCTGATATCGGTAAAATCGGTCGGTATATCGGTTTTTGTATCAAAAACGCGCCCTGCATTATCAATGTCCGAAATGGTGGGCATAACCCGAGTATCATTGAGCTCAGAGGGGTCGAGCATCGGTATTTCTTGTACCTCGTATATGGGTTTTTCGGGAACCTCTTCGGTTTTCGGGCCTTTTTCACGTCTCGGCTCTGCTCGGCCAAGGTCTTCTACCGTTACTGTGCCCATTTGGCTTAAGCGTGCTAATAACTCGTCGGTTTCTGTTTTGGCAGAATTTAAAATCGATTCAACACTGTCGAGCGTATAAACAGGCTTTTCTTCGGCAACGGTGCCGCCGTTCTCGGTAATAAATGGCAGGCATTTATCGAGTAATGTCTGTGCACTGTTATCCGACGGCACATTTTTAAAACCCGTCTGTTCGCTTCTCGGCATAGATGTTACCGCGCGGGGATTTTCATCCTTTTGCGATACGACTGTTTTATGTACGTTTTCACTGTTCTTAAGCGACTTTTGACGCAGCGCTTCGAGAGGACTCGTACCTCCCGACATTTTTATAGATTTAGTTTTATGTCCCTTCGAGTCGCGAATAACCTCTTCGGCAGTCAGCGCGTGGGGGGCTGAAAGGGAAGAGTTCTCTCCCGCGGGGGTCATCTTAAAACCGTCGGAATTAGCGGAATGGCTGCCGACGGGCATATTATTATCCGAATGTCTGTTATTCTTTGATTTAGAAAACATTCCCATTGTTATCCTCCAAAAATTCTAAAAGGTGTAGAATATTTTATCCGCGTTTTCTTACAACCTCGTACATAAGCGCACCGGCGGCTACCGATGCATTAAGGGAATTGATTTTTCCCTTCATAGGCAGACTGATTATCTCGTCACATTTTTGTGCGACAAGTCTGCCGATACCCTTGCCCTCGTTACCTATAACGATGGCGCAGGGGATAGAGTAATCAAAATATGTGTAGTCCTTGCCGTCCATGTCGGCGCCGAATACCCATATTCCGTTTTTCTTAAGATTTTCTATTTCGTTCGAAATATTGGTCACCCTTGCAACGCGCATATATTCAAGCGCACCGCTCGCGCTCTTGGCGACTGTAGCGTTGAGCGACGCCGAGCGTCTTTTAGGTATTATAATGCCGTGTACACCGCAGGCTTCGGCAGTGCGGATAATAGCGCCGAGATTATGCGGGTCTTCGATTTCGTCGCAGATAATGATAAAGGGCGCTTCGTCCTTTTCCTTAGCGTAACTTAGTATGTCGGATACCTCGCAGTATTCTTGAGACGCAAACATAACAGCCACACCCTGATGGTTAGAGCCGCCGCACAGATAATCGAGTTTCTGTGGGGATACCTCTTTTATGAGTATACCCTTTGCGCTGCACTTGGCAATTATAGCGGCAACCGAGCCGCCCGA
>JAZULY010000025.1:0-8019 GCA_045603355.1 Acutalibacteraceae bacterium | reverse complement strand
AGAGCATCGGTCTCCAAAACCGAGTGCCGTGGGTTCGGTCCCTACTGCCCCTGCCAAAAACCGACAAGGTTCCAAAGAACCTTGTCGGGTTTTACTTTTTCACTCTTCACTCTTCACTTTTCACTATTCTCTTCGTGTTGATTTTTGGCAACCAATAAGTCTTGTGACTAATTTTTTTATTGTTTCGGTGACACAGAGGGGAGATTGCCGAGATTATCATTTTCGTTGTCATTTGGAATTGCCTTTAAATATTCCGATTCGCCTCGGTGCGCAATACCAACACCCGCAATTTTTCCCTGTTTCGCCATTTGTACGGCTTCTTGCTTTTCAACAAAGTTCTCATCCGATAATTTATATCCTGTAACCCTGCCGTTTTCTTTAACAAGACCCACTATTCGCTTGGCGTCGGGGGATGCCTCGGGGATTTGGTCAAGTGTATTATTAATTGTAGTGTTTGTTATATTTCCTTGCATCTTTTTCGCTCCTTTTTTAATTTAGTTATGCGCAAAAACACAAGCAATATACAGCCTCAAACAAAAGAATTGATTGTGCCGAGATTTTCTGTTATAATTTTTTCAGGCGGTGAGAGAATGAAGAAAATCAGCTTAAAATCTATTATTAAACCGATTTTATTTATAATTGGTACGGCAGTTACCCTTAACGGTATCGTGCTATCCTTCACATCTAACTTTAATCTCGGCAACGTGCTCACGCTGTTGCTTGGAATCATCTTTCTTTTATACGGTTTTTATTATAAAACGGCATCCGAAAAGCTTCCAAAGTCGATAAAGGTGATTTTTGTAATTATATTAGTCATAATTTTGGGATTCGTAACATTCCTGCTGTCGTACGGAACTAACGATAACGCTACCTATAAAGAGGATGCGATTATAGTATTGGGCGCAGGTGTACATGGCGAGACGCCAAGCAGAATCCTCGCAGAACGCTTAAATACCGCGGTGGAATATCATAAGCAAAACCCCGACGCGGTAATTGTTGTCAGCGGCGGTCAAGGACCGCAGGAGACAATTACCGAAGCTCTGGCAATGGAAAGGTATTTGGTATCAAAGGGTGTGCGGTCGGAGGTTATCATTCGGGAAGAAAAATCCACAAGCACCTATGAAAATTTTGTTAATTCAAAAGCAATTTTGGACGAGCGTTTCGGCAACTCATATAATGTTGCCTTTGTAACGAATGAGTACCACGTCTACCGAGCAGGCGGCATAGCAAGGTCGGCAGGCATTGAGAACGCGGCACATATTCACAGTTCAACTATGTGGTATTCGGTATTACCGGGAACTTTAAGAGAAACATTAGCCGTTTTAAAATTTTGGGTCTTCAAAAACTAAAGCACCGCTCTCGTAGCGGTGCTTTTCCTATACATTACTAATCCTAAGCCCTTTGGGATAGTGGTTTTTAGCGGTGCCTGATACCACCTTCGCGCCGCCAACACTGCAGCCGTCAACCATAACTACCGCCCATCCGTTTTCGCAGTCGGCAGATATTTCCTCGCCGTGGAGATATCTCCTCAGTTCTTCACTATCCGCCGCAAGCACTATTTTTCGCTGAAATTCGTTTCCTAACGCCATAAAAAATTGGTGATGCGGCTGAATATAATTTTTGCGAAGCTCACCTATAGTCACGCCGCAGGCGAAAGCAGTGCCGTCGGTAACGGGGAAATCGGGAGTAAAATATACGGGCTTACCGTTATACATAGTAACGTTTTCAGCCTTGTAAGAGGTGAGGGTGCTGTCGAGAAAATCGGTAATAATCTTATCGATTTTTTGATTACTCCCAGCGGGTTGTCTAAACTGACCGATGGCCTCGTTTTTGTTATGCAGCAGCGCCATAAATTGCCCCTCGCCGCGATTTTTATGCGGATAAAAGCGTCTGGCATAGTCGATGTTTCGGGTTTCGCAACCCTCAAAAAATATTCCGTCAGAGCTGTTCTCACGCACGGCGTCCCTTACGGGAAGAATTTCGAAATCGGGGTGCGACCGTAAAAATGAGTCTATCAGCATTTCGTTCTCTTCCAACGAGAAGGTGCAGGTGGCATATACTATGTAGCCGCCGTCTTTGAGCAAAAGTACGGCGTTTTCTAAAATTTCAGCCGAGCGCAGAGCGCATTTTTTAACATTCTCGATACTCCATTCATCTTTGGCGTTTTCGTCTTTTCGGAACATACCTTCGCCCGAGCAGGGGGCATCCACCATTATCATATCAAAGGTTTTAGGAAAGGTCTTTGCGAGACGACCCGTATCCATACAGGTTGTCACACAGTTTTTAAGTCCTAACCGCTCGATATTACCCGTTAAAATTTTGCAGCGGGAGGGGATAATCTCGTTTGATACAAGTACTCCGTTTTCGCCGAGCTTGTTTTTAAGCTGTGTGCTTTTGCCACCTGGGGAGGCGCACATATCGAGTATCTTCCAGTCAGGCTTTATGTCGATACATTCAGCCGGAGCCATAGCCGCAGGCTCTTGTACATATATCATACCTGCGTGGTGATACGGGTGATTGCCGATACCCTCATATTCGAGGTAATATCCGTTTTCGACATACGGGATTTTTTCGTTTGATAGGGTATTTATTTTCGCAAAATCAGCAAGAGTGATTTTGTCGGTATTTACACGAAAGGCTCGAACATTAGGCAAGGATAACGACCGCTCATATTCGTCGTACTCTTCGCCCAAAATTGCCTTCATTCTCTTGGCATATTCTGTAGGTAATGCTTTCATTAATCTTCACCGTTTAAATTCATTTCTATATGCAGCATACACATAGCCGCCGCGGTAATTGCCGCCGTTTCGGTACGCAAAATTCGACTGCCCAGCGAAATTATTTTACCGCCGATATTTTTTGCGGCCTCGATTTCGCTGCCGTCAAACCCACCCTCGGGGCCTATAAGTATACCCACCGTCATACCGCTTTTAATGAGCGAGAGTGCCTCCTTGGTGGCAGCCATACCCTCCTTGTTTTCGTAGGGGACAAGCATTAGGTCGAGTGTGCTCGCGAGTTTCATAGCATCACCGTAAGACAGCACTTCACAAACCTCGGGAATAACACTTCGTTTGCTCTGCTTTGCGGCACTCTCAGAAATAGCCTGCCAACGGGTTTGCTTTTGTGCCTTTTTCTTACCGTCGAGTTTAACAACACAGTTTTTCATTTCTACAGGCAATATTTTTTCTACACCGAGTTCAACTGCCTTTTGTATAATGAGTTCCATCTTATCACTTTTCGGCAGCCCTTGGAAAAGATAGATTTTTACGGGCAGATTTGTGTTTTGATAATTTTCTTCTATAATTTTAGCCGTAATAGTATTGAGGTCGAACGACTCAAGCTCGCAAAGGGAGCTGATGCCCTCACAACTTACGAGAAAACGGTCACCCACACCCATCCGCAAAACGTTTTTTATGTGATTATAATCATCTCCGCCTATAATAAAGCGGTCACAGTGTCTGTTATCCCGAGTCACAAAAAAATTAAACATTTGTGTATCTCCTTAATTTCTTACACTAATTATAACAAACAAATTAGCGGTTGACAACACTGTTTATGTTGTGATAACATTATTTTATAAATTCAAGCGAGGTAATGTTATGAAGAATATTAAAATATTTTCACTATTGTTGGCACTGCTTATGTGTATATGTCTTGTAGGTTGCTCAGAAAAGGATAATAATACTGACGATGCTTCTTCGCCCTCTGGCACAAGCTCATACCCGAGTAGCTCTGACTCGAGCGGCACTTCAAGTAAACAGACCGATTCATCATCATCAGCATCATCTGTCAGCAGTATGACCGATGAAGAACTTGAGGAAATTCTTTCTTCAATATTGTCGGACAACGGCTATGAGGTAGGCTTCGGCGGCGAGATTGAACTACCCGAAGATGTTTTTGAATAATAAAAACGGCTGTCTCACTATTTTGTGAGGCAGCCATTTTTAATGCTTGTGTTATTTAAAGTATTTAACCGCGCTGCGGAACATTCCCATATCGTAAACACCGTCTACATTCTTGTAAAGACCCTTATCGATACGTTCACTGTGTCCCATTTTTCCGAATACTCTACCGTCGGCACTTGTGATGCCTTCGATAGCAAATGCGGAGTTGTTGGGATTAAAGCGAATATCAGCAGTCGGGTTACCGTCAAGGTCAACATACTGCGTGGCTATCTGACCGTTTGCGATAAGCTCGCGGGCTAATTCGTCACTAACGATGAAGCGGCCTTCGCCGTGAGAAATCGGAACGGTGTAGATATCACCGACATTAGTTTCCATAAGCCACGGGGATTTATTAGAAGCTATGCGTGTGCGCACAAGACGCGACTGGTGACGGCCGATGGTGTTGTATGTAAGGGTGGGGCAGGTGTCATCGGTGTCGATAATCTTACCGAACGGCACAAGACCTAACTTCACGAGCGCCTGGAAACCGTTACATATACCGCACATAAGACCGTCGCGGTTATTAAGCAGTTCGTCAACCTCATTCTTAATGGCTGCATTACGGAAGAATGCGGTAATGAATTTACCCGAGCCGTCGGGCTCGTCACCACCCGAGAAACCTCCGGAAATAAATACTATCTGCGACTGACGGAGCTTCTCAGCGAACGCCTTAACCGATTCTGCAACCTTGTCGGAAGAAAGGTTGTTGATAACAAATATCTCGGGGTCGGCGCCTGCGTCAAGCAGTACCTTAGATGTGTCAAATTCACAGTTAGTGCCCGGGAATACGGGGATCAGCACCTTAGGACGGGGAGATGAGAAACGCGGCTTAATGCGGTTCTCAGCCTTGTAAGATATAGTTTCTATCTTACCGTCACCCTGCTTGATGTTGCAGGGGTATACACTCTCGAGCACACCTTCGTATGCGGAGTAAATTTCGTCTAAATCGAGTTTTTCGCTGCCGAGCGTAATCTCGTGAGCCTCGGTAGTATAACCGATGCAGCGGCCGATTTCGGTGTTATCGGCAAGCTCTACAATAAATGCACCGTAGTTATAACCGAATATTTCGTCGAGTGTTATATTTTCGTAATTAAAGCCAATGCTGTTACCAAAGCCCATCTTCATAATGGCCTCTGCAATACCGCCGTAGGTGGGGGTATATACAGCCAGAGCCTTTTTATCTGTAACGAGCCGATATACTGTCTTGTAAAGGCTTATAAGACTCTCGGTTACGGGTAAGCCGTTCTCGTCATTTTCACAGCTGAGAAGAACAACCTTGTGGCCTGCGCCCTTAAATTCAGGGGACACAATATTGTCGTTTTTCTCTGTAGTAACCGCAAAGGAAACGAGGGTAGGCGGAACATCGATGTTTTCGAAACTACCGCTCATTGAGTCTTTACCGCCGATAGAGCCTATCTGCAGGTTTTTCTGAGCCATAAATGCGCCGAGCAGTGCTGCGAGCGGTTTGCCCCAACGCTTACCGTCCTTACCGGGACGCTCAAAGTATTCCTGGAAGGTGAGGTATACATCCTCAAAATCTGCACCAGCGGCGATGAGCTTGCTTACAGATTCGATTACCGCAAGGTACGCGCCGTGATAGGGGCTTTTTTCGAAGATAAACGGGTTGTAACCCCAAGCCATAAGCGAGCAGGTGTCGGTATGGCGGTTTTCAACCGAGATTTTATTAACCATTGCTTGAATAGGTGTTGCCTGATTTTTACCGCCGAAGGGCATAAGAACCGTTCCCGCGCCGATGGTCGAGTCAAAACGCTCGCTAAGACCGCGTTTTGAGCAGACGTTAAGGTCACGCGCGAGTGACATATAGTTATCGGTAAATGTGCCGCTTAACTGTCTATCGTAATTTTCGCACCTTGCGGGGGTAATATCAATGTGCTTTTCAGCACCGTTGGAATTTAAGAATTCGCGTGAAATATTAACTATAGCCTTGCCGTTCCAGTTCATTACAAGTCTCGGCTCTGCCTGAACACGGGCAACAACGGTGGCTTCGAGATTTTCTTTCTCGGCAAGTGTTATGAATTTATCAACGTGCCTTTCCTCAACAACAACAGCCATACGCTCTTGCGACTCACTGATTGCAAGCTCGGTACCGTCAAGTCCGTCGTATTTCTTCGGCACTGCATTAAGGTTGATTTCAATACCGTCAGCCAGTTCGCCGATAGCAACCGAAACACCGCCTGCGCCAAAGTCATTACAACGCTTGATAAGCAGTGTAGCCTCCTTGTTTCTGAAAAGACGCTGAAGTTTTCTTTCCTCAGGAGCGTTACCTTTCTGTACCTCTGCGCCGCAGGATTCAAGCGACTCTACAGTATGCGATTTAGAAGAACCTGTAGCACCGCCGCAGCCGTCACGACCTGTTCTGCCGCCGAGGAGGATGATTATGTCACCGTCTTCAGGCACCTCACGGCGTACATTTTCAGCAGGAGCCGCAGCAATAACCGCGCCTATTTCCATACGCTTTGCGGTATATCCCTCGTGGTAGATTTCATCAACCTGACCGGTAGCGAGACCGATTTGGTTACCGTATGAACTGTAACCTGCAGCCGCCGTTGTAACGATTTTGCGCTGCGGTAATTTACCCGACATAGTTTCATCCATACTCTTAAGCGGATTACCTGCGCCCGTAACGCGCATAGCAGCATATACATATGAACGACCTGAAAGCGGGTCACGGATAGCGCCGCCTATACAGGTAGCAGCGCCGCCGAACGGCTCAATTTCGGTGGGGTGGTTGTGGGTTTCATTCTTGAAAAGAAGCAGCCAATCCTCATCCTTGCCCTCAACATTTACGGTAATTTTAACCGTGCAGGCATTGATTTCTTCGGATTCATCAAGCTTTTCGAGCTTGCCGTTCTTACGCAGATATTTAACCGCAACCGTAGCAACATCCATAAGATTTATCGGCTTTGTTCTGCCGATATAATCTCTGGCTGCTAAGTATTCGTTATAAGCAGTTTCAAGCAACTCATCCTCAAATTTAACCGAGTCAATGGTGGTTAAAAATGTTGTATGACGGCAGTGATCCGACCAATATGTATCGATCATCTTGATTTCGGTAATGGTAGGGTCGCGGTCCTCAGATTTAAAGTAATTCTGGCAGAATTTAAGGTCGTCAAGATCCATAGCAAGACCCTGCGCCTTTAAGAAATCAGCCAAACCATCTTCATCAAGTGCAATAAAACCGTCAAGCGTAGCCACAGACACAGGAATTTCATATTCTTGCTTAAGGGTTTCTACCTTATCAAGGCTTGCTTCTCGGCTTTCTACAGGATTTATAAGATACTTTTTAATAGCAGCGGTGTCGGAACTGCTCAGTTCGCCTTCCATTATATATATACGCGCAGTGCGAACTGTGGGGCGCTCGCCCTGAGAGATTATCTGAACACACTGTGCAGCCGAATCGGCGCGCTGGTCAAACTGACCGGGCAGATATTCTACCGCAAAAACAAAAGCATCACTGTTATATTCGAGTGAGGTATATACATCATCGAGCTGCGGCTCTGAAAATACAGTTGAAATACACTTAGTAAATAATTCTTCCTCTATGTTTTCAACGTCGTATCTGTTAAGAACTCGAACGGCATTTAAGCCCTTAATTCCTAAGAATGACTTTAAGTCGGACAAAAGTGAACTCGCTTCGCCGTCAAGTCCCTTCTTTTTTTCTACATATATACGATAAACCATTATTAATCCTCCAAATTCACAGCCCTTAGAGCGCGTTTTCCAATATCGGTACGCTTGTAAGCATTCTCAAAATGCACCTTTTCGGTCGCGGTATAAGCCTTATTTATAGCAGTCGGCAAATTCTCAGCCACTGCAGTAACACCAACAACTCGTCCACCGGCAGACACCAAGGTGTCGGCGATTTTTGCGCCTGCAAAGAAAAGGGTAGCATCGATATCGTTGTCAACCGTAATCGGGAAGCCGCTCTCGTATTTCTGCGGATAACCGTTTGAAGCCAAAACAACGCAGCAAGCAGCCGCATCCTTGAATTTAACCTGAGTCTTATCGAGTGTGCCGTTTTCACACGCACGCATAATATCGAATAAAGTCGGAG
>JAZULY010000024.1:0-12815 GCA_045603355.1 Acutalibacteraceae bacterium | reverse complement strand
GCTATACCGCCGCCGGGGTTTTTAATAAGCGAGCCTGCGATAATATCGGCGCCAACCTCGGTCGGCTCGTATTTTTCTACAAATTCGCCGTAGCAGTTATCAACCATTATAATTGTATCGGGGGAAATTTCCTGTACTACGCGGCAGAGTTTTTCGATATCAGCCACGGTAAGGCTCGGGCGCAGACTGTAGCCGCGCGAGCGCTGAATATATGCCATTTTGTATTTTTTACGGGTAAGCTCTGCGCGGGCGGCATCGATATCGACACTGCCGTCAGCCTTTAATGCTACCTCATTATACTCTACGCCGAAATCCTTCAGCGAGCCATCACTATGTCCGTCAATACCGAGTACGCCGATAAGGGTGTCATACGGTCTGCCTGTCAGGCAAAGCATACTGTCACGGGGTCTCAGCAGTCCGAAGAG
Organism: Acutalibacteraceae bacterium; assembly: GCA_045603355.1. GTDB lineage: Bacteria > Bacillota > Clostridia > Oscillospirales > Acutalibacteraceae > SIG565. Next base: position 12,390 of record JAZULY010000024.1, on the reverse strand, counting down.
TGCAACTGTCAGTGTGTGTGTACCCGAGACGAAATTGTGGCGGATAAGCGCGTCCTCAGCGCCCATACAGTCAGCAAAAACCCTTTCGAGCACTTCGCGGCCGCGGTCATCATAACCGTAACCCGTAGAAATTCCTAAATGCGACTCACTCACACCGTTTTTAATAAACGCCGATAAAACCTTTTGCTGGTTGTATCTTGCGGTATCGTCAATATTTTTAAATATTTCCGCACTTTCTGCCTTAGCCTTTTCGGCAAGACTTAAAAGTCTTTCATCAAATTCAAAAAAACTCATTTAAACATTCCTTTATAATCTGCAATAGGCAGATTCTTCATCGATTTCGAAGCCGTTTTTAGTGTAAAACTGAACATTATGCGGTCTTGCGCACACAAACACCGTGCGGCCGCGTACACACTCGAGCAGTCTGTTCAGCGTAGACCTGCCAAGTCCGAGACCCGCCTTGTCCGTCTTTACGGCAATGCCGTTTATAACGGCTATATCACCGCTGTAAATAATAACGCCTGCAGAGTTATCACTCGTAACAAATGACGCGCAGTTATGGCGGACTCTGTGTAAAATATCCGCCTTTGCAGCATCGCGACTGCCGATTTCGAGCCGCTCGGATAGTATATCGAGCAGATGCTCTACACCTGCATAGGTGTTCTCTATTTTTTCCTCATTCTCATGCGGCGGCTCTTTTTTAAGCGAGGTACACTCGGTAACAATATTGAGAGAGAGCCTATCGGCAGTCTCGCGGTCGGTAAATATACCTTTTGGCGACACCGCTGATATAAAAGCCGACAATTCTTCACAGTCCCCGCCGTTATTATACACCGTCATTTCGTTATCGACCGCCGATATAACGGCCGAAACGTGTCCGTCGTCATCGGTCTGCACCCAGAACAGAGCAATATTTTCATATTCGCCGTATGCTGCGTGGTGGCAGAGGATTTTAGCGTATGCCGAGTTTATTTTATCCACATTCGGTATCTCTTTGGTTAAGGTAATCACTTTAATTCTCCCGAGCAGATTTTGTTTATCATATATTTTGTGAGTTCAAGCATCCCGTCTATATCGCCGCGCTCTGCCACACACGAGGGGGAATGAATATAGCGGCAGGGAAGCGAAATGGCTAATGTCCTGACACCTGCGCGGCTTAAATGAATTGCTGAGGAATTGTTTCCGCCCGCAACCGCCGCTTTAGGCTGACATTTAATACCGCTCGCGAGCGCCGCATTATAAAGCGCGCGGTCATAAACTGTGCCGCAGTCCATAAAGGATACCGAAGGACCCTGCCCTAATCGGCATACCGCGTCGCTGTCGGCTACACCGTCAATATCCGCCGCCGTAGTGGCTTCGATAACGAGGGCGTATTCAGGGTTAACTGTATATGCCGCAGTCTTAGCGCCGCGTGTGCCTATTTCTTCTTGTACCGTAAAGGTGGCATAAAAGTCGTAGTCAGCCTCACACCTTAAAAGGTCGATAAGAAGTGCGCAGCCTACGCGGTCGTCCAGCGCTTTAGCTTTGATTTTATCGGGTGAGAGGAGTTCAAAATCCCCGTCAATAATACCGTAGTCCCCTATGCTTATATGCTCTTCGGCTTCTTCTTTTGAAGCGGCGCCTATATCGATATACAAAGCGTCCTTTTTGGGCGCTTTTTTGCGCTCATCAGCGCTCGATAAATGCACAGGCTTGCAGCCGATAACACCCTTTATTTTACCGTCTATAGTTACCGTGCGGCTTAGCAGTATACACTCTTTTATACCGCCGACGGTAGCAAATTTCAAAAATCCGTCAGGGGTAATAGAGGTAATTATTATACCGACCTCATCCATATGCGCGTCGACCATAAGTCGGGCGGCGCTGCGGTTTTTACCTTTTTTAAAGGCGATGATGTTACCGAGCGCGTCCACTTTACACTCGGCATACGGGGAAATTTCACTCAGTATATATTCGCGAATACCCTCCTCGTTACCCGAGGTGCCGAATAAACTGCATAATTTTTTCAGGCGGTCCATCATTTGCTGACACCTCCCGACAGAATATATTTCTCCAACATATCACAAACGCTTACAAGGTCGCTGATGTTCAGCACCTCGACGTTTGTATGCATATTTCTGAGCGGCACCGATACAAGACCTGTACGAATACCGTTTTTGGTGAGCGAAATAACATCGGCATTGGTCGATGTGTTACCCCCCATAACCTCGGTCTGGTAGGGGATAGAGTTGTCCTTGGCTATACTTACGAGTTTATGGCTGATTTCGCGGTCGATAACGGGGGATATGCCTATCATACCGCCGCGACCTAATTTACCGCATTTATCTGCGGGAACATCGGGTCCGTCACCGAAGGATACGTCAATGGCGATAGCCTCGTCGCACTCTATACCGAAGGAGGCGGTTCTTGCACCGCGCAGACCTAACTCCTCTGCATCACTGAGTAAAATCACAATGTTGCAGGGCAGTTCTTTGGTGTTCAGTCTTTGAGCCAGCTCTATAAGGCAGGCGACACCCGCGCGGTCATCGAAGGATTTACCGCATACCGTACTCCTGAGCAATTCGGTAGGTGTCATTCGGTAGGTAACATAGTCACCGACCGAGATAACGTCTTTCGCTTTGTCCCCGAGTCCCGTATCTATTTTATACTGCGCGATATCATCGGGCAGGTCCCCGCCCTTATCAAGGTGGGGGGGTGTGCTTGTAAATACGGCGGGGATTTTCTCCTTGCCGTGCACCGTTACCGCCTTTGCGGGAAGGTGGCGCGTGTCAATTCCACCGCAATTCTGCACCGTTAAAAAGCCTTTTTCGCTTATATCCGTTACAATAAATCCGACCTCATCGATATGCGCGTCCAGCAGTATAGTATAGTCACTTTTTCCCTTGATTTCGGCTACAGTGCCGAGTGTACCTATACGGCGAACACTCGCGTATTTACCGAGCTCTTCTGCCGCCTTGTCTGCCGCGTCACTGACCGTACCGATAGCCGATAAACGGGATAACTCAAATAAAATATCCTTAATATCCATTACAGTTTATTTACCAATTCCTTAAAATAGTTTCCGCGCGCCGCAAAGTTCGGGAAGGCGTCAAACGAAGCGCAGGCGGGGCTGAGGGTTACTATATCACCCGATGAAGCGCGGCTGTGCGCAAGGCTTACCGCCTCGTCAAGATTTCCTACGCGGATGATTTCGGGGGCACCCGAGTAGGCTGCATCATTCTTTAGAGCCTTTTCGATTTTATCTGCCGTCGGTCCCGATAAAATAAGCAGTTTTACCTTGTCTATTACATATGGTGCCATAGGCTCAAACGGAATTTGCTTATCATAGCCGCCCGCAATAAGTATAACGCGGCGGTCGAATGCTTTAAGTCCTGCTATCGTGCGGGTCGGGCTCGAAGCGATAGAGTCGTTATAATAACGAACACCGTCCTTCTCGCGAACAAACTCGATGCGGTGCTCAACGCCGCCGAATTCCTTTGCTACAGCCTGAATGGTGTCGGCTCCGACATATCCCCAAACCGCCGAAATAGCGGCAAGGTAGTTGGCGATATTATGGTCACCAAGTATTGCTATATCACTTTTGTGCATAATGGGTGCGCTGATACCGCGGTAGGACATATTGAGGTAGCCGTTATGGTCAAGCCAGGCGCCGTTCTTTATGGGATGCTCCATACTAAAGCAGAGCGACTGACCGCGGACATCATCACGGAAGCCAAAGGTAATATCGTTATCGTAATTAAGCACCGTGCGGGAGAATGCACCCTGATGCAGCAGTACGTTTTTCTTAGCCTGAACATACTCGTCCATATCCTTGTGAATATCAAGGTGGTTGGGCGCTACATTGGTAACCACCGCAACATCGGGACTCTTACGCATCGAAATCAGCTGGAAGGAGGAAAGTTCAACTACAACAAAATCGGTAGCTTTTATATTTTCAATTTCGGGCAGTAACGGATTTCCTATATTGCCGCCGACGTGAACTGTATAGCCCTCTTTCTCGAGCATTTTGGCTATGAGGGTTGTGGTAGTGGTCTTACCGTCAGAGCCCGTAACGGCGAAAATCTTTGCGGGGCAGAGGTCGAAGAATACCTCCATTTCGCTCGTAACGGCAATACCGCGCTTTCTCGCCTCTTTAAGTTCGGGCATATTAAAACTCATACCCGGCGTGCGGAAGATTACATCGACCTCTAAATTATCAAGATAATGCTCTCCAAGGTGAAGCTCTGCGCCGAGGCTTTCGAGCTCATCGCACATAGTTCCTATCTGCTCACGCGTGCGGCGGTCGCAGGCAAGCACACGCGCACCCTTTGCCAAAAAGTTCTTAATAAGCGGAGTGTTACTGATGCCAATTCCGCACATAGCAATTTTTTTGGATGAAATTTCTTCCCAAAACTGTTTGAAATCCAAAATAATGCCCCCTTAATGTATATATTATCTATTATATTATACTGACTAATGCTGTAAATATCAATAATAAAAAAGAGAATCACACTCGGTGATTCTCTTTTAGCATTATAATTCTTTTTCTGCAAACTGCTTGTCTCTGAATTCAAGCACCCTGTCGCAGCTTTTTATGCAACGCTTGCGATGGGTGATAAAAATAACGGTTTTGTCCGATAGTTTTTTTATGTTACTGAGCACCCGCGACTCGGTTTCATCATCGAGCGCCGAAGTGCTTTCATCAAGCAGTAATACGGGATTATTACAAAGCAGTGCGCGGGCTATGGATAAACGCTGTACCTGACCTTCCGAGAGTCCTGCACCGCGCTCGCGCATCATAGTATCAAAGCCGTCGGGAAGGGATACGATATAATCGTATATTTCGGCAATTTTGGTGGCGCTTACGAGTTCCTCCTCGGTAATGCCCTCGCGGCAGAGGGTCAGGTTTTCGCGTATTGTACCCGAGAGTATCATACTGCCCTGCGGTACATAGGCAAACAGATGGTGGCGGTCGGTCTCCTCTGACGGTTTGCCGTTTATGAGTATGCGGCCGTCTGTGGGCTCGAGCAGACCGAGCAGCAGCTTAAACAGCGTGCTTTTGCCGCTTCCCGAAGGACCTAAAATTGCCGTAATTCCACCCTTTTTAATGGTGAAATCGGCATTTATTATAACGTCCTCGTCGTCTTCCTCGTATCTGAAGGTAAGATTCTTTGCAGTAATTGACTCGAAGGAGATGTCACCGCCGTCATGCGAGCGCACTTCATCATCAGCGTTCTCAATTTCAATAATTCGCTCAGCCGATGCTATCATCGAGTAATACTGCGGCAGTATGCCCGAAATTCGCTGGAGAGGAGCGCGTATCTGTGTTACGATTTCAAGGAACGCGATAAGCGTACCGTATGTAATACCGTTGCCGATGTTAAACGCACCCCAGACGAGCAGTGCGTAGTAACCGAGGGTGAATACCGAGTAGACACCCGTCGACGATAAAATTTGCAGGTAGTTTCTTTTAAGCAGTACCGAAAAATTGTTTTTAAGCGAGCGGTCAAGCTTTTCCTTTACGGGTTTATCGCTTGTGAAGGTCTTGATTACCGTTATATTCTCAAACGATTCCTGCAAGAAGGATTTTATTTCACCGTCCGACTGCTGAGCCTCTTTATGCAGATATTTAAAGTGAGAACTGAGAATTCTGCCTGCGAGCGGGGCTATAATGCCTACCGCTAAAACGATAAGGGTGAGGGAGGGTGAAATCAAATAAATGGTCACCGTGCAGGCAATAATTTTCGTAATGAGCGATACAATATTCGGAACGAGCGTAGCCACCGAGCCGACGATTACCTGAACGTCGGAACTCAGTCGGTTAAGCAGGTCACCCGAATGATAATTTTTTACAGCGGTGAATTTTTTATTTAAAATAGAGTCGTAAAGATGGCGCTTGAGTGACATACTAAGCCTGCCCTCAGCCTTTATAACGAGCCGCGAGTTAACGACGCTGAGCACTACCTGTGTAATAATTATCACAAAGAGCATGGTGCAGTTGAACATAATATCGCCCTTCATAGTGCCGCTTGCAATATCTATTACCGCTTTTGATAAGAGCGCTAAAAAAACATAGCTTACCGAAATTACGGTACTGCAGAAGCAGTGTGCTATAATATACGGATAGTATTTTTTTGAGTGTTTGTGTAACCACTGAAGTGTGTGTTTATTTTTAGTCTTCAAGAATATCGTTTTCCTTTAATTTATTTAAAAATTTGTCGATATCGGCTGCAGCTCTCGCTTCATCAATACCGTATTCATCGGTCAGCGCCTTTATAAGGTCGCGTTTTTCTGCGCCTGCCGCCAGAGTTTTCCATAAAAGCATAGCGCTTTCGTTAAGGGTCATAACGGCATTGAAGTTAATGTTTTTGCCGCCTACGGGTACGACAAGATTTTCGCCCGCAACGTTTCTTACGATATAGTTATCCTTAATTTTCATATTACCTTCTCCTGCAAACAGAATATGTAGTTATAACTATTATATAATATTATAAAAAATATTGCAAGTGGCAGGGTGAGTGTTGTATAATAATGGTATAAACTTGTCATCAGGAGAGAAATAATGGATATATTTGCAGAACAGATAGTAAAGATTAAAAACGGTGCCGCCAAGGTGACTTTAATGGCGCTTATCATTATTGCCGCCGCAGTGCTGTCGGCAGTTCTTGTTTGGTTTTCTTCGGGCTACGGCTCGGTGCTTGTCATAGCCGCCGTAGGCGTTATTTTCGGCGCATATAAGCTTATCGGTATGCTTTTTGTTGAGTACGAATACATCGTTACCAACGGTACGGTTGATGTCGATAAGATAACCGCCAAAAGCTCGCGAAAAAGAATCATATCCTTCGAGTGCAAAAATATTTTACGCAGCGGCAGATATAATCACAAAAACCCACCCGTTACAGATGCTAAAGAAACCTTTATTTTCTGTAACCGTGAAGATGAGGCATATTATCTGCTCGTAAGCGTCGGCTCTAAAAAGACGCTTATCGTGTTATCTCCAGACGACCGCATAAAGGACGCGGTTCGTCAGTGTGTCGCGAGAAGTATGGCAAATGAACTCTTTGTATAACGCTATGAATGTAGAGGTAATTAAACCCCCGATACTGCCCGCGAGGGATAAAAATTCCCATAAAGGCACCTTTGGTACAGCACTGATGATATGCGGCTCATACGGTATGGCAGGCGCTGCGGTGCTCGCCACAACGGCGTGTCTGCGTAGCGGTGTGGGTATAGCAAGGGTGGCTCTGCCCGATAAAATTTACGATATAGTCGCCCGTCAGGTGCCCGAGGCGGTCTTTACCCCCGTCGCCACCGCGCCGTGTGGCACCTTTTCGCGTGCCGATACAGCCAAAATCACCGAATTATTACCGAGTACAGACACGGTGCTGATAGGCTGCGGTATTGGTCAGTCGGATGACAATGCAGAAATTTTAAAGACGGTAATTCAAAATGCAGAAAGCCCTATAATTATTGATGCCGACGGAATAAATCTGCTGGGAGGTAATATAAATATTATAAAGCAGATAACTGTTCCTGCGGTACTTACTCCCCACCCGGGCGAAATGGCAAGGCTGTGCGGTAAAAGTATAGCCGAAATTGAGGGGTCCCGCGTAAATACTGCGGTAGAGTTCTCGCGTGAGTACGGGGTATATACCGTGCTTAAGGGCAGTGAAACGGTGGTAGCCGCGCCCGACGGCAGGGTGTTTATCAACAAAACAGGCAATCCGGGTATGGCTACGGGCGGCAGCGGAGACGCGCTCGCAGGTATATTAGCGGCATTCTTAGCGCGGGAGCGTGATATATTGCGCGCCGTAACAAGCGCGGTTTATATTCACGGCGCCGCAGGGGATATGGCGGCAGAAAAAATGTCGCAGACGTCCCTTTTACCGCGCGATTTAATCGAACAGTTACCTCTGCTTTTCAAAACACTTGAAGGGTAGCGGTTTAAATGCGAAAAATTCTAAGTTTTGTATGCGCTATAACGCTTTTTTCTCTTTGTGGTTGTACTCCTGAGTATATAAAACCCGTAACCGAGAACTTAAGCTTTACGGCGCATATTTCTTATTATAACGAACAGTACGTAGCCCCCGTTACGATTTCGGGTGACGGAACTCTGACCTTAGAGATTACCGAGCCCGATATTCTCGCAGGTGTAAAATTTATATTCACGCCTGATGGCGCCACTGCCGAGTATAACGGCATTACCTATACGCCCGATGGGAATAATACGCAGTTTTTCGGTGTAGCCGATAAGATATATTCGGTATTCCGCCGTATAGTGGGGCAAAGTGCCGCGGAGGACGACGGAATTTACGAAATTGACGGTGAGATAAACGGCGACGAGTTTGAAATAACCTTCGGCAGAACGGGTATTCCGCTGAGTTTAGAACTCGATGATAATATTTATGTCCGTTTTTCCGACGCTAAAATATTGACCCCGACAGAAAAGCCTGCATCATCAGCATAAACAAAAAGCAACCGTCATAGTGACGGTTGCTTATCTTTTGCCATTTTATTTAATAATCGCATCGAACTGTGTGCAGGTGCCAACCGTTTTATCGTCGACCGCTACCGTAACAAACCAACTCACAAGGTCCATTGTAACAGCGTTCGGGCTGTCAGCCGTTATTTCTGCGGAAAAAACACCATCATCTATATTTATATCGCTGACGGTGTGGCGAATAGAGCCGCTTGTGGCAGGAATGTGTATAATAAAGAGCGTATTACTCTCAAAAAATTCATCGTCATAATTTTCGGTTACCGAGTCAAGACTCGGCACATCGTTGTGACCGACCGATGTGTTAAACCCGCCTATTACCGTGTTTTTAAATGTCTCGAAATCAGTGAGGGTATCAAATTTAAAAATGGGCAGATGGTCGGCAAAGTTTTTATTTAATTTATCGGCATTCAAAGCGTCATTTGCGAAAATCTCCTCGTCCCCAATGCCGTGCGCCGCATAGCAAAGGTGTGAGTCATATGAGAGCGCAGGGATAACGGCGCTGCCCGTTACGGAGATAGAGCCGCCCTTGTTTTCGTCCTCTTTTTCGCCGCCGAAGGCAAGGCATAAACCTACTATCAGCGCGGCGAGTGTCATCACCGCCACGGCGGCAATTAAAAGCTTTTTAGTCATTTGTTTTTTCCTTATCAATTATATTATTAACCCAGACACCCTTCTTAATAAGGATGAATGCGACGATACACTTGACTATCTCGATCGACTGCACAAGGAAATAAACCGTCACGATATCAAGGCGCGTGTAGTTGGACAGAACGAAGGCAAACGGCACCGAAATACCCCAGGTAAAGCCGCTGTCAAAGAGGAAGGTAATTACCGTTTTACCGCCCGAGCGCATTGTGAAATAGCAGTTGTGCGCAAAGGAGAATACAGGCATTAAAAGGGCAATGATTATGAGGAAATCGATCGCCATATCGCGAACAGTCTGCTCTGTATTGTAGATGTTCGGTATAATCGGGGATAAGAGCGCCATAATGCCGCCGATAATAACACAAACGGCGGTTGAGAGCGCTAACAGCCGCCATACCGTTATTTTAGCCTTATCGGGTTTGTTCGCGCCGAGATACTGTCCGACCATAATCGCAACCGCGTTACCCATCGAAATGAATATAACATTAAACAGGTTGCCTATGGTGGTTGAAATATTGGCGGCAGCCACAACGTCGATACCGCGTACCGAGTAGCACTGAAGCAGTGTTGCCATACCTGCCGACCATAAAAACTCGTTTATAAGCAGAGGTGTGCCGCGGCGTGCGATATCACCGCAAAGCGAAGCGGGGACATAAAGACTCTTATACACACCTTCGATAAAGGTATATTTTCGGCGTTTTAAATGTGTCCAGAGCGCGAGAATGGCAAACTCAATAAAACGGGACATAACCGTTGCGATAGCCGCGCCTGCAACACCGAGTTTCGGGAAACCGAAGGTGCCGAAAATGAGGAAATAGTTAAAAACAAGATTTACAAGGATAGCCGCGATGCTCGAAAACATCGGCACCTTGGTCTCGCCCATTTCTCTTAGCGTTCCGCCGTAGGCTTGGGAAAGCGCAAAAGGAAAGAGTCCTATAACCATTATTTTAAGGTAATTAAGTCCGTAGGAGAGCGTCCGTGCGGCATCCGCAGGGGATGTATCCTCTGAGATATACAGCGAGATAAGTGTTTCGGGTAATGTAAAGAAAATAACGGCGGCAAGTAAAAACATACAAAGTGCCAAAATCATCTTTACACGGAAACAGTGACGTATGCCGTCATCGTTTTTTGCGCCCGCATATTGGGTTGAGAATATACCCACACCCGATAGTCCGCCAAAGATACACAGCGTATACACAAATATCAGCTGATTAACAATAGCCACCGCCGACATCTGCAGTGTACCCACCTGACCGACCATAACGTTATCAAGCAGGCTTACAACATTTGTGATGGTGTTTTGTATTATTATCGGCAAAACTATCATAACTACTCTTTTGTAGAAGTTTTTGTCACCGATTATATAATCCCTAAATTTTCTTTTTTGCAGTGTACTTTCCATTTTTTCACCTTTTATATGTTATTCCGACAAGATAATATACCATATTTGTATGCCTTTTGCAAGCCGCTTGCAAAGAAAAGAACAATTTGGTATAATCGGTTTGGTGAAGAAAATGCTTAAAAAAATAGTTCGAAAAATAGCAGGGTCGAATATCAGCGTGATTTTCAAGGTACTACTGACTGCGGCACAGCTCTTGCACTACCGTTTTTTATGCCTTAAATGGGCGCTTATCGGCAAAAAGCGACCTGCGGCTGAAGAAATTTCATATGTAGTAAAAAACGTTACCTTTATTTATAAGTCTTTTAAAAGGCAGAAAATGGCAAAAAGACTCTTTTGGAATATTCAAAAATATTATCCCGGCGCTACGGTAATAATTGCCGACGACAGCGGTGATCCGCTTGAAATAAAGAGTGAATATGCCAAAATAATTACCCTGCCATTTAATTCGGGACTCAGTGTAGGCTTGAATGCGGCGCTGGAGAAGGTAAAAACGCCCTACGTTATGCGGCTTGACGATGACGAACTGCTCACCCCCTTTACAGATATCGGCGGGCAGTTAAGGTTTTTAGAAAAAAATAAGGATATAGACCTTGTTGCCGTTCAGTTGTGTTTTGCGCTAAGCAGTATGCGGCCGAAAAAAGCGGCAGAGGAATATTATGAGCAGACTATAAAGAATGCGCCAAAGAGTCTGCTGATTCCCCATATGACGCGACTTGACGACAATAGAATTGTTGTTGCAAAATCACCGAACACCTTTTTAGCGCGTACCGAAAAACTGCGAGAGGTAGGGTATGATAATAATATCCGTATGATAGACCACCACGAGTTTTTCTTCCGCGCGGCGGGGGTTATTACGGCTTGTATGGACGAGTCGGCTTTTGTGTTCCATTACCATAACCGATTTGACAGAGAGTATAATAAATACCGCGCAGATTATAAAAAGGATTTAATCTATATAAGGCAAAAACATAAGCCCTGAGTTTAACTCAGGGCTTAAAAATTATTTAATTACCTTACGAAACAGATTTATTAGAATTTTTAATCTGTAATTTTTTTGTAACCATTTTTTAGTTGTATTTGGGTTGATTTACTGTATAATTAAACTATAGATTACAAAGGAGTGTTTGTTATGAAAAAGGCTGCTGTATTGTGTTTATTATTTGTATTTATGCTCTCTGGTTGCAAACAGCCCAGTTTTGACCAAAAATGCACCTCGGAAAACATAACGGCAGATACATTATATGCCGAATTTTTATCAAACAAGATAAATGCAGTTAGTAAAAAAGGTGATGCTATAACCATTAAAACATATTTTGATAATGATTCGGAAAGCAGCAATTTTCAATACGCTATTTATGATATGAATGGCGATGATATCCCGGAATTGATCATTAAAACGAGTAAGGCATTCGATATATTTTGGATAAATAATAACAAAGTGGTTCTTTGGTACCAAGGTACCAGTTATACCAAGCCGCTAAACAATATGGCTTTACTGTCGGAAAGAAAAGGCGGTGCGCCAGAGCATGTAGATTATATATATTATATCCTCGGATATCAGGGGGACGAGATTTTTAAAATAGAATTTTCAGAGTATTCCGTTAACGAATCACAAGGTGTCCAGCGTGACGAAATTTATCTCATCAATAATATCGAAGTAACCAAAGAAATATACAATTCACTAACTCAACCATTATTAGATGAGAGTGATAGTAAAATTATATGGAAAGAATTACAGTGAAGAATTTCAAATTTGAGTCTTTGAGTAATAAAAAAGCTATGACTAACAAGGGATACACATTTTTGTGTATCCCTTATCTCTATTCTTCTACAGTTATTGATTGAATGGTAAATTGATTTAAGT
>JAZULY010000023.1:0-13906 GCA_045603355.1 Acutalibacteraceae bacterium | reverse complement strand
CGAGCCGAGTTCATCATAAATCAGTTCCATACGACGGCTGAATTCACCCTTATTCAGTTTATCGCATTTCGTAAGAACGATTACATACGGAATATCCATCTGCCGCATAAACTCGAGCATAGAAATATCAAAATCGGTCGCGGGGTGACGCATATCTATAAGCTGAAAAACAAGCGGTATATTGCGCCCCGACTTGAAATAGCCCTCCATTAAATCCGCCCAGCGTCTGCGCTCGCCCATATCCACCTTGGCGTAGCCGTACCCCGGCAGGTCAACAAGCCGCAGATTATCGAGCTTATAAAAATTGATGGTAATGGTCTTGCCCGGTTTTGTACTGACGCGGGCAAGCGACTTGCGGTTTAAGGTCTTATTAATAAGCGAAGATTTGCCGACATTCGAGCGACCTGAAAAACAAATTTCGGGCACAGTAGACTCGCAGAGCTGCTCGAATGTACCGAAAGCGCGCTCGAAGCTTACATTATTAAAGTTCATCATATTCTCCTATTGGCTGACAAGTGCCGTTTTCGTTTTATAATCCCCCGTGACCTTGTCACAAAATTCGTTCTTGGCGCCGCTTTTATGAACGAGTGCCGCCGTGATAATATCGTCAACATCCGATACGGGGATAAAGATAACGTGCTTCTTAACCGATTCATCAACCTCGCTTAAATCAGCCTCGTTGTCTTTTGGGATAAATACCGTTTTAACGCCGCCACGGTATGCCGCCATACTCTTTTCTTTGAGTCCGCCAATCGGCAGTACGCGGCCGCGGATGGTAACCTCACCCGTCATCGCAACATCTCGGCGAATGGGGGTATTGGTGAGGGCGGATACGAGCGCAGTGGTTATGGTAACACCTGCCGAGGGACCGTCCTTCGGTACTGCGGCTTCGGTCGCGTGGATGTGTATATCTTTATTTTTATAGAATTCACCGTCGATACCGAGTTCTGCCGCGTGGCACTTAACATATGTAACAGCGGCTTTTGCCGACTCCTGCATTACTTCGCCGAGGCTACCCGTAAGTTCTAATTTACCCGTGCCTGAGCATACAGCAACCTCGAGCTGCATTATCTCGCCGCCGACAGCCGTCCAGGCGAGTCCGTTTACTATGCCGACCTCGTCTTTTTTAAGGATAACCTCGGGCAGATAACGCTTTTTGCCGAGCATTTCCTCGATTTTGGTCTCATCAACTATGAGGCTCGACTGTCCCGTTTCGGTTATCGCCTTTGCCGTCTTGCGGCAGACCGACGCGATTTCACGTTCTAATTTTCTGACACCCGCTTCACGGGTATAGAAGTCAATAAGGGTGCGGATTGCCTTATCGGTAATCTTAAAGTTCTCTGCCGAAAGACCGTGACGGGCCGCCTGCTTTGCTACAAGGTGGCGTTTGGCAATATTGAACTTCTCTTCCCTTGTATAGCTTGAGAGTTCAATAACCTCCATACGGTCAAGCAGAGGCGCGGGAATGGCATCGATATTATTAGCCGTTGTTATAAACAAAACGTTGCTTAAATCATACGGCATATCAATATAATGGTCGGTAAAGGTGGCGTTCTGCTCGGGGTCTAATACCTCTAAGAGAGCCGAGGACGGGTCACCCTTATAGTCATTTCCGAGTTTGTCTATTTCATCAAGCAATATCAGCGGATTACCGCTGCCCGCCTGATTAATGGCGCTGATTATCTTACCCGGCATAGCGCCGATATATGTTTTGCGGTGGCCGCGAATTTCGGCTTCGTCCCTGACGCCGCCGAGCGAAACGCGGGCGAACCGTCTGCCCATACACTCAGCGATAGTCTTACCGATAGAGGTTTTACCCACACCGGGAGGACCCGCAAGGCAGATAATCTGACCTTTGATTTCGGGCGCTATTACATAGACCGCCAGCATCTCGAGTATGCGCTCTTTCACCTTTTTCATACCGTAAAAGTCGCGCTCAAGTATTTTAGCCGCTTTTTTAATGTTCATCTGTGTGTCTGTCTTACTGTTCCAGGGCAGCTTTATGCAGGTGTCGAGATAGCCGCGGATAACGGTGCCCTCGTGTGATCCCTGCGGCATTTTGGCAAGCTTTGCTACCTCACTCTGCAATTTTTCTTTAACCTCGGTTGAAGCCGCGAGCGACTCAATTTTAGCATAATATTCGTCGATTTCGTTCTGCTCGGAGCCGTCACCATACAATTCGTCGTTAATAGCGCGAATCTGCTCTTTAAGGTAATACTCGCGCTGATTTTCATCAATCTGATTTTTAACCCTTTCGCTTATCTGCGAGTCGATTTCGAGAATCTCGGTTTCCTTTTTAAGTACATCGATTACTACCTTAATGCGCTTGACGGGATTAAGTTGCTCGAGCACATACTGTTTATCGTCATAGGGTGCCTGGATATTAAAGGCGATATAATCGGCAAGGTGGCCTAAATCCTCATCGGTTTCAACCGTCAAGGGGATATCGGGGGCAATTTTCGGCAGTTTTTCGGCATAGAGTGAAAACTCACTGCGGGCGCGACGAAGCAGCGTCTCCATATAAACGGCGCGGTTGCGCGGAGTAACGTCGGTCAGACGCTCTATGTCGGCGGTATAAAAATCCCCCGCGCATTTGCGGAAATTTTTATGGCTTGCCCTATACATACCCTCGACTAAAACGCGGGCATTGTTATCGTTAGTTTTTAAAATCTGTGTAACACGAGCTACGCAGCCGATATCGTAAAGATTATCGGCGGTCGGCTCTTCTTGCCGCACATCCTTCTGGGTTACGAGATATATCGTCTGGCGGTGCTCCATAGCAAAGCGCAGAGCGTTTAGTGACACCTTTCTGCCTACCTCAAAATGCATAACCATTCCGGGGAAGCAGACGAGTCCGCGAAGCGCCATAACGGGTAACTTTTGTATATCGGGTGTTGTAATAATTGACATTTCAGACCTCCGTCTTGGTATTACAGTTAATTATACATTAAAACGTAAATTTATTCAATAGAGACAAATGAAAAAACAGATGGTAAAACCATCTGTTTTTTCCTGTTATTATTCTTCCCTGAATTGTAGCTTATAAAGCTCGGCGTAGGTGCCGCTATTTGCCATTAACTCCTCGTGGGTGCCCTGCTCGATTATTTCGCCGCCCGAAATCACTGCGATTTCGTCGGCATTTTTAATGGTCGAGAGGCGGTGGGCTACCACTATGGTAGTTCTGCCGCGGCAGAGCTCATCGAGGGACTGCTGAATGAGTATCTCGGTGGTATTATCGAGGGCGCTTGTAGCTTCATCGAGAATAAGTATCGGCGGATTTTTAAGGAATACGCGGGCGATACTGAGCCTCTGTTTCTGACCGCCCGACAGCCGAACACCGCGCTCGCCGATTTCGGTATCGTAGCCGTTATCGAGCGACATTATATAATCGTGGATATTAGCGCGCTTTGCGGCGGCTATTACCTCTTCATCGGTAGCGGTCGGTCTGCCGTAAAGGATATTTTCCTTAATACTAGCGTTAAACAGATAAATATCCTGCTGAACGATGCCGATATTTCGGCGAAGAGAATTTAGCGTTATATCGCGGATTTCTTTGCCGTCGATATAAATTTCGCCCTCCGACGCTTCGTAAAAATGAGGAATCAGGTGGCAAATTGTGGTCTTGCCGCCACCCGACGGGCCGACAAGCGCGAAGGTCTGCCCCTTGTTTATTTTAAGGCTGACGTTTTTAAGAACATCCCCCTCGTCATTATAGCCGTAGGTAACGTTCTTAAACTCAATATTACCCTCTACATTCTCGATATTGGTGGCGGTATCGCGGTCTTTTTCGGGCTTTTCCTCCATAATTTCAATGAAACGCTCAAAACCCGTAATACCGTTCTGAAACTGCTCCATAAAGCCGATAAAGGTCATCACAGGCGACAGAAACACATTGACCGAAACGATAAAGGTAGAATAGTCGCCAAAGGTTATCTTACCACCGTAAAGGAAAAAACCACCTGCTATGAGAACAACAACATTGAAAACGTCGGTTACGAAGGTAGTAAAGGAATGGAAGCGGCCCATATAGTTGTAGGCGAGGCGTCTGGCTGCAACAAACTGCCTGTTACCCTCTTCAAACTTTCTCTTTTCTTCCTCAGAATTGGTGAACGCTTTGGTAACGCGAATACCCGAAATACTGCTTTCAAGCGCGGCATTTATTTCGGCAATAGCCTTGCGGCTTTCTTTAAAGGCCGCCTTCATTTTAACGCGCAGAACTGATGCAAATATAACAAGCAGCGGCGCGCAGGCAAAGATTATCAGCGTCAGCCAGATATTAATGGTTGACAGATAAATAAATGCAAGAATTATAGAAACCGACGAGATTATAACATTCTCGGGCCCGTGGTGCGCCAGCTCGCTGATATCCATCAGGTCATTT
The DNA here is from genome assembly GCA_045603355.1 of Acutalibacteraceae bacterium. GTDB lineage: Bacteria > Bacillota > Clostridia > Oscillospirales > Acutalibacteraceae > SIG565. Next base: position 9,525 of record JAZULY010000023.1, on the reverse strand, counting down.
GTCATACGCGACATAATTTTACCCGTTTCGTTATTATCGTAAAAACTGTAGGGTAACGTTTCGAGATGGTTAAACATATCGCTGCGCATCTGCGCCTGCATTTTAACGCCCATCATATGTCCCTGATACTGAATAAAATAGTGCAGCAGCATTCTCACTAAATAAAGGCCTAAAAGCAACAGCGCTAAAAATATTATCTCGCGGTAGCGGCGATTCGGTATTAAATCATTGAGCACCCAGCGGGTTATTATAGGATAAATTATACCTATGACCGATACGGCGAAGGATGCCGACATATCGAGCGCAAATATCTTTTTGTGCGGTTTATAGTAGCTTAAAAATCTTTTTAACATTTTAGGTAAGTGTCCAATAGTTTGTATCAACAAGGTTTACCGCGAGCAGCGAGTCCTCCATAAAGAAGAAATCAAGGCGGTAGTTATCGACTGTATAGGTGATAGCAGAAACGCCCTCGAGCTCGACGGGAATAAAGTAAAGCTCGGCATTGGTAACCTCGCGCTCGGTATACTTCATAGACGGGAAAGCGTTTTTGATGTCACTTTTACCCGTGAGTTCACTAGCCTCAAAGCCGAAGGCATTTACCTGAGAAACGATAGAGGAAATGCCGTCCTCTGCTCTACCTGATTCGTAGTAATAAAGCACCTCGCCTACGGCAATATAGTCACTGCGGTTAGCGGTGTTCTCATCCTCATAATATTCGGCATGATTATGCCCGTCATCGGAACTGCTGTCGTCCGACTCAAGGTGGCTCTTGATGTCTTCTGCGGTCATACCGAGCGTGAACTCAGCCTCGGGTATCTCACCCTTTTTCATATACTCGGCAAGATTATATTTATCAGACGATGTGCTGCCGCCGTCATCCTTCTCCCCGCCCTGACGGCATGCGGCAAAGGAAATCAACATTAAAAGTGATAAAATAACTGCTAATAATTTTTTCATAACTTTCTCCTATCATTTATGGTGTTGATTCAGCAACTCGTTGCGCTGATCCCATAAGTCCTGAGATAAATCGACATAGTAGGTATGCGGTTTCTCGAAGCGCTTTACCTCGTCCCAAAGGTTGGCAACCTGCTCCTTTCGGTAGGCGGCTATTTCCTTTACCGAGGGACTGACATACACCTGACGGCCCTTCTCGAACAGTTTGACTTGTAACTTTTTAGCGGTAAAGTTCTCCACAGTTTTGCGCTTCCAGGTATGAACGGGGTCGAATATTTCGTAGGGTTTAGTATCGTCAATTTTCTCGTAATTAAGGGTGATAACATCGGCAATAGCCTTACCCGTTTCGTTATCAAAAAGGCGCCACGGAATTTTAACGCCCGGAATGGTAATTTTAGCAATGTTTTCGCTGATTTTAATTTTCGGGATTATCTCTCCGTCCTTCTCGACCGCCACGAGTTTATACACACCGCCGAAAACTGCCTCGCTCGACGCCGTTATAAGGCGCTCACCCACGCCGAAGCTGTCGACCTTTGCGCCCTGCATAATCATATCGCGGATAAGGTATTCGTCAAGCGAATTTGAAACTACGATTTTACAGTCGGGATAGCCTGCATTGTCGAGCATTTTTCTTACCTTGCCCGTTAAATAGGTAATGTCACCGCTATCTATTCTGACACCGACGGGGCGCTTACCGAGCGGCTTTAATACATCGTTAAAGACCTTAATGGCATTAGGAATACCCGATTTCAGCACATTATAGGTATCTACAAGCAGCGTACAGCTATCGGGATACTGCTCGGCATAGGTCTTAAAGGCGGTATATTCATCGGGATAGAGTTGTACCCAGCTGTGCGCCATTGTGCCCGAAGCTCGAACACCGAAATCCTTAGCCGATTTCACACAAGAAGTACCCGTGCAGCCGCCTATCATAGCGGCGCGAGCTCCATAGACTGCGGCATCGTAACCGTGGGCGCGGCGGGCGCCAAACTCCATTACGGCTCGTCCCTGCGCGGCGGTAACAATACGGTTAGCCTTGGTGGCGATGAGGGATTGATGATTTACCGTTAAAAGCACCATTGTTTCTACGAGGAACGCCTGCACGGCAGGACCTCGCACCGTAACTATAGGTTCCATCGGGAAAATGGGTGTACCCTCTGGCACTGCCCATACATCGCACTCAAACTTAAAGTCACGCAGATACTCCAAAAAATCCTCGCCGAACAAACCGAGCGTTCTCAGATACTCGATATCCTCGTCCTCGAAATGCAGATTATTAAAGTACTCTATGAGCTGCTCAAGGCCTGCCATAATGGCAAAGCCGCCTTCATCCGGAACGCGGCGGAAAAACATATCGAAATAGGTAACGGTATCCCTCATATCACTGTTCCAAATTCCGCTTCCCATAGTAAGCTCATACAGGTCCATAAGCATTGTTAAATCTTTACGCATTAGTATTCACCCTTCACGAATTTTCTTATTTATTATAATACGGCAAAATTACCCTTATGTCAAATAAAAACCGCCTCTGGCGACCCAAAAGCGGTTTTTAAAACGGTATTAATACATGCCGCCCATAGCGCCTGCAGCAGCGGCAGCAGCGGGAACTGCATTATCTTCCTTCTTATCGGCTATGAGTGACTCGGTTGTGAGCACCATAGCAGCCACGCTTGCAGCGTTCTCAAGAGCCGAGCGTGTAACCTTGGTCGGGTCAACGATACCGGCACTAATCATATCGGTATACTGCTCGTTGTATGCGTCAAAACCGTAGTTGGGCTTGCCGCTCGTAACAATTTTATCAACTATAACGCTACCCTCAAGGCCTGCGTTCTTAGCGATTTGACGAATGGGTGCTTCAAGGGATTTAAGCACTATGCTGACACCTGTTTTTTCGTCGCCGTCAAGTGTATCGCGCAGCGCGTTTACCGACGGGATGGCATTTACAAGCGCAACGCCGCCGCCCGCAACGATACCCTCCTCAACCGCAGCCTTGGTTGCGGCGAGAGCATCCTCTATGCGCAGCTTCTTATCCTTCATTTCTATCTCGGTAGCAGCGCCGACCTTAATTACGGCAACACCGCCTGCGAGCTTTGCAAGACGCTCCTGCAGTTTCTCGCGGTCAAAATCAGATGTTGTGGTTTCGATTTCGGACTTAATCTGACCGACACGAGCCTTAATTTCATCGGCATTACCTGCACCGTCAACAATAATAGTGTTTTCCTTGCCGACCTTAACCTGACGCGCGCGACCGAGCTGGTCGAGTGTCGCGTCCTTAAGTTCGAGACCGAGTTCTTCGGTGATTACCTCACCGCCTGTGAGAATAGCAATATCGCGCAGCATTTCCTTTCTGCGGTCGCCAAAGCCGGGAGCCTTGACTGCAACACAGGTAAATGTGCCGCGAAGTTTATTGAGAACGAGGGTGGAATGCGCTTCGTTCTCGATATCCTCGGCGATTATGAGAAGCTTTTTACCTGTCTGAACTACCTGTTCGAGCAAGGGTAAAAGCTCTTGAATATTAGAAATTTTCTTATCGGTGATAAGGATAATCGGGTCGTCGAGCACCGCCTCCATCTTATCCGTATCGGTTACGAGATAGGGAGACAGATAGCCGCGGTCAAACTGCATACCCTCAACAACCTCGGTATAGGTCTCGGCTGTTTTAGATTCTTCAACAGTAATTACACCGTCAGCGCTTACCTTAGCCATAGCCTCAGCAATAAGCTTACCGATAAGCTCATCACCCGAAGACACAGCCGCAACACGGGCGATATCCTCGTTGCCGCTAACCTTCTGAGAATTGGAAACAACAGTAGCAATAGCGGTGTCAACCGCCTTTTTGATACCCTTTTTAATTACCATAGGATTAGCACCTGCGGCAACGTTCTTCATACCCTCGCAGATAAGCGCCTGAGCGAGCACAGTAGCGGTGGTAGTACCGTCACCTGCGGCATCGTTTGTCTTAACCGATACCTCTTTTACAAGCTGTGCGCCCATATTCTCAAACGGGTCATCAAGCTCGATTTCCTTTGCAATGGTAACACCGTCATTGGTAATAAGGGGTGAGCCGTACTTTTTATCAAGCACAACATTTCTGCCCTTAGGACCGAGGGTTACCTTAACTGCATCTGCCAACTTATCCACGCCTGCCTGCAGAGCCTTGCGTGCTTCTTCGCCGAAAATAATATCCTTAGCCATAATAAATATCCTCCTATTCTACAATAGCTAAAATATCGGACTGACGGATAATATTGTATTCCTCGCCGTCAACCTTAACCTCGTTGCCTGCATATTTTGAACAGATAACACGGTCGCCGACCTTAACATACATTTTAACATCGTTGCCGTCAACAATACCGCCGGGGCCTACTGCCACTACCTCGGCAATCTGCGGCTGTTCCTTTGCGGCAGCGGTAAGAATAATACCGCCCTTTGTGGTTTCTTCAGCCTCCACTGGCTTTGTTACTACTCTATCGAGCAGCGGCTTAATAGTCATAATAAATGCCTCCGTTTAAGTTTTATTCGATAATATTATTGTAATCATTTCGCAGTTAAAATCAAGGGCTTTGCGGAAATTTCTCCCTTTTGCACCATTTTTTCAGAAAGCGCGCGCGGCACTATAAATCTGACAGCTTTTTTCACTATCTCGAAACTCACCTTATCCCGCATAATTATCTCACCGTCAAGGTTAAGCGGAAAAGGTGTATCGGCTTCGATTACCATAGATGTGCAGTTTCCGTATTCACAATACGAAAGAGCAGTATGGGTACCCTTTTCGTACATTTTGAGATAGGATAATATTTGAAGCTTTGAAATGTTATCAACGATTAGGTAATCGAGCTTCTGGTCAAAGGGGGACGCCTTCGGTGCGCTGTTATAACCGCCGCCGTAAACGGGACCGTTGGCGCAAACGGCAAACAGACAGTCCTTTTCGCCTTTTGCTTTATTATCAACCGTTATTTTAAGTTTTAAACCGATTTTGCCGAAAAAGACCTCGAGCACAGCCATTTTATATGCCACACTGCCCGAGACCCACGGCCAGCGTTTAAACTTCTGCATCTTTTCAGCCACAATAGCATCCATTCCCGCAGAGCACTGATTAATACAATAAAATTCATTGGCTTTTATGAGGTCTATAGGCATTTCTTCGCCCTCGGTCATTTCCTTTAAATCATAGAAAAGGTGCTTCTCGCCAAAGAATTTAAGAAAATCGTTTGCGGATCCACAGGGAATGGTACCGATGGCTACATTGTCATACCCTACAACACCGTTTAAAATTTCAAAGCAGGTGCCCTCGCCTCCGCAGGCATATATACGCATTTGCTCGCCCGCTTCAGCCTCGGCGCGTGCTATCTCTCTACCCTGCCCTGCCTTATCGGTTATATATATTTTATAGTCGTCTCTGTGTGAAAAGAACTCCTTTATTTTCGGTACTATCTTCTCTGCCGCATTCGCTTTACCCGCTGCGGGATTGACAATAAAAATATGCTTCATTTTATCACCTATCTAAAATACATAAACAACTGACATTTTATCATTCCGTTGTAAAGCTTTCGCCTTTTATCGGCATCTCTGCCGAAAAATCTTTCAAACTCGTCGTGCGGACTAATAATATAATATTTGCTGCCAGAGTTCTTTATGAAGACCTTACCCATAGCCGTATAAAGCTCCTCTGCCGCCTTGATATCGAGCAACCTCTCTCCGTACGGCGGGTTGGTGATTGTAAGACTTCTGCCCTCGGGCACCTTAAAATCCCTGATATCAGCCACGCTTGCCTTTATAAACTTTTTAACGCCCGCCTTTTCGGCATTATGAAGGGTCAGTTCCACCGCATTTTTATCGATATCGAAGCCTGTGGCGGTGAAATCGATATTGCGCTCAATTTTGTCCATAGCGGCGCTGCGCTCTTCTCTCCAGACCTTAGGGTCAATAAAGCCGAAACGCTCGGCTGCGAAATAGCGGTTAAGACCCGGGGCAATTTTTGCCGCCATCATAGCCGACTCTATCATTAACGTACCCGAGCCGCAAAAGGGATCTAAAAACTGCGTATCGGGATAAATGCGCGCGAGGTCACACATAGCTGCCGCTAAGGTCTCTTTAAGCGGCGCGTCATTGGAATTGCGGCGGTAGCCCCTTTTATGAAGCCCGTCGCCCGATGTATCTATCATCATAGTAACGCTGTTTTTCATAATTGAAAAGCGCACGCGGTACTCAGTACCCGTCTCATTAAACCAACTGATATTATATTTTGATTTAAGACGCTCGACTATCGCTTTTTTTATAATCGACTGACAGTCAGGTATGCTGAAAAGCGCCGAATTCAGGCTCCAGCCGTTCACGGGAAAAGCATCGTCGCGACCGATATAATCCTCCCACGGCAGTGCCTTTACATTATCGAAAAGCTCTGTAAAGGTCTCGGCGGAAAATTCACCGACCTTTATCAGCACACGCTCGGCAAAGCGGGAATTTATATTAGCTCTAGCGAGCGTATTCCCGTCACCCGAGAAGAGCACTCGACCGTTCTGGGCCATAACATTCTCTATACCCATTCTTTTCAGTTCATCTGCTAAAATGCCCTCGACACCGAAAAGACAGGGTGCAACAAAATTTAATTTATCCATTTTTTCTCCTATTCTATTACTGCCGACGCGTGTCTTGTTACGTGGCAACCGATGTTTACGGCAACAGGCAGACCTGCGATATGGGTTGCCGCCTTTTCGATATTAACGGTGAGCGCGGTTGTCTTACCGCCGAAGCCCTGCGGACCTATACCGAGTTCATTGATTTTTGTGAGCAGTTCTCTTTCGAGCTCTGCATAATATTCGTCACTGTTACGAATATCGGTATTCCTGCAGAGTGCCTTTTTTGCCAGCAGGGCGCACTGCTCAAAGTCACCGCCTATGCCAACACCGACGACTATCGGCGGGCAGGGATTATTAGAGGCATTCTTCACCGTTTCGACCACGAAATTGATAACGCCTTCGCGCCCGTCAAAGGGGGTTAGCATCCTGACACCACTCATATTCTCACTGCCGAAGCCTTTAGGCGCAACAATTATTTTAACGCTCTTGCCCGATACTATAGAGGTATGTATTACGGCAGGAGTATTGTCCCCCGTATTTACCCTTTTAAGCGGGTCGGCAACGACCGATTTACGAAGATACCCGTCGGTATATCCTTTTCTGACACCGTTATTGACAGCCTCGGTTAAATCTCCGCCCACGAGGTGAACGTCCTGCCCTATTTCGAGAAAGACTACCGCCATACCCGTATCCTGACAAACAGGCAAACCCGTACTTTCTGATACCTCAATATTACGACAGATATCCTCCATAACGCTGCTCGCGAGGGGAGTTTCCTCTGCTCTCGCCGCCGCTTTTATGCTCTTTACTATATCACACGGTAAAACGCGGTTGGCGGTAATACAAAGCTCAGCGACCTTCTCAGTAATAACAGCAACATCTATTTCTTTAATCACTCTAAATTACCTCTTAAAAAAACGGCAGACAAGATGTCCGCCGTAAATTTATTTTACATTAGCTCCCCGTTTAGTACGACGAGCCTCGGAATTTTTTCGCTTTAAGTCAGAAAACTTCTCTTCGCTTGTCATCTTAAACTTGCTCATCATTTCCTCAAACGATGCAGGCTCACTCTTTTGTGTGCTCCAGGTGAACGATTTATCGGGCTTAGGTGGTGTTCTGCGCGACTCTCGGAACTCCTTTTTTGGTGACTCTATGGCACGCTTGATGCTAAGGCTTATCTTGCCGTCTTCTGAGATGCTCAGCACCTTCATTTTAACAACATCGTTTTCCTTTACGTGGTCACGGATTTCGTTTACAAAGGTTTGCGCAACCTCAGAAATATGTACCATACCTGTTTTAGAATCGCCGAGGTCAACAAAAACACCGAAATTTGTAATGCCGGTAATCTTCCCCTCAACTATTTGTCCGACCGTAAGCTCCATTAAGCCAAAAATCCCCCTTGAAATAACGCCGTAATCAATTACCTGAATTATCGATATAAACCTGCTCGTCGGCATACACATAGCCGAGACGCTGTCTCGCAGCGGTTTCGATTATCTCACTCTGCGAGCTCTCGAGCAATGCCGTCATCTCACTAATGCTCGCATTAAGCGAATCACGCTGAAGTTCGAGCTGCTTATACTCATTCTGGCTTTCGATTAGTTTTCCCCAAAGTCCGCAAAGGGTGACAATCATATATACCGATACTATAAAAATAGCTATTCGCAAAATAACGCTGCCCTTAGGTTTACGGTTATTTTTCAAAAATAAGCACCCTTTCGGAATTTTTAAACATTTATTTTAGTATACACTATTTACCGCTTTCGTTTCAAGAGATTTTTTAAAGTTTTAGCGGTTTTTTTGCAATTTTTTTGGAAAAATTCGGCTATTCGCCGCGCCACCTTCGATATTTTGAAGGAAAGCCGCTCAGCCGACCTCTTTAAAACGCGGAAAAATGCTATAAATTTCTTGAGAACAAAGGTAAACAGTCGGCGTAAAAATCGGGATAATGTGAAATTAAAAGAGAGAAAACCGATAAGAATACCGAAAAGAATATAAAAGCGTATCTCACCGTTCGAGTAAACGAGCATCAGCAAAAATGTAACTATCGCCGTCGTGAGAAAAAAGAAAATATCCTGCCAAAAAACGGAGACGGGTTTATTAAATCCTGCCGCGCGAATGCTGCGAAAAATATCGTAATATGCGCAGTAGAAAGTGCCGAAAAGCACAGCCATCAAAAAGGATATTATCTGGGTGTTGTTACTCGTTTCCCACATAGTTACTTAAAAATGCTCTTTATGAGCCCCGTCTTTTTGCGGTCGGTGGTGTAAACAAAGGCGACAATAAGACCCTCGATATCAAGTTCTCCCTTATCCACACTGAATTTATTAATTTTAAGGTCGGTACCCTTAATGCTCAGGTTTCCCATATCGGTTACGAGGTCAATGGTTTCCGAGTCAAAGCCGATGACATCGCGCACACCCGATAGCATACCCTTTTTTCGGTTTTCGATTATTATATTATGAAGCAGCGTTTCTTCAGGCATAAAAAAACACCTCCTAAAAATAAATATATTAGGAAATGTTTTGTTTATGAGTTAATATACGATTTTATAAAGTGTTTCTGCATCCTCTTTTTTGATGACCTCGGTAACCGCCGTCACCTGCACCTTAACGGCGCGCGAGCCGAAGCTGATTTCTATTATGTCACCCGTTTTTACATCATACGAAGCGCGGGCTGCCTTACCGTTTACTGTTACCCTGCCTGCGTCGCACGCCTCGTTTGCAACGGTGCGCCTTTTAATTATTCGGGATACCTTTAAATATTTATCAAGTCTCATTAAATTGCCTCGCTTTAAAGAAATCAAGCCGCCTAAACGGCGGCTTGTCCTAACACTAAGTTAATTACTTAATAGCGTTTTTGAATGCGTTACCAGCCTTGAATACCGGAGCCTTGGAAGCAGCGATATTGATGGTTTCCTTTGTAAGGGGGTTGATGCCCTTTCTTGCAGCGCGCTCACGTACTTCAAAAGTACCGAAGCCTACGAGCTGAA
>JAZULY010000022.1:0-3029 GCA_045603355.1 Acutalibacteraceae bacterium | reverse complement strand
CAAGCAACCCGAATACCGTCAGAACGGCGAGCCCTGTTCCCTTTCTAATGACTATTACGGCGGTGACCTTGCAGGTATTGCCGAGAAACTGCCCTATCTTGCCGATTTAGGTGTAAACTGCATATACTTAAATCCTATATTTGAAGCGCACTCAAACCACCGATATAACACTGCCGATTATATGAAAATCGACCCCCATCTCGGTGACGAAAAGGATTTAGAAAAACTGTGTAAATCTGCTGAAAAACTCGGTATTAAGATAATTCTTGACGGTGTTTTCTCTCATACGGGTGACGACAGTATTTATTTCAACCGTTATGGCAGATATGAAAGCACAGGTGCATACAATTCCAAAGAATCCCCCTACTTTAATTGGTACGGCTTCGAGAATTGGCCCGATAAATACGGCGCTTGGTGGGGCATCGACACCCTGCCCGAGGTCAGAGAAAACGACAAGGACTATACCGAATTTATTACGGGTAAGAACGGCGTTATACGCTATTGGCTCAAAAAGGGTGTTTCGGGTTGGCGGCTCGATGTAGCCGACGAACTGCCCGATGAATTTATCGAGAACATCCGCACCGCTATAAAGGCAGAAAAAAGCGATGCATATCTCCTCGGTGAAGTGTGGGAGGATGCTTCAAATAAAACGAGCTATGGCTCGCGCAGGCGTTTTTTACACGGCAAGGAACTTGACTCTGTAATGAACTACCCGTATGCAAATGCAATAGTCGATTTCCTAAACGGCGGCAACTCGGTCGATTTTGTTGATACTATACTTGATATCACCGAAAATTACCCGCCGCAGACCGTCGCAACCCTTATGAATCATATAGGCACACACGATACCGCGCGAATCCTCACCCGCCTCGGTAAATACAATCCTTGGAATAAGGACCGCGCTTGGCAATCAAGTGAGAAAATGTCGCCCGAAGAACTAAACCGCGCCGCAAACCGACTGAAACTCGCAGCAACGCTGCAGTATACCATCCCCGGTGTGCCGTCGGTATTTTACGGTGACGAAGCAGGAATTGAAGGCTACGGCGACCCATTCTGCCGCGCAACATACCCTTGGGGCAAAGAAAATACCGACCTTATAGGGTTTTATAAGACCTTGGGCAAATTCCGCCGCGGGTGTGACTGCTTAAAATCAGGTGAGTTTATCCCCGTTCATTCTAATGAAGGCTATGTAGTATTTATGAGAAAGAGCGGTAAGGACTGTGTTCTTGCCGCCGTCAATACAAACGGGTACGAAGTTTGGGTCGATATACCGAACGAATTTAAAAACGGCTGCGAGGTTATCCTCGGCGACACGCCAAACAATGATAACTGGCTTCGTATCGCCCCCGAATCACCCGCTATTTTAAAGGTAAAATTATGATTAAAGGGAGAACCCGAAGGGTTCTCCCTTTAATCATAATACTTTTCGTCGCAAACCAAAACTGCTACGCGGCCGTCGTGAAGGTCGATGCTGAAATGAGAAATGGTGCGCCCGAGTTTATTAGCTAAGCGCTGCAAATGAGGTTTCAGTTCTTGTTCATCATATTCATCGAGCAATATCAGTGCCCAGTCGTCGTGTTTGCTGAATGCTTCCCACGCTTTTGTGTAAAATAAATTTATTTCTTCATTCGTCAGATAAGCATCTATCGGCATATAGAGGCTCTCATCCGATACGGGATAAATTTCAGCGTAATCGGGTGAATATTTCTGTCTTTCATCGGGAAAAGCAAAATAGTACCCCGCCGACATTCTTGAATCGACAGATGGAATCAGTGAGTCGCCCGTAGCATCGCAGTTGTACCATTTGCCGTCGATACAAAACATATTCCAGGTGTGACCTGTATCATCAGACATTCCTTCGTGCAACTTTTCGATACACTCAATACCCGCAATATTCATCAGCAGTGACAAATAGTTTGCATAACCGTCACAATGTGTCTTGCCCGTTATGGCAGCATCATACAGATAATCGTGCACGTGTTCACAGAACGCAGCATCGTCCGTTAAGCAATATTCGTAATACTCGATGCCCTCGGCTACATATCGGTAGAGTCTTTCTGCCTTTTCGGCAACACTTATATCCTGCGGCAATTCATTAACAACATTTTTTGCTTTTTCTACCGCGAGTTGCTTTTTCTTAAAGGTTTCGAGGGTAAAACTGTCAACCGTTATATAAATGCCTTCATATGTGCCCGTTGTTTCAAAGATACCAAAAATTTTGGTGGGATAGTTCTTTGTAAAGGTTCCTGTTTCCCAACGGAAATTTTGCTCAACTAAGGGTGAATCGAGGCTTAAATAGGTTAATACCTTTTCAAAAGTATCGTCATTATCTATGAATGCATCATCGACCAAAATATTTGTGTAACCATTCTCGAGCGCATATTCAAAAATGTGGTATAAGGTTTTTTCGGTATCATCGAGTAAATTATAATGAAAGGAACTACCGTACGCAGAAAACTGCGAATTTCTACCACTGAATTCACTTATCTTAAATACGGTTTCCTCGCTGTCCTCGGTAAGCTCAACGTCGGAAAAACCAACGCGCGCATTGTCAAACATCTTATTATCGATATAATCGACAAATTCGGTGCATCCGCTGAGCGAAAAAAGCATTATAAGCGTTAGCAAAACACAAAAAATCCGCCTCACAGTATCCCCCCTATTATTTACTTTTTAAATTATAACAAATTTTTGCCGCCGTTTCAAGAGGGTCAAATTTTGTAAAAAAATAGCAGTATAAGTGAAAATTACCTTTAATAATTACTTTTTCATTTCATACAATAATAATGCAAACGCAGAAAAAGTTTTGAAATAAGGAGTGAATAACAATGGCAAAGAATGCACAGGCTAAAGAAGCTCTCAACCGTTTTAAGATGGAAGCTGCTAACGAGGTTGGCGTAAATCTTAAGCAGGGTTACAACGGTGACTTAACCTCTAAGCAGGCTGGTTCTATCGGCGGTCAGATGGTTAAGAAGATGATCGAATCTTACGAAAACAGCATGAAATAAATAACCCGCAAAAGACAGAAC
>JAZULY010000021.1:0-9602 GCA_045603355.1 Acutalibacteraceae bacterium | reverse complement strand
CCAAGCGGTCTTAGGAAGACAAACCAAATGATCAACTCCTTGGCTCACAGAACGACATGGCTACGATCCGACTTGTGTTACCGAAAAAAGCTCACTGCTCGAGACTTCACAATCCGCAAAGGTTAACGCACCTTTGCGGTTGCTTCGACGAACCTACGGTTCTCATCCTGCGACTAAACAAAAACAAAAATAACCCATCCTTACGGACGGGTTATTCCTGTTTTGGCTGGGGTGGCAGGATTCGAACCTACGCATGCAGCAGTCAAAGTGCTGTGTCTTACCGCTTGACGACACCCCATTATTAAGTTGGATTAATTTAAAGGCTTTGGCGAAGAATCGTCCAAAGCCTTTAAATTTGGGGTGGAAGATGGGACTCGAACCCACGGTCTCCAGTGCCACAAACTGGCGCTTTAACCAACTAAGCTACATCCACCACATGCAACGATTATTATACCATAATTCTCTTGTTTGTCAATAGGAAAAAAGTAGTTTTTTAAAAAATATCTAGGCTTAATTTTCCGCAGTATTTTTTGCTATTCAGTGAGTAAAGCAGAACAAAGCAGGATATAAAAAACAAAATTGTAAATGTCATACTGCCCGCCGTCATAACAGGCGAGGCGGGGGAGATACCGTTCGAAATAGTCTGGGTATCTATCGGAAAAATCTTAAGTAAGAAAAAGGTGATAAAGGTCATAATAATTCCGTTTAAAATCCGCGAAAAAAACAATTTGAAAATATTTGGTAAAAAGCGGCGGGTTAACGTCAGAACCTGCAGAAAAATTGAAAAACCGCCGAATCCGACTAAAAATGCGATTATGTATATGTTTCTGAATTCACCCACAGCGGTCGTTACCTCTAAAAAACCAATCAATAACGTTTTAAAAAAAGCGTTACTAATTTGTTCCTTAATAACCTTTATAATCGTTGCAAAAAGCACCACGAAACTGCTTATTGTTATCATTGTCTGACTGGCAGAGGCTACCGACTGTACAAAATTTTCGGAAATACTCGGCGGTTCTGAATTGTTTTGCAGAGAATTATCGTCGTTTCTATTAAAAATTAATAGCCCTATAATTGCGCTGATTACCGAAGAAGCAAATAAAATCACTCCTAATTTTGCGCTACCAAATAAGCAGTTACCTATGACGCCCACTGTAAAAGATGGGCCTGCATTTATGCAGAAAAAAAGCATATTCTGAGCCTTTTTTATACTCAATCTGCCTGAATTATAGGCGTCACTAATTAGTTTGGCACCGATAGGATATCCACCGATTAAGGACATAGTAAAAATAATTATGGCGTCCTTATTACTGCTTTCAGGTAATATGCACTCTGCGGCTCGGCTTTGATAAAGAAATACCGAAAACACCGTAACAGGAAACAGTGACGGGATAATTCTGTTGGCGCAGATAATCAGTCCGTCTATCGCACCGCTTGCCGCTGTATCTGAGTTAATGATAAAGATAACTATTATTAATAGGCTCGCCGCGAGCTGGATTACTTTTTTAAGTAATGTCATACCTACCTGCCTTTCTAAGAATTATTATCGTAAAAGAAACATATTTTTAATAGTAATTATCACTACCGGAAGGGTCGTGCTTTTGTGAAAAAAATTAAAACGGGTATTAAGCGAAAAAAGGATAAAATTCATCTTTTTAAATTCGATGACGAGTTTGATATAACTTTTAAAGAAAGCGGAATGGCGCATATTAATTTTTTCGGGAATAGACAGGTACTCGTCGACGGTTGCCGCAGCGTAGTAGAATATACCGATGAGGTAGTTTGCCTTAACCTCGGGAAATCCGTGCTTAAAATAAACGGTGAGAATATAAAAATCACGAGTTATAACGATTTGGAAATTTTAATAAACGGTAAATTCATTTCTGTGGAGTTTTGTGAGTGATATGTTTATTATAAATTTATACAGATATCTCTTTGGATATGTAAATTTAAAAATTTCGGGTAACTTTCCCGAGCGCATTTTAAATTTATGCGCGCAGAACAAAATCGTGGTTTGGGATATTTTTCGAAGCCGTGATTCAGTTAAAATTTCGGTTATGGTGAGGGATTTTAAAAAATTTCATAAAATACGAGGTAAATCAGGTGTTAAGGTCAAGATCTTAAAGAAAAAAGGTCTGCCTTTTAAAATACAAAGGTATAAACTGCGAATAGGTGTAGTAGCAGGCTTTGCGTTCTTTTTTATACTGCTGAAATTTTTATCCCTTTTTGTGTGGGATATCGAAATTATCGGTAATAAGACAACACCTGATGAGGAAATTATAAAAGAGTGTTCAAAACTCGGCATTTATAACGGACGTTACATAGAAGCTATAGACTCAAAGCTTTTAAAGGATAAATTATTGCTAAACAGTGATAAATTAGCCTGGGCTTCTATTAACATCGAAGGGTGTGTTGTTACGGTTAATGTGACCGAAACGCTGAGTGGGACACCCGAGTTTTCACCGAGCAATATTGTTTCATCATCCGATGCCGTAATTAAACAAATTAAGGTAACTTCAGGTCAGGTAGAGGTCTATACAGGTCAGGCGGTAAGCCGTGGTGATATTCTTATAAGCGGCACTGTAGCGGTAGCCGATAAGGTGAATTTTACAAGGGCATCGGGCGAGATTCTCGGTGAAGTGCAAGAAACATTTACTTTCACGAAGAATTATAATCAAAAATTAAAGCAATATAACGGAAAAACGTCGGAGAAAACAGTTTTAGAGTTTTTCGGTATAAAACTGCCGCTTTACCTCGGCTCTACACATGGGGATTTCAGTGCCGATTACAGCAATAATCAAATTGAAATTTTGGGTAAAAAGATACCGATAACTCTTTATAAAATGGACTGCAAACATTATGATACCATAATAAAAAAATTTAACAGAGATGAATTGATAACACAGATAGAAACCGAGTTTAATGACTATACAACCAAGAAGGGTTTGCAGGAAATTGATATTACTGCGCGTGAAATCATAGAAGAGAATGAGGGAATAACGGTAAAATACACCGTTAAACACATAAAAAATTTGTGTGTTGAAGAAAATTTATTATTTTCTACTTTAAATTAAACTAAATTATGTTATAATATTATTAATATATTCTTGGAGGTTACCGCTACGGAAAAGATTATTAAAATTAAGGATATTAATTATATTTCCGCTTTGTTTGGAAATTTCGATGAGAATACAAATATTATTGAAAAGCAGTACGGCGTTACTATAACTTCGCACGGGGATAATATAAAAATCCGCGGCGAAGAGGAGAGCGTTAATGCGGCACATTTGGCGCTCAGTGGAATGCTGGCGCTCATAGAAAAAGGTGAGAATATAACCGCGCAGAACATTAACTACATAATAGGTCTGGTTGATGATGGGGATTCTGCTAAAATTAACAGTCTTACCGATATGGAGTGTCTTATCGTTACTTCTCGCGGCCGCCCCGTAAAGCCAAAAACACTCGGTCAGCAAAAATATGTGAATGCAATTAAAAGCAATACCATCACTATCGGCGTAGGTCCCGCAGGTACGGGTAAGACCTATCTTGCAGTTGCCATGGCGGTAAACGCTTTTCGTTCAAAGCAGATAAACCGCATTGTGCTTACCCGACCCGCAGTTGAAGCGGGTGAAAGCCTCGGTTTTCTTCCCGGGGACCTGCAGCAAAAGGTTGACCCTTATTTAAGACCGCTTTATGACGCTTTGTATGATATGCTCGGTCCCGAACTGTTTGCCCGCTGTCAGGAGCGCGGCGATATTGAAGTAGCACCGCTGGCCTACATGCGAGGCAGAACCCTCGATGACAGTTTTATTATTTTAGACGAGGCGCAGAACACCACCACCGAACAGATGAAAATGTTCTTAACGCGACTTGGTAACAATTCAAAAATAGTTGTTACGGGTGATATTACCCAGATCGACCTGCCCTCGGGTAAAAAATCGGGCCTTCGGCAGGTGATATCAATCCTCAAAAACATTGAGGATATTGCGATTATCAAACTATCGGGCAGAGATGTTGTAAGACACCGTCTCGTGCAGGAAATCATAAAAGCATATGAGAAAAATGAAAGGAACGCACATTAATGAAAAGTATTAAGGTTACCATTACAGACAAGCAAAAAAGCATTAAATTACCGACCGGCACAAGACTGCTTGTGCGCAAAGCATGCACAGCATCATTAAAGTGCGAGAATTTCACCGATATGGCGGAGGTTGATGTAACCTTCGTTGATGATGAAATGATAAAAACAATGAATAACGAGTTCCGCGGAATTAATAAGTCTACCGATGTTTTGTCCTTTCCGTTAGGGGAAGAAGGCGTGTATGATGAAAATCCCGAAACGGGCGCAAAGATGCTCGGTGACATTGTAATTTCGGTTGACCACGCCTTTGCTCAGGCAGAGCTTTACGGTCACGGAATTGAACGTGAAATAGGATATCTTACAGTTCATTCAATGCTGCATTTACTCGGCTATGACCACGTGAACGGCGGCGTGCAGAAGATGAAAATGCGCGAAAAAGAGGAAGAGATTTTAGCGCTTTTAGGACTTTCAATCGTTAAGGGATAGGTGAAAAATTTGAGTAAAACAACATCGGCTTTTATTGGTGTTTTCGGCAGACCGAATGTCGGTAAATCCTCCTTTATAAACAAGGTTTTAGGGCAAAAGGTATCCATCGTTTCGGACAAGCCTCAAACCACCCGTGCGCGAATTATGGGGGTTTTAAACAAAGATAATATGCAGATAGTCTTTATCGATACACCCGGTTTCCATAAGCCGCGTAATCTGCTGGGTGAAAATATGATAAAGGCTGTAGGTTCGGGTATGTCGGATATTGATGCCGCGATACTTATTGTCGAAGCGTCCCCGAAATTCGGCTTCAACCCGAATGAATTACCACCCGCTGAACTCGAACTTATAAGCGAATTCAAAAAGCGGAATTTAAATGTCATATTGGGAATCAATAAAATAGACCTACTCGAAAATAAAGAAGATTTGTTTGCGGTAATTACTGCCTATATGAAGGTCTTCGATTTTGCGGCGGTCGTTCCGTTCTCAGCAAAAACGGGTGACGGTGTTCAGTTATTACTCGGTGAAACCGAGAAATTCGTTCATGAATCGGTGCATTATTTCGGTGACGATGAATTTACCGACCAACCTGATAAGGTTATGGTAGCCGAAATTATCCGCGAAAAACTCTTGCGGCTATTATCCCGAGAGGTACCGCACGGTATCGCAATAGACCTTGAGCGTTTTTACGAGCGCGATGCGGCTGACGGCAGCCCGCTGTTATGTGTTGAAGCGTCAATCTACTGCGAAAAGGATTCGCACAAGGGCATTATCATCGGTAAGGGCGGTGCTATGCTTAAAAAAATCGGAACACAGGCACGTTATGATATTGAGAAATTCTTCGGCATTAAAGCCGATTTAAAACTTTGGGTAAAGGTTAAAGAAGACTGGCGAAACCGTCAGGGACTGATACACACATTCGGTCTTGATTAACTGTTTTTACCATAAATATATCGCTATTACCTCGGGGAAATTATTTTTGTAACCAATAAGGGAGGTAACAAAAATGAGCCCTGAAACTGTATGGAAAAACTTTACCGATACCGGAAGAATTGAATACTACTTAGAATATAAAAATTTACTTAATAAAAGGGAAAACAACAATGCAGGTAACGACCGATGCGCTGGTGTTGCGGGTAAATGATGTAGGGGATTCTGACCGTCTGCTCACATTACTCACTAAAGAATACGGCGTTATAAAGGCATTCGCTTCGGGTGCTAAGAAACTAAAAAGTAAATATTATGCAGGCACATCTCTTCTTTGTTACTCGCATTTTATCCTTGAGGAGGTTAAGGGGACTTTTCGTGTGCGGGACGCGTCTCTAAACACTTCTTTTTTTAAGATAGGCTGCGATATATCACTCATTTCCTTGCAGCAGTATTTTTGTGAGCTGGCATTTGTCTTAGCACCAATGGATAACACCGCCGACGCCTATTTGCGGTTGTTACTCAATTCGCTTCACGCGGCTAATAACGAAAAAATGTACGAGCCGCTGCTTAAAGCGGTATTTGAAATGCGTATTTTATCCCTCTCGGGATATACCCCCGATTTAGTAGCTTGCTTTAATTGCGGTGAGTTTGACAAGGATATCTTTTATTTTAATCCGCAGGAAAGTGTGATAGGCTGTGATGGTTGTGACAAGGATAAAAATTCGCATATTTGTCTTGACCGCACACTGATATCGGCTATGCGCCATATAATTTACTGTGACTTTGAAAAGCTTTTCAGTTTTAAAATTCCCGACGAATCTGCGAAAAGACTATCTAAAATAACCGAAAAATATCTGCTTACACAAACCGAGCAGAGCTTTTCAACGCTTAATTTTTATAACAGCATTATTTAGGAGTTACATAATGTCTTATAATCTACAAAGATATACTAATGCGCTTGAACTTAAAAAGATTCTTGAAATGCTGTCTCGTACGGTAAGTCTTACTGATGCTGCCGAAAAGGCACTCGAAATCACCCCGAAATGGGACGAGGCGGAAATAAAGGCAGAGCTCGATAAAACTTACGCGGCTTTTTTGCTTTTGTCCCGCGCTACTTCGCCGTCCTTCGGCTCGGCGGTTAATAACAGCGAGGCGCTAGGTCGCGCTGTGGCAGGCGGTGTTTTAAATGCGCGTGAACTGTTGGATATTGCTGAGACACTACGTATAATACGCTCGGTTAAGAATTGGCGAGCCAATGCCGAATATAAGGAAGATACGGCTATCGACGAAATTTTCGAAAGCCTTATTGCCAATAAGTTTTTAGAGGAAACAATATTTTCGGCAATTAATCAGGACGAGAGCATCAGTGATAACGCTTCGGTAACCCTCTCGAATATCCGCCGAAAAATCGCATCGGCTACCGCTAATATTCGTGAGCGACTCGATAAAATAGTAAAGGGAAATACCTATTCTAAATATCTGCAGGACTCTATTGTAACACAGCGTGACGGCAGATTTGTGGTACCTGTAAAGAGCGAGTATCGCGGCGAATTCCCCGGCATAGTACACGATTCTTCCGGCTCGGGAGCTACACTGTTTATTGAGCCTATGCCGGTAGTTGAAATTAATAATGACCTGCGGGTTTTGCACCTGAAAGAGCAGGAAGAGATAGAACGAATCTTAGCAGAACTGTCTGCCGCCGTTTCAGGCTTTGCCGAGGGCATAAAATCTTCTTATAATTCACTTGTGGAGCTGTGTCTCATATTCGGTAAGGCTAATCTTGCGTATAAAATGAAGGCGTCTGTGCCCGTTATTAACAAAAGCGGTCGCATAGTACTAAAAAATGCGAGACACCCTCTCATTGACCCTAAAAAGGTAGTGCCGATTTCTCTCAGCCTCGGTACCGATTATAATTCTCTCGTCATTACGGGTCCCAACACGGGCGGTAAAACGGTTACCCTTAAAACTATCGGACTGCTAACCCTTATGGCTATGTGCGGACTGATGATACCAAGTGATGATATGAGCGAAATCGCACTATTCGATAAAATACTCGTTGATATTGGTGACGAGCAGAGCATCGAGCAGTCGCTATCGACCTTCTCGGCGCATATGGTAAATATCGTCTCGATATTAGAGGAAAGCACGCCGTTTAGTCTTATTCTGCTTGATGAATTAGGCGCAGGTACCGACCCCATAGAGGGCGCAGCCCTTGCCAAAGCAATACTCGTTAGCCTTGCGAAAAAGGGTGCGAGAATTGCTGCCACAACCCACTATGCAGAACTTAAAACCTACGCCTTGGATACCGACGGCGTTGAAAATGCAAGCTGCGAATTTGATATTGAGTCATTAAGACCGACCTACCGCCTGCTGATAGGTGTTCCCGGCCGCTCAAATGCCTTTGCTATTTCCGAAAAACTCGGCGTTGGTGAACAGATAATTAAGGACGCAAAAAGTTATATTTCGGAGGAAAACAGCCGATTTGAGAAGATTATCGCATCACTCGAAAAGGAGCGTCAGGCAGCCGAAAAAGAAAGGGAAGAGGCGGCGGAGATTCGCGCTCAGCTTGCTCAGGCTAAGCGCAGCTCGGATAAAAAATATGCCGATATTAATTCCCTTTACGAAAAAACCATTGAAAAGGCACGTGCCGATGCTTCATATATCGTCGATAATGCGCGATACAGAGCAAACACTCTTATAAATGAGCTTGAGGATATCAAGAAAAAATCCGATAAACAAAATGCAACCGAGGCTCTCAGAAAAGCAAAGCAGACCGCTAAAGGAACCCTTAACAGCCTTGAAAATGAGATAAATCCCGTTATCGATAACATTACCGATTATGTTTTACCGCGAGAGCTCGTAAAAGGGGACAGTGTCCGCCTGACCGACCTCGGACGTGACGGAGAGGTGCTTGAAGTAAAGGGTAAAAAGGTTTATGTTTCGACAGGCAGCCTTAAAATATGGGCGGATATTAAAAAACTTGTACTGCTTGAGAAAAAAGCCAATAAACAACCCGCAAAGCATACCGTTACAGGCATTAACTCAGGTGTAGAGCGTCAGGCAAGTTTAGAGTTTGATATGCGCGGAATGAATAAGGATGAAGGCATTATCGAGCTTGACCGCTTTATTGATAACGCCGTAATGACGGGAATTAATACCATAACAATTATCCACGGCAAGGGTACAGGTGTACTGCGTTCTGCCGTGCAGAGTCATCTGAGGCATCACAAGTCAATTAAGTCGTTTAGAATCGGTCTCTTCGGAGAGGGAGAAAACGGCGTAACTATTGCAGAAATAAAAAAATAAGGAGAGGATTTCCTCTCCTTATTTTTTATGTTATATCGTCATACCGCCGTCAATAGCGAGCGTTTGACCTGTTATGTAATCAGCGTCATCCGATGCTAAGAAATATACCGCTTTTGCGATTTCGGTAGTAGTACCCATTCGGGCGATGGGAAGTGAATCGGTAAAAGCCTTAATGTCCTCTTCGGAAAGATTAGCGTTCATTTGGGTATCTATAATACCGGGGGCGATACAGTTAACCGTTATGCCGCTCGGTCCAACCTCTTTGGCAAGCGCCTTTGTAAGACCGATAACGCCTGCCTTAGCAGCCGAGTAATGCGCTTCACAAGCCGCACCCGTAATACCCCACATAGAGGAGATATTAATAATCTTACCCGACTTATTTTCTATCATAGTCGGCAGAACCGCCTGGCAACAGTTGAATACACCTGTCAAATTCACGTCAATCATATTATCCCAATCATATTCGCTGATTTCGGTAAATAGGCTCTGATGAGCAATTCCCGCATTATTTACCAGTATATCTACCGAGCCGAACTTGTAAATCGCTTCCTTAACCATCAGTTCAACTTCAAGTTTATTTGTTACATTCGCTTTATGTGCCATAACTGAATATCCGTTAGAAGCAAGTGACTGTTGAAGCAGTAGGGCAGAGGGGGCGGAATTATTATAGTTGATTACAACATTGTATCCTTTCTCTGCAAAATAAATGGCTATATTTGCGCCTATTCCTTTAGAAGCTCCCGTAACTATAACTGTCTTTTTGTTTTCCATAATTCATAACCCCGATTTCTAATTTATT
>JAZULY010000020.1:0-6163 GCA_045603355.1 Acutalibacteraceae bacterium | reverse complement strand
TCAAAATCTGATTCAAGTTTGAATGCTTTGGCTAAAGAAAAAGCACCCGAAACGGGTGCATTTATATATTAAAGGGGCTATATCGGTTATTTGTAGATAATCTAAAGATTACCGCCGAACAGCAGGATATCCTTCTTGGTGCCCCTGCCATTATTATATGGTGAATTACTGAATTGGTGACTTTCTGATAAAGAGAACGCCTAAGGTATTAGCGCCGCAGTGCGAGGAAATAGTACATCCCGCACGGGTCAGGTGAATTTCTGAGAAGGGCGCAGTTTTCTTAACCTCTTCGACGATAGCCTCAACAACCGCATTTTCACAGCCTGCGTGGGTAACGAATACGTGGTCAAGGCAGATATTACTGTAATCCCCGATACGGTCACGGGTGTATTCCTTTAAGGTATCAATAAATTTACCGCGGTATTTTTTCTCAACGCCCATTTTACCGCCCTTGACCGTGATGCAGGGTTTTAGTTTTAAAAGGTTTGCGCCGAGTGCTGCAACTGCTGAGCAACGGCCGCCCTTATGCAGATATTCGAGATTATCGATAACAAAGGAAGCATCAACGCAGGGGACTAACTCGCGTACCTTTTCGGCAATTTCACAAGCTGATGCGCCCTGTGCAGCCATTTCGGCAGCTCTCAGTACGAGCAGACCGCCGCCTGTAGAGAGGTTCTGTGTATCTACTATGTGTACATCCTCGAATTCTTCAGCCGCGAGCAGACAGTTGCGGTATGTGGTTGACATTTCAGAGCTGATGGTGAAATGAACTATAGCATAGCCTTTGTCTGTATACTGCTTGAAGAAATCGGTAGCCTCGGCAATATTGATAGCAGAGGTTTTAGGTAAAATCTTTGTTTTATCATAATAAGCATAAATATCGTCGGCTGTGATATCAATACCGTCGCGATAAGATTTATCGCCAAGAGTAACGCCGAGCGGCATAATGCCAATACCAAATTTTTCAATTAATTCAGCGCCAAGGTCACAGGTGCTGTCACTTGTAATAACGACTTTTTTGTCGGACATTGTAATACCTCCAAATAACTTTAATAAATTTATTATAACACATTTTAAAAAATTAACAATACTTAATTAATACGTATTGACAAATTTAATTTGGGATACTATGATAACTTAGGAAAAAAGTTTTTTTAAAGCCTTCAACGACTTTTCGCGCTTACCGAAATGGCGAAACCAAAGAGAGGATGATATTGTTGAAACGTTGGTTTAAATATATAAGCCCTTATAAGGCATATTTTATTTTGGGTCCGCTTTGTATGATAATTGAGGTAATCGGTGAAGTTTTAATGCCGAAGTTTTTGGCGATGATAATTAACAACGCTGCCGATAAAACACCTGTTTTTAGCATCGGTGTTTCTTTATTGATGATACTTACCGCCCTTATTATGATGGCGGGCGGTGTTGGCGGCAGTTATTTCGGCGCCAAGGCATCGGTAAACTTTGCGGCTGATTTGCGCAGTGATGTTTATAAACGGGTGCAGGGTTATTCCTTTGCCAATATCGATAAATTCAGTACAGGCTCTTTGGTTACCCGTCTTACAAACGACGTAACCCAGCTTCAGAATTTTGTTAATATGATGCTCAGAATGGCTCTACGTTCCCCAGGTATGCTTATCGGCGCTATCATTATGGCGGTAACGCTGCGCCCCGATTTAGCACTCGTTCTCGCTGTTACCATTCCGCTTATGCTTTTATCAATTCTCGGTATTATCACCAAGGGATTTTCGCTTTTCTCGGGTGTGCAGAAAAAGGTTGACGGACTTAATTCCACCGTTCAGGAAAATGTTACTAACATTCGCGTTGTAAAGTCCTTTGTACGCGAAGGTTACGAGAACGATAAATTCAATACCGCGAACGGGGAGTTAAAGTCTGCAAGTATGCGCGCTATGCGTACTATGATTATGATTCAGCCTATAATGACCCTCTTTATGAATCTGACGACACTCGCCGTTATATGGTTCGGCGGTAATATCGTTATAGGCGGCGATATGCCTATAGGCGACCTTTCTGCCTTTATTACCTATGTTACACAGATTTTATCCTCCCTTATGATGGTTACTGTGATGCTTATGATGTCATCGCGTGCGCTGGCATCCGCCCGCCGTATTACCGAGGTGCTTGATGAAAAGGTAGACTTAAGCGACGATAATGCCGCTTGCCGTGATATAACCGTAACCAAGGGGGACATCGAATTCAAGGACGTTTCTTTCCGTTATTATAAAAATTCTCAGGAAAGTGTTTTAAATAAAATCAATCTGAAAATTCCCGCTAAATCCACCGTCGGTATTATCGGCTCTACGGGCTGCGGTAAGACTACCCTTGTATCTATGATACCGCGCCTTTACGACTGCGACGAGGGTGAAGTGCTCGTTGACGGCATTAATGTTAAGGATTATTCACTTTATAATCTGCGCGAGGGTATCGGTATGGTGCTGCAGAAAAACACCCTTTTCTCGGGCTCTATTCGTGATAATCTCCTTTGGGGCGACGATGATGCTACGGACGGTCAAATTGAACTTGCAGCCGAGCAGGCTCAGGCGGATAAATTCATTAAGACCTTTAAAAACGGTTACAATACCGATTTAGGTCAGGGCGGCAGTAACGTATCGGGCGGACAGAAGCAGCGACTTTGTATTGCCCGCGCGCTGCTTAAACGCCCGAAAATAATTATTCTTGATGACTCTACGAGTGCTGTAGATACCGCAACAGAGGCACAGATAAGAAAAGCCTTCCGCGAGGAGCTGGGCGGCTCTACCAAGATAATTATTGCACAGCGCATTTCCTCGGTTATGGATGCAGATATGATTATAGTAATGGATGACGGCGTTATTACGGGTGTCGGCACGCACGACGAGCTCTTAGAAAACAATAACGAATACAAGGAAATCTATTATTCCCAAAACGAGAAAAAGGAGGCGCAGTAATTTATGGCTAAAAGAAGTTTAAGTGAATTACAAAAGCAGTACTCAAGTACCGTAGCGGCTCCTAAGGGTATGATGGGTCCGGGGCCCGGCGGCCCGAGAGGTATGAGGGCCAAGGGTAAGCCGAAGAATACCAAAAACACAATTTCGCGTCTGCTGACATATGTTAAACCCTATAGATTCAGACTCGTAGGCGTTATTTTTTGTATGCTTATCAGCACTGTTACGTCTCTTCTCGGTTCCTATATGCTTAACCCTATAATCAACCGTATCGCAGGCTACAGCACCGAGCAGATAGCAAAATCGGGTATCGTTGCGGTATATGCCGACAGGGTAGTTGAGGCCTTTAAAAATGTTATATATCCTGCGGTTTCTGCGCTTTTCGGTGACGGCAAGGTATCAAGCGTAATAGTCTACCTTGTTGCCGCGCTCGTTATAATGTTTTCCATCTATGTTGTTGGAATTATCACCGCCTATGCACAGAGCCGACTAATGATAGGTGTATCTCAAAATGTAATCGAGAGAATTCGTAACGATTTATTTACCAAACTGCAGAAACTGCCGATTCGTTTCTTTGACAGAAACACCACGGGCGAGGTTATGAGCCGCTTTACCAACGATGTTGATAATATCGGTATGATGCTTGATAACTCGATGGTTTCACTCGTATCGGGCAGTATAACCTTAATCGGTACATTCATATTTATGATTACTACCAACTGGCTCTTAACACTTATAACCATAGTATTTATCCCGATTTTTGCCCGCGGCGGTGCGGCTATTGCCAAACGCAGTTCAAAGTATTACGGCGGTCAGCAGGCTGCGCTCGGCTCGGTTAACGGTTATATTGAGGAGACCGTTACAGGTCAGAAGGTTATCAAGGTGTTTAATCACGAACAGGTTTGCACCGAGGAATTTGACACCCTTAACGATGACCTGCGCGATAAACAGTTTAAGGCGCAGTTTTACGGCGGCATTATGGGACCGATAATGGGTAATACCTCGCAGGTAAGCTATGCCATTACTATCGGTGTGGGCGGTATACTGATGTGTACATCGGGCTTCACCCCCGGTGCGCTGACGGTATTTGCCAACTATTCGCGTCAGTTCTCAATGCCTATTAATATGATTTCTCAGCAGATGTCTACCGTATTTTCTGCCCTTGCGGGTGCAGAGCGTGTGTTTGCCGTTATGGATTCAGAGCCCGAGGTAGATTATATTGATCACTGCGAGGCAGCCGATAAAATTAAGGGTGACGTAGTTTTCGAGGACGTTACCTTCGGCTATGACCGCGATAAGACAATTCTCAAAAACATTTCTCTTTATGCCCACCCAGGTCAGAAAATCGCCTTTGTCGGCTCTACAGGTGCGGGCAAAACTACGGTTACTAATCTTCTTAACCGTTTTTATGATATTGATTCAGGCAAGATAACCATTGACGGCATCGATATCCGCAATTACGATAAGGATTTTCTGCGTAAAAACATTGCAATGGTGCTGCAGGATACCCATCTCTTCAGCGGAACTATTATGGAAAATATCCGTTACGGCAGACTTGATGCTACCGATGAAGAGGTAATTGCCGCGGCTAAGACTGCCAGCGCACATTCCTTTATTATGCGGCTTGAAAACGGTTACGATACCGTGATTACGGGGGATGGCGCTAATCTTTCCCAAGGTCAGCGTCAACTGCTTAATATTGCCCGTGCGGCTATCTCGAAGGCTCCGATACTCATTCTCGATGAGGCTACAAGCTCGGTAGATACGCGTACAGAGCGACATATTGAGCACGGTATGGAAAGACTTATGAAAAACAGAACGACCTTCGTTATCGCGCACCGTTTATCAACCGTTCGCAACGCCGATGCCATTATGGTACTCGAGCAGGGCGAGATTATAGAGCGCGGCAGCCACGATGACCTGCTTAAAATGAAGGGTCGATATTACGAGCTTTACACAGGCATTAAGGAATTGGATTAATTGGTAGTAGAGGGAAGTTATGAAAAAACTTAATGCACTGTGGATACTCTTAGCCGCCTGCCTTTGGGGCACTATCGGCATTTCGGTAAAGGGACTCGGCAGTTTTGGCGCGTCAGCGATGCAAATCGTATTTTTGCGCGCTGTGGCTACCGTACTGCTACTGACCCCTATACTGCTTATCTACAATAAAAAGCTCTTAAAAATTAAATTAAAGGATATATGGTGCTTTATCGGAACGGGTATTATAAGCATCGTATTCTTTACATATTTTAATTTCTATACCATCTCCCTTACATCAATGTCCTTTGCGAGTGTGCTGATGTATACGGCGCCCTTTATGATGGTGTTTTTAGCCGCCGTTATTTTTAAAGAAAAAATTACGGGAAGACAGCTGCTTGCCTGCGTTATAGCCTTTTCGGGTTGTATGCTGGTGTCGGGCATATTCGAGGGAGATACTGCGGTGACAAGCCTCGGTATTCTTACGGGTCTGGCTTCGGGATTTTTCTATGCGCTATATACCGTATTCAGTCGCTTTGCACTAATACGGGGATATGACCCGCTGACCATTACCTTATATACCTTTATTTTTTCGGTAATCGGCTCGCTGCCCTTTGTAAATGTAAAGGAAACATTCGGCATAATTACGGATAATCCTAAATCGCTGATATTTGTTGCGGCTATTGCCGTATTTAATACAATTTTGCCCTATATACTTTATAATACGGGGCTTAGAGGTGTGCAGTCGAGCACGGCGCTTATTATTGCAACGGCTGAGCCTGTAGTAGCAACCGTTATGGGGTTTGCGGTTTATCAAGAAATACCAACTGTCCTCTCGGTCATCGGTATTGTACTTGTTGTATGCGCAGTTTTAGTTCTGAATATAAAAAAGGAAGCGAGTAACTAACCGTTTACTCGCTTCCTTTTTATGTTTTAGTTTTTAAGGCTTTGTATCGGTGCGGGGATTTGTCCGCCACGATTAATAAATTTAGCAGGGGAGCAGGTGTTTACCTTCATTACGGGGCCGTTGCCGAGCAGACCGCCGAAGGAAAGCTCATCGCCGACCTTCTTGCCGATAGCGGGAATTACGCGAACTGCCGTCGTCTTAGAGTTAATCATACCGATGGCAGCCTCATCGGCTATTATAGCCGAGATAACCTCTGCGGGGGTGTCTCCGGGGATATTTATCATATCAAGACCTACGCTGCAAACCGCCGTCATAGCTTCAAGCTTTTCGATAG
>JAZULY010000019.1:0-2060 GCA_045603355.1 Acutalibacteraceae bacterium | reverse complement strand
GTTTATCTCTTTATTATTTAGGTACTGAATACCGATTAAGGCTAATGCCTCAAAGTAGTTTGTTAAAATTATTCCTTCTTCTTCACTGATGTTGAAATTATCATAATAATCCTTATAATTAGACATTTATAAATAGGATTTTCAATCCCCCGAAGGGGTTATACTGCTATTCGCCTCCTGCTACGGTTAATTGAGCGGGACTTCTATTCGGCAAGGCACACAGCAACCTTTGCGCTCTGGGCGCAGTTATCCTTATATGGATACAAACTATATGTGTGAATGTAATTTTTATTAAGATGCCTTTCGGCTTATTATTCCCGATTGACGGGCGAGGACACATCGGATTACGATTAACTAATCGACCTTTCTCTACTAATTTACAAATTTTAATTGAATTTTCCAAATCGGTCAAAAAATCTACATACAAACACACAGAAATAAAACCCCTATTTAATTAGCCTAAATACTTATTTTCTCTAAATAAATTAGCATACTGACTTACTGCACATTACAACCATTTTTTGGAATTAAAATTTATCGTAGTTTTTTGATAGGGGGCGGGTGCAGGCGGGTGGAAAAAGTTTTTTTGACTATGCGTTATCCCGATGATTTTTTATGGCGGGGGGGCTTTCCCCCATATCCCCCTATCTATTGCTTCCAAATATTTTTTCCAAAAATTTTCGTCCTGAAAAATCGACCTTCCTATATCACAAACTCCTTCTTAACTCGCTGTACGGTACTTACGCTAACTCCGCAAATCGCCGCCGTATCACGGATACTCTTACCCGCGCGGAGTGAGCGAATAACCTTGCCGTACTCCTCCTGCTTGCGCTCTCGGCTCTTTATCGAGCCGACCTTACGACCCAATTTGCCACCGTCGGCAATATACTTGGCTCTGCCACTGTTGAGGCGGTAGGTAATATTCTCCCTCTCAAGCTGGGCGCAGACACCAAGCACCGACACCATCACCGCCAAATATGGGTTCTCCTTACCGTCCGCCGAGAACAACGACAACCCCTCCTTCTGGAAATAGGCATTGATACCGTTATCCTTCAATGTGCGAATAGTATCCAGCACCTCCCAAACTGCACGACCACAACGACTCAACTCCGAAAACAACACCACCTCAACGCCGTTGGTAACTGCATAGTCGAAACACTCGGTTAGCACCGCGCGCGCCTCGTTGCGCTTTGCTCCGCTGATATGCTCCTCATACACCCCAACGACCGACAATCCGTTGAGATTTGCATAATTGGTCAGGTCAGCGAGCTGACGAGCGGTCGATTGACGCTCACCAGTGCTGCTAACTCTTGCATAGATTACTGCTGCCTTCATTTTTATCATCTTTTTGGTGATAATTTTGCGGTGCTGTTAGAACACCTGTACTAGATTTTCGTACCTCAACGAACGATAACCGCCAGCCATCACATCGTAATATTTTACCGTGTTCACCGCATCGCCAGACAAACCACGACCATTCTGGGTCGCACGCATCAGATTACCAGCGCAAGTACCCCACGCCTCTCGGATAGTACCGCCCTTCTTCATATAGAGAAAGTGAGCCACGCCGCTCTGCAACTTTGCCTTCAACAAGTCAATCATCTGCGCCTTAACTACGCCCATCGCTGCCGAACCTGTGCGTCGTGCGATTACATTTGCTCTGTGAGCCGTCATTGAGTTTACTACTACTAACTGTGTCATATCTGTAATGGTTTATCATTTATTTCTGATGTAAAATTAGTAATAAATTTCCAAATATCCAAACTTTTGTAATGTTATTCTACTAAAATTTGGATTTATTCTTCAATTATATTACCTTTGGTGGAAATACATTACCAATTATGGAACTACGAGTGGTTGAATTAGCCCAGCAGCGAGGGCTAACGATGTCAGACAGTGCCAAAAAGGTCGGCATCAGTCGTGTGAACTTATCGAATAGCCTCAACGGAAATCCGACCCTCTCTCGACTTACCGAGGTGGCGAAGATATTGGGCGTTGAGGTTTCGGAGCTATTCAAGGCAGACTCGACGCAAAAGGTCGTGAGCGGTTATTTGGAATGC
>JAZULY010000018.1:0-2923 GCA_045603355.1 Acutalibacteraceae bacterium | reverse complement strand
AGCCCTCGCCCCCCTGCCCGAAAGCAGTACCCGGAACCAGTGCTACCTTTTGCGAGAGCAGCAGCTTTTCACAGAATTCGTCACTTGTCATACCGGTCGAAGCGATACACGGGAAGGCATAGAAAGCACCCTTGGGCTCGCGGCAGGTAAGACCTAAATCATTAAACCCTTTAACTATCATTCGGCGGCGTGAGTCATACTCTTCGAGCATTTTTTCAACCGCATCATCGCTGTTTTTAAGCGCTTCGATAGCCGCATACTGCGATGTAGTCGGCGCGCACATAATAGCAAATTGATGAATTTTTGTGATCTGCTTTATTATCTCCTTCGGGCCGCAGGCAAAACCTAAACGCCAGCCCGTCATTGAGAAGGACTTCGAGAAGCCGTTTATAACAACGGTACGCTCCCACATACCGTCGATATTAGCAAAGGAAATATGACGCTGACCGCCAAAAGTAAGTTCAGAATATATTTCATCAGATAAAACGATAATGTTGGTGCCGCGAAGTACCTCGGCTAAAGCCTCTAAATCCTCGCGACGCATAATAGCACCCGTAGGATTACAGGGGTACGGTAATATCAGCACCTTGGTTTTATCGGTGATTTTAGCGCGCAGCTCGTCCGCCGTTACGCGGAATTCATTTTCAGCCTTTGTCTCGATAATAACAGGAACGCCGCCTGCAAGACGGGTTATCGGCTCATAGCAAACATAACTCGGTTGAGGAATAATAACCTCATCGCCCTCGGCTACGAGCGCACGAATACACGCGTCAATACCCTCACTGCCACCGACAGTTACAAGTATTTCGCCGTTTTCACAATATTTTAAATCATATTTTCGTTTCATATATCTCGAAATTTCTTTACGCAAAATTTCGAGACCCGAATTAGAGGTATAGCGGGTTTTGCTCTGCTCAAGAGAACGAATTCCTGCACTGCGGATATTCCACGGCGTCGGGAAATCGGGCTCCCCTACACCGAGAGAAATTACATCCTCCATAGTTTCTGCAATATCAAAAAACTTTCTGATACCCGACGGCTTAATTGCCAATACCTCTTTATTGAGAATAGAAGTATAGTCAATCACAGCGAGAGAGTCCCCCTGTCGTCAATTTTACTGCCGCAAAGCGGAACATCAAGCTCCTTATAACGGCGAAGCACAAAATGGGTTGCGGTAGAGATAACCGAATCCATAGTCGATAATTCCTTAGCCACAAACATTGCAACCTGCTGGAAGGTCTTACCCTTAACAATAACGCAAAGGTCATAACCGCCCGACATAAGATAAACCGATTCAACCTCGTTATACTGCATAACCCTTTCGGCAACCTCTTCAAAGCCAAGCTCGGCCTTGGGGGTAACCTTAAGCTCGATGAGCGCAGAAACATAGGCAGTATCCAGACTTTCCCAGTCGATTACCGCCTTATAGCCGCGAATGAGACCGTCCTTTTCCATCTGCTTAATTTCGTTTATTACCTCGTCCTCGGTAAGTCCCGACATTGTTGCAAGCTCACAAATTTGGTATCTCGCGTTCTTATTTAAAAGGTTAAGTATTTTCTTATTCATAAGTTTTCACCCTCCGTTTCACCTATAATAACACAAAATTTCAAAAAAATATAGTCTTATTTTATTTACTTTAAAAATTTTATATGGTATTATAGTAGAAAATGTTTTTTAGGAGTGAAAAAAATGAAAGCAGTTATTACCGTTGTTGGTAAGGATACAGTAGGTATTCTTGCAAAGGTGTCGGGCAAATGCGCCGAATATAACGTTAACATCGCAGAGGTTTCCCAGACTATTTTGCGGGGTATGTTCTGTATGATTATGATCGGTGAGGTAGACGCGCTCACGGGCAGCTTCGGTGACTTTGCCGATGACCTTCGCGCTTTTGGCGACACGATGAATATGAAAATCAACGTTATGCATGAAGACATCTTCAATTCAATGCACAAGATTTAGGTGAAAATATGATAGATACAAAAGATATTCTTGAAACCATTGGTATGATCGAGAATGAAAACCTCGATATCCGTACGGTAACTATGGGTATTTCTCTGCTCGACTGTATCGACCCCGACATCGACAGAGCCTGCGAGAAGGTTTACGAAAAAATCACACGCTGCGCTAAGAATTTAGTGCCTGTGTGTGTCGAAATCGAGCGTGAACTCGGTATACCGATTATTAATAAGCGTATTTCGGTGACTCCCATAGCCGTTATTTCGGCTGCCTGCACCGAGCAAAATCCCGTTAAATTCGCATTGGCTCTCGAAAAAGCAGCATTAAGCGTTGGCGTAAACTTTATCGGCGGTTATTCGGCGCTCGTCGGCAAAGGCTTTGCCGCAGGCGACCGCGAACTGATAGAGAGCATCCCTGAGGCACTCTCTCAGACAGAGCATATCTGCTCATCGGTTAATATCGGCTCAACAAAGGCGGGTATCAACCTTGATGCAGTAGCCCTTATGGGTAAGGTAGTGCGCCGTACGGCTGAACTCACGGCAGACCGCAACTGCATAGGTGCCGCAAAGCTTGTCGTATTCTGCAACGCTCCCGAAGATAACCCGTTTATGGCAGGCGCGTTCCACGGTATCGGCGAAGCCGACTGCGTTATTAACGTCGGTGTTTCGGGCCCGGGTGTTGTTCGTGCAGCATTACATAAATCAAAGGACCTTGATATTACAGGTGTGTCAGACCTTATTAAGCGTACCGCCTTTAAAATAACCCGTATGGGTCAGTTGGTTTGCCATTTAGCATCAGAGCGTCTCGGTGTGCAGTCGGGTATAGTTGACCTTTCCCTTGCCCCCACCCCCGCCGTTGGTGACTCGGTAGCCCACATTCTCGAAGAAATCGGTCTTGAAACCTGCGGCGCCTGCGGAACAACCGCAGCCCTTGCTATGCTTAATGACGCTGTTAAAAAAGGCGGCGT
>JAZULY010000017.1:0-6637 GCA_045603355.1 Acutalibacteraceae bacterium | reverse complement strand
TCGTCTGCCTTTTCGATAACCTCAACCGTGAAGCCCTGCATTTTAAGTATCTTTGTAGCGTTAGCCTCGGTATCACCCTTGACCTCGGGCACAACCTTAGTTGCAGTACCCATACTTACATAAACGGTAATATTGGCACCTTTTTTAAGGTTTTTGCCTGCCGCCTTTGACTGCTCGTAGATTACGCCGTATGCGTATTCTGAATTATCGTCCCATTTATACTCAATATTGAACTGCCCGTTGAGTTCCTTATCGCTATAAACCTCTTCATACTCTTTGCCGATAAAGTTAGGACACTTTATTTCAGCGCCCGTATCGCCCGTAAACTTAATAATAACGAAAACGAGAGCAACTACAATGGCAACAGCAAAGGTAGTAGCAACACCTGCCAAAATCGGAATAAAGTGAGATTTATGCCCGGCGACAGCCTCTTCCTCGCCCTTTTCTTCAATATCAATAAACTTTGTAGGTGAATTATCTACAAAATAGGTGTAATCGAAGGTTATTGCGGGGTCTTTCTTAAACTTTTCAAGGTCACAGAGCATCTCTGAAGATGACTTATAACGGTCAACAGTATTCTTCTGCATAGCGTGCATTGTAATCTGCTCAACACCCAGCGGAATAGAGCCGTTAAGCTCGGTGGGCATTACGGGGTCGCGCTGAAGCTGCATAAGAGCGACCGATACGGCACTGTCCGCCTGAAACGGCAACTGGCCCGTGAGCATTTCATAGAGCATTACGCCGACCGAATAGATGTCCGCCTTTTCGTCGGTAACGTCACCCCTCGCCTGCTCGGGGCTTATATAGTGAACCGAGCCGATAGCCTTATCGGTAATGGTTTTTTGCTCACTGCGAGAGAAACGCGCGATACCAAAGTCGGTAACCTTGATAGTACCATCCTCGAGCACCATTATATTCTGCGGTTTTACGTCGCGGTGAACTATACCTCTATCGTGCGCGTGCTGCAATCCTCTGAGAATCTGGATTGTAAAATGCACCGCCTGCTTCCAGGAAAGGCAACCCTCGCGCTCGATATACTCTTTTAAGGTGATACCCTCGATATGCTCCATAACGATGTACTGAATAAGGTCGCCGAAGCTTACATCGTAAATCTTGACGATATTCGGGTGGGAGAGCAGTGAAATTGCCTTAGACTCATTTCTGAAACGGCGTAAAAACTCATCGTTGGTGGCAAATTCCTCGCGTAAAATCTTTATTGCAACAATTCTGTCCTCAACGTTATCATACGCCTTATAAACAACCGCCATACCGCCGATACCGAGTATCTCGCGAATTTCATAACGGCCGTCAAGTCTTTTTCCTAAAAATTTATCCATAAAAACACCTATCCATTTCTGTATATTTCCGAAAAGCCTCAGAGTGAAATTACCGTTACGGTAATATTATCATTGCTACGCCGACTGTTCGCGGCATTGATAAGCCTTTCGGGCACTTCATTGATATTGTAGTTTTCTGTAATTTCTTTAATTTCGTCAGGCTTCAGCATTCCGCTGAGTCCATCGGTGCAAAGCAGCAGGACGCTACCGCTGATATTAACCTCATTAAAATCTGCCTCGACATTCTCACCGACACCTACGGCGCGGGT
Organism: Acutalibacteraceae bacterium; assembly: GCA_045603355.1. Taxonomy (GTDB): domain Bacteria; phylum Bacillota; class Clostridia; order Oscillospirales; family Acutalibacteraceae; genus SIG565. Next base: position 5,031 of record JAZULY010000017.1, on the reverse strand, counting down.
AATAACATTCTTACGCGGATGTATCCGCGCCTCCTCCTCGGTTATCTGCCCTTGCTCAATCAGGCTTTGAATCACTGAATGGTCGCGGGTTATCTGTTGTATCTCGCCGCCCGAAATAAGGTATGCGCGGCTGTCTCCCACGTGGGTTATATATGCCGTATTATCGCGAACGAGTGCCGCTACTATGGTAGTACCCATACCGCTATACTGCTCATCGGTCTTGGATTTATCGTAAACCTCGATATTAGCGGTATCAACGGCTCCTCTGAGTAAATTCTCTATTGCCGAGGATGACATATTCACGCTGTACGAGCGTAATACATACTCCATAACGGTTTTAGTAGTAATGCAGCTTGCAACGTTTCCGGCATTGGCGCCGCCCATACCGTCACAAACGATACTCAGCACCGCGCCGTCTGCTAATTCTCGGTTCAGAAAAGCATCCTGATTACTGTGCCGCAGCATTCCTACATCAGTTAAACCGTAAATTTGCACTACTCATACCTCCTTCTCCATTTTCTTGCGGCGCAACTGACCGCAAGAGGCATCAATATCCGCGCCGAGCGTTCGTCTGACGGTTGTTGTAATACCGAGACTATTCATACGGTCGGCAAATCTTTTCAAAGACGAGTCATCGGCTCGCTTATAAGAGTTTTCCTTGACGGGATTAACGGGAATTAAATTAACGTGGCTCATTATCCCACGAATACGGCGAGCAAGTTCGTCGGCGTGAGACAGTGAATCATTAACCCCCGAAATCATAGCATACTCAAAGGAAATTCTTCTCCCCGTTATGCCCTGATAATATTTACAAGCTGTAAGCAGCTCATCAATATTCCATTTATTATTGACCTTCATCATACTGCTGCGGATTTTATCATTAGGCGCGTGCAGTGAGACAGAAAGGGTTATCGGCATATTATATTCTGCCAATTTATATATACCGCTTACAAGTCCTGAGGTGGACAGAGATATATGCCGCAGTCCGATATTCAGTCCCAGTTCATTCGATACGAGCTGTAAAAAGCGGATAGAATTGTCAAAGTTATCAAGCGGCTCGCCCATACCCATCATAACGACGTTGGATATTCTGACGTCATTATCCTCACCCGCCGTCATCACCTGAGAGAGCATTTCGGATGCCGTAAGGTTACGGGATAAGCCGCCGAGTCCCGAAGCACAAAAGCTACATCCCATTCGGCAGCCGACCTGTGTTGAAATACAGACCGTAAAGCCGTGCTTATATTTCATAAATACCGATTCGATATACTCGCCGTCGCTAAGTTGATATAAATATTTAACCGTTCCGTCGAGTTTCGACTCAAGCCGTTTTACAATCTTAACATTTGCTATATAACAATGCTCTGCGAGGGTTTCGCGGAGTTTCTTTGACAGGTTGGTCATCTCATCAAAATTTTTAACACCCGAATGCAGCCATTTAAAAATCTGTTCTGCTCTGTAAGCGGGCTCGCCGAGGGTTTTAAGGAAATCCTTAATTTCGGCTATGTTCATAGACTTTATATCTATTTTTGACAAGATATCACCTCTTTAAAAGCGCAGTAAAAAATCCGTCGGTGCCGTCTTTGTGCGGCAGATATGTGTGGATATATTGAAGTTTAAAATCGGGATGGCTGCTCAGGAAATTATTAACGATTTCCTCGTTTTCCTCTTTTCGCAGAGTGCAGGTGGAATAAACTATTCTGCCGTCCTGCTTTAAATAATTAACGGCATTTTTTAGTATCTTACTCTGAATTGACTGAAGAGCCGAAAAGTCTTCGGTTTTTTTATATTTTATGTCGGGCTTGCGGCGTATAATACCGAGACCCGAACACGGAACATCGCAAAGTATTGCATCAAACAAGCCTAAATCGCTGTTGTAAACCGTAGCATCAGCAACCGTAGGCTTTACTATGCTGAGGCCTAACCGCTTTGCACCCTCGGCTATAAGTCCTACGCGGTGGTCGTACATATCGCAGGAGACGACCTCACCGTCATTTTCCAAAAGCTCTGCAATAGTAAAGGTCTTACCACCGGGCGCGGCGCACATATCGAGCACCCTCTCCCCTTTTTGTGGACACAGCAGCGCTGCGGCTTTTTGCGAGCTTATATCCTGAACGTGAAAAAATCCTTTTTTGTAGAGCGATAACCGTTCGAAATTTACACCGCCGAGTACAGTCAGCGAGTCCTTCAGGTCAGTTTTTTCACACCTAATGCCCTTTTCTTCGAGTAAACCGAGCAGTTCATCGGTTGTTATTTTGGTAGTATTGACGCGCAGATTTATCGGCGTGGGTTTTAGCGAGTCCTCAAGTATTAAAACGGTGTCCTCAGTACCATAGTCTTTTATAAATTCTTCTACTATCCACTCGGGGCAAGAATAACGGACACTGAGTGCCTTTACAGAGTCGCCCTCGGGCAACAGTTTTTCAGCGCGGATAGCTGAACGCAGCACCGCGTTTACAAACCCTGCATTTCTGCGCTCTTTCGAGGCTTTTATAAGCTTTACCGCCTCGTTAACCGCGGCAGAATCGGGTATTCGGTCCATATACATTATCTGATAAAGGCCTACCCGCATTACCTCGGCAGTGAAGAAATTAACCTTACTAAACGGGGTTTTGGTCAGAGAATCGAGAACGTAATCGAGGGTAATTTTTCTGTCAAGCACGCCGTAGAAAAGCGCGGTAGTAAGGGCACGGTCCTCGGGCGACACGTCAGAATCTTTAAGGATATTGTTAAGGGTTATATTGGAATATGCCATATCGTTATTGACCTTTAAAAGGGCATTAACCGCAAGCCGTCTTGCATTTGCCATATATCCACTCCCTTAAAAATTACTGTATTTTAGTGCCTGGCAGTATTTTGTTGCCTGCAAGCCACTGCTTCGCCGTCATTCTTTTTGAACCTTCGGGCTGTAATTCGGCGATTTTCAGAGACGTACCGTTTCCGCAGGAAACCACAAGCTCTGAATCGGATTTAATAACCGTAGCGGGGCTCTCTTTAGTCGCACCTGCAATTTCGGTTTTATGCACCTTAACGCGCTTGCCCTTCAGCATAAAGTATGCCGTTGGCCAACCGTAAAGTCCGCGCACAAGGTTATGCACATCATTTGCCGATTTACCGAAATCTATAAGCGCCATTTCCTTTTTAATTATCGGCGCATAGGTAGCCTCAGCGTGATTTTGAGGCACCCGTGTAAGCTCACCTTTTTCAAGTTTGTCTACAGTAGAGCAAACAAGCTCTGCTGCGAGGACGGAGAGTCTTCCAAAAAGCTCCTCGCTCGTTTCGTTGTCGCCGATGTCGACAGTAGCGGTTTCGAGTATATCGCCCGTATCCATACCCTCATCCATATACATTGTGGTAACACCCGTTTGTGTCTCACCGCAGACGATACACCACTGAATGGGAGACGCGCCGCGGTATTTTGGCAAGAGGGATGCGTGAGCGTTAACACAGCCGTATTTCGGCAGGTCTAATATCTCTTTTGGTAAAATCTTACCGTATGCCACTACCACGATAATATCGGGGTTCAGGTCCTTTAAAATAGTGTAGGCTTCGCCGTTTCTCATACTCGTCGGCTGATATACCGTGATATCGTGAGCCTCGGCTAATACCTTTACGGGAGGCGGTGTTAAAATCTGTTTTCTGCCTACCGGTTTATCGGGCTGGGTAAAAACGCCGATAATATTATGGTCTGTGTTAATTAATACCTGCAGCGATTCGGCGGCAATATCGGGCGTACCCATAAAAACGATATTCATTACCTTTATTCTCCTATAGCACGGTCGATGAATAATATGCCGTCTAAATGGTCGATTTCGTGGCAAAAAGCACGCGCCTTCAGTCCCTCACCGCTAACGGTAAAGGTATTGCCGTGACGGTCCTGAGCGCGAACCGTAACCGACATCGGGCGGACGGTGGTCTTGTAGTTTCCCGGAATCGACAAGCAGCCCTCCTGCTCGTTCTGCACACCGCTTTTCTCGATTATAACGGGGTTTACAAGCTCGATAAGACCGTCACCTACATCTACTATACACTAACGGCGCAGTACGCCTATCTGCGGAGCGGCAAGACCGACACCGTCAGCCTCGCGCATAGTATCGAGCATATCGTCGAGCGTCTGGGCGAGACGCTCATCAAAATTAAGAACGGTACGGGAAACCTTACGTAAAGCGGGGTCTCCGTGCTTTAAAATATTTCGAATTGCCATATGTTCCTCCTATATGACCGACTCGGGGTTGATATCTATTGTAACAGAGGTGTCACGCGGCATACGTATATCTACTGCAGTTTTTATTAACTGCCTTGTACGCCGATTGTTTTTACACTTGATTATAAGCTTGAATTTGTATTTATTATTGATTTTAGGCATTAACGCCGCTGTGGGACCTAAAATAATGAGTTTCACGTCCTCAAATTCTCCACCCACTAAAGTTTTAATACTGCCCAGAATATCAGCAGCAGTTTGATGCGCTAAATCCTGAGAGAGTGACTGCACAGACAAACAGATAATATCGCAATAAGGCGGATAGGTCATTACGCGCCGCAGCATTATTTCACTGTTATAAAAGGCATCGTAATCCTGATTTTGCGCCATATATATGATATTATTGTCGGTATCTGCCGTTTGTATAATAGCCTTTCCCGGCTTGTCCCCTCTGCCCGCCCTACCAACAACTTGAGTGAGCAGAGAAAAGGTGCGTTCAACGCTTCGGTAGTCACCGCTGTTCATTGCGCGGTCGGCACCGAGCACGCCAACGACGGTAACATTGGGAAAATCGAGTCCCTTAGCCACCATTTGGGTGCCGAGCATAATATCGTATTCGCCGTTACCGAAGGCAGTAAGAAACTGCGAATATGAGTCCTTTGAGGCGGTACTGTCGGCATCTATTCTGAGAATACTCGCATCGGGGAAAAGCAGAGCCAATTCCTCTTCCACCTTTTGGGTACCCATACCCGAAAACTTCAAATGCTCCTCACCGCACTCAGTGCATCTATCGGGCACGCGGTCACTGTGTCCGCAATAATGACACATAA
>JAZULY010000016.1:0-9749 GCA_045603355.1 Acutalibacteraceae bacterium | reverse complement strand
TGAATGGGGTTCAAGAGGCCGCTAGTTCGACTCTAGTCACTCGGACCAAAGCCACAACCTTATTGGTTGTGGCTTTTTTATGAAAATTTATCCAAAAGTAAAAGCTCTATCGAAAGATAGAGCTTTTCTGCTATTTTATAGCCTTTAAAAGGGCGCTGACCTTATCGGTTTTCTCCCAAGGCAGATCTAAATCGGTTCTACCCATATGACCGTAGGCTGCCGTTTCAAGATAAATCGGGCGGCGAAGGTCAAGATTTTTAATAATTGCGGCAGGTCGTAAATCAAATACCTTGCCGATAGCGTCTGAAATCTTCTTATCAGACACTTTACCCGTGCCGAAGGTGTCAACCATAACAGATACGGGCTTTGCGACACCAATGGCATACGCTAACTGAATTTCGCACTTTTTGGCAATTCCTGCGGCAACAATATTCTTAGCAACGTAGCGTGCTGCATATGCAGCGCTGCGGTCAACCTTTGTCGGGTCCTTTCCCGAGAAAGCGCCGCCGCCATGACGGGCAGCACCGCCGTATGTATCAACAATGATTTTACGGCCTGTAAGACCTGTATCTCCGTGAGGTCCGCCGATAACAAAACGGCCTGTAGGATTTATAAAGAACTTTGTACGCTTGTCCATTAACTTCTCAGGAACAATAGGTTTAATAACCTTTTCTAAAATATCCTCGCGCAGGGTTTCAAGCGATACATCAGCACTGTGCTGGCTGGAAACTACAACAGAATCTACGCGAACAGGCTCACCGTTTACATATTCTACCGTAACCTGTGTTTTACCGTCGGGCCGCAGATATGTAAGCTCGCCGCTTTTACGGACGTCGGTGAGGCGCTTTGCCATTTTATGAGCCAAGGATATCGGCAGCGGCATTAATTCATCGGTCTCGTTGCAGGCATATCCGAACATCATACCCTGATCGCCCGCACCGTGAAGATTAAACTCATCTTCCTCACCCGATTTAAGCTCTAATGATTTATCAACGCCCATCGCGATATCGGTAGACTGCTTATCGAGCATAACGTTTACCTGACAATTGTTGCCGTTAAAGCCGAGGTCATCACTGTTGTAGCCGATATTGCAGACAACGTCACGAATGGTTTTTTCAAAATCGATATCAGCGGTTGTTGTTATTTCGCCCATAACATTTATAACATCGGTTGATGCAAAGCTTTCACAAGCAACGCGGGCATTCTTATCCTGCGCTAAAATAGCGTCTAAAATAGCATCAGAAACACAGTCGCAGACCTTGTCGGGATGTCCCTCGGTTACCGATTCAGATGTAAATAAAAACCTATTCATAATGTACCTCCAAAATAAAAGCCGCTCCAAAAAGAAGCGGTATATAAAACCTCATCTTTCGGATTCTTTCCGCAGGATTTAGCACCTTAAAATCTTCAGGTTGCCGGGCTTCACAGGGCCTGCCCCTTAGCCACTCTTGATAAGGAAACTATTAAATTGCTTAAAGATTATACGATATTCGACATTAATTGTCAAGATGAAATTAATTTTTCTTTAAAATAGGAGAAATTTTCTTGTAAATTAAGAAACAAATTACCGAAACCGCAACGCCTTTGGCAAATGTAAAGGGTAAATTAAAGATAAGCAACGACTCTAAAATACTGTCGACCGACGGTAAAATATCCTGATACATAGATAAAACGACCGCCTCTGACATAAACGCTTTATAATAGAACGGATAGGTAATAAAATAATTTACAAACACGCAGGCGACACCCATTACCGCCGAGCCTGTAAGTGATCCGACAAGCGCGCCCGTCCGGTTTTTATGTCTTTGATAGATAAGACCTGCAGTCCCTACAAAAAACACGCCTAAAAGAAAATTTGCAAGCTCGCCGACCCCCACAGTGCTTGTAATAAACAAATGCAGCGCATTTTTAACAAAGCAAACCAGAACTCCGTATAAAGGGCCGAAAGCAAATGCGGCGATAAGCGCGGGCAACTCTGAAAAATCAAGCTTTATAAATGACGGTATAATAGGCACGGGAAACTCTACCATCATCAAAATAAAGCCGATAGCACCAAGCAGTGCCGACGCTACTATTCCCCTGAGATTTACCTTTTTCAAAAAATCATCTCCAAAAAATAACCCCGATAATATGACATTATCGGGGGTTAAAATACATATTACTCTTCTCTTATCCGGACTGTACCGTCGGCTCTGGAATTTCACCAAATCATACCGCATAAGCGGCTCGCGGGCTTTACCGCCGGTGGGGAATTTCACCCCGCCCCGAAGACCTGTTAATTATATCACTACAAAATACTATTGTCAACATACAGAAAAAATGCCGCGCTCAATACCTGAAAAATGATTATAACGGGCAGACCTATCATAAACCTTTTATGACGGGTTTTATGGTGAAAAAGGCGCATTGACAAATACATAAGCGGTGCGCCACCAAGCAGCGACACTATAAACAGCGTTTTTTCACTAACGCGCCAATACCCTTTTACCGCTGCTTTTTTATCTGCAAAACACAAAATAGACGATATCAGATTAAGTGCAACAACGTAAATAATTAAATACTTATCCATACTGTACCTGTGCCGATTTTAATAAAAAGTTGCCACGGGTTGCTCGGGCGCATCGGTTAATACCGCCGATATCACCTTGAGTACCGGTCCAGGTCTGCCGTAGGCTTTATGGTTTTCAATGCTGAGTTTTGCTTCAACTATTGCCCACTTTTTATCTATCATACGGGTCGCATTTTTGTAGTTACAGATAAGTCCTGCAAACTGGATATCATCGGCGCAGCAGGTCATAACCGGTCTGCCGATAACAAATGTTTCATTATCAAAATTGCGGTGGCGGGCTATCATACCCTTAAATTTTACCGTTTTACCGTTATACTTATCTAATTCCTCGGACATATCTCTGTACCAAATGGCATAATCCCGGTCATCAATTTCGATAACGGGCGCCTCTATATCGAAGGGCAGCGGGTCTTCAATATTATCAAACTCAACGTCGCCGTTTACCCTTTCGTAGGCAATATTTGCCGTTCGTGATACACCGCGCACTATCTTGTGCAGTTCCATTTTATCAATAGCGTCGTTATAGCGGTTGAAAATAACCATTTCGCAGGTGGTAAGCTTATCGACCACCAATGAGCGCATATTTGCATTGTAGGTGACGAATGACGTGGCATCTGCAAACATAAACTCCTGCGCGATTATCCACTTATTCGGCATATTCTCGAAGAGAGTTTTCAGTTGCCACATACCATTATATTCTATAATAACGCGCTCTGCTTTATGGGTTTTACGGAGTTTCTCAAGGTTATCACGCGTTAAATCTGCCTGCTCTACAGTTTCTATAAAAACATTCTCACCCGAAAAGGCGGCGGGGTTATATTCTTCTTCACCCTCTTCGCAGAGAAGCAGAAGGGTTTTTTCGCCGTTATTAAAGCGAACATCCTCGAGCGTTTCCTGAATAAATTTTGTTTTACCGCCGTCCAAAAAACCGGTAAAGAGATATACGGGTATATCCATTTTATTCTCCTAAATTCTGAATAATTCTTTTAAAGCGTCCTCTTTTATGTGAGAGCCGATAACGCAAATTCTGCCGATTACCTCGGCGGGGCCTGTACGGACATCTGCTTCGCCCGGTACATAGTCGTAGTGAATCCACTCACCATTTTCACCCTCAACAATACCCTTTGCGCGTAAAACAGTGCCAAAAGTGTCTATAGACTCAAGTTTCTCTAAAATGGTCTTGATTTCTGAGATAGAGTATTTATTTGCGGTTTCTTTGCCCCAGCTTGTAAAGACATCATCAGCGTGATGATGGTGATGATGCTCGTGGCAGCCGCATTCACAGTGTTCATCGTGATGGTGGTGATGTTCGTGGTGGTGCTCGTGGTGATGGTGATGTTCCTCTTCACAGTGATGGCAGTGACATTCCTCACCGTGAGAGTGATGATGATGTGCCATATGCTCGAGTTCATCGTGAATGGTATTTTTGTGCTCCATAGCATCGAGTATCTTCTTGCCGTCAATTTTATCCCAGTCGGTAGTGATAACGGTAGCAGTACTGTTGTGCTCGCGTAAAAGCTCGACCGCGGCGCGGATTTTCTGTTCATCGGCACTGCCCGTACGGCTTAAAATAATCGAGTTTGCATATTCAACCTGATTATTGAAAAACTCGCCGAAATTTTTCATATAAATCTTGCATTTTGTAACATCGACAACGGTTGTAAAACTGTTAAGCGATACATCCGCCATATTAAGGTCGCGAACAGCTTTAATAACATCACTCAGTTTACCGACACCCGACGGCTCGATGATGATTCTATCGGGACTGTACTCGTCTAAAACCTTTTTAAGGGCCTGTCCGAAATCGCCGACAAGACTGCAGCAGATACAGCCCGAATTCATTTCGGTAATATTAATACCCGCTTCTTTTAAAAAACCGCCGTCGATACCGATTTCGCCGAACTCATTTTCAATAAGAACGAGTTTTTCACCGGCAAAGGCTTCCTTAATTAGTTTTTTGATTAAGGTTGTCTTTCCCGCGCCTAAAAAACCTGAAAAAATATCAATTTTTGTCATTCTCATATCTCCTTTAAATGTACAAACATATTGTACAATAAATATCAGCTCTTTGCAATATAAAAAGGACACAATTCAGAAAAAATTGTGTCCTAAAAATTATTCTTTTGCAGCCTTGGCTTCACAGTACAGACAGCGGTATACCCTGTTCTCACGGTCGGTAAGAGTGAATACGTGTGGCAGCTCCTGCTCTGTGGTGCAAATGCAGCGCGGATTCTTACAAAATACAACATTTGTAAGCTTTTCGGGGAGTTCTATGGTCTTTTTCTCAACAATTATGCCGTCCTTAATAACATTAATTGTGGCATCGGGGTCGACATATCCTAAAACATCGGTATCAATTTCAAGGTCATAATCGACCTTGATAATGTCCTTTTTACCCATTTTACGGCTTGTAACATTGCGAATGAGCGCTACCGAGCACTCGAGTTTATCGAGTCCTAAAAGGTGGTAAATTTTCATAGATTTACCGGCTGTAATATGGTCAATAACTATACCGTTTTTGATAGAATCTATGTTCATTATTCCACCTCCAAAAGCTTCATAATAAGCGCCATACGAACAAACTTACCGTAGAGTACTTGCTTGAAGTAGCAAGCGCGCGGGTCAGAATCTATATCAACGCTGATTTCATTTACACGCGGCAGCGGATGCATAATAGTAAGATCGGCTTTTGCATTTGCGAGCTTATCCTTAGTTAAGATATAACTGTCCTTAAGGCGCAGATAATCTTCTTCATTGAAGAAACGCTCACGCTGTACGCGGGTCATATACAGAATATCAAGCTCGGGCATATATTCCTCGAGGTCGGTAGTCTGGATATACTCGATATTATTCTTCTGTAAAATATCCTTTTTTACATAACTCGGGAGTTTGAGCTCTTCGGGAGAAATAAGTACAAATTTAATTCCGCTGTAGCGTGATAGCGCGGTTATGAGCGAATGAACCGTTCTGCCGAACTTCAGGTCACCGCAAAGACCGACCGTAAGGTTGTTAAAACCGCCTTTTTCACGGTTAATGGTAAGCAGGTCTGTGAGGGTCTGGGTCGGGTGGTTGTGTCCCCCGTCACCCGCATTGATAACGGGAATGGTAGAGTTCATAGCTGCTACGAGCGGGGCGCCCTCCTTCGGGTGGCGCATTGCGATAATATCGGCATAACAAGAGATTGTCTTGGCGGTGTCTGCAACGCTCTCACCCTTTGCCGCCGAAGAATTCTGAGCGGCTGAAAAACCGATCACATTACCGCCGAGCTCATACATCGCCGATTCAAAACTGAGTCGGGTTCTGGTTGACGGCTCAAAAAAGAGTGTAGCCAATTTTTTACCGCGACATTTTTCGCTATACTTGGCGGGATTATCGATAATATCATTGGCAACTGCTACGAGCTCCTCGATTTCATCAAGGCTTAAATCGAGAATATTTATTAAACTTCTCATAAAGGACAGTTCCTCCCTTTTACTATGTTATAAGGTTAAGCCTTTGCTCCGTTAACCTCGAGATACTTCTTTATACGCTCAACATTTTCGCGGTTTGCTTCGTCCTCTTCGAGGTATTCGATGATATCATAAACGTCAACAACCGAGTATACGGGGAAACCATATTCCTCGCCGACTTCAGCCATAGCGGATTTCTCGGTCTGACCCTTTTCCTTACGGTCTACCATAACAAATGTTGCCGCAACGCGAGTTCCCTTAAGACCAGACAAAATTGCCATACTCTCGCGGATGGCGGTGCCTGCCGTAATAACATCCTCGACGATTACGATTTCTTCGCCCTCACTCGGCTTATATCCTACAAAAACGCCGCCTTCACCGTGGTCCTTTTCCTCTTTTCGGTTAAAGAAGAACGGAACATCGAGTCCCTCTTTGGATAAGGCTACCGCCACCGAAACGGCAATCGGGATACCCTTGTAAGCAGGTCCGTAAAGAACGGTCTTTTTGTTGCCTACCTTTTCAAAATAAGCCTTTGCATAAAATTCACCGAGCTTGGAAATCTGCTCGCCCGTCTTTATATCGCCTGCATTAATAAAATAAGGGATTTTTCTGCCGCTTTTAGCCGTAAAATCGCCGAATTTCAGAACGCCTGCATCCTCTAAAAATTTTATAAATTCTCTTTTATAGCCTTCCATTTTTATCTCCTTTAAACAACTGAAAGTATTATACACATCAACAAAATTATGGCAGAAATAGTACCAAGTATAATTCCTGCGTTTTTCTTTTTAAGCTTACAACCTCTAACATGGGATACTATTCCAAAAACAAGAGATAACAAGCTGAAAATCATTATATTAATTGCTATTCCAATTGTGTTCATAGCATTAAAATCAGGTTGATACACGGCGGTAATTACCGGTAAAGAATATACGCAAGCAATTATGCCTAACACTAAACTCGCAACAGCAAATCCTTTTCCTTTTTTCTTTATAGGCATACCACAGTTTGGACAAGCTTTTGCCTGGTCAGAAATGTCTTTGCCACATTCTGAACAATTTATTAAAGACATCAAACCGCCTCCTAATCTATAAATTCTGCTACACAACGCTTATAGGCTGCAACCGGGTCCTCGGCTGCGGTTATCGGTCTGCCTACAACGATATAATCAGAGCCGATTTTCTTAGCCTCGGCGGGGGTCATAACGCGCTTCTGGTCACCTATATCTCCATCAGCAAAACGGACGCCGGGGGTAACGGTTAAGAAATTCTTACCGCATCTTTCCTTTACCTGACCCGCTTCAAGCGGAGAGCATACGACACCGTCAAGTCCTGCTACTGCCGCATTATGGGCGTAGTGCATAACTACCTCGTTTATAGGCTCGTGAATTAACAGGTCTTTTTCCATACGCTCCTGGTCGGTAGAGGTAAGCTGAGTAACTGCGATAAGCAACGGACGTGTACCGTCGGGACGGGTCAGTCCCTCAAGGCCTGCCTCCATCATCGAGATAGTGCCGCCTGCGTGCAGGTTTGTCATATCAACGTTAAGGCGGGATAATACCGACATAGATTTCTTTACTGTATTCGGGATATCGTGAAGCTTTAAATCAAGGAAAATCTTGTGTCCGCGAGCCTTAATTTCGTTAACGATAGCCGGTCCCTCGGCATAGTAAAGCTCCATACCGATTTTTACAAACGGCTTGCAATCGGTAAATTTATCCAAAAAGTTTAATACGGCTTCCTTGCTTGAACAATCACAAGCAATAATTACATCCTTACCCATTAATGTGCGCCTCCTATAATTTCATTTAATGATTTAATATTGTATTTCTCCATAGCTGCAGGAAGATTGTCGATTATATCCCGGCAGGCATACGGATTTATAAGATTCTCTGCGCCTACCTCGACGGCGGTAGCACCCGCAAGCATCATCTCAATTACATCCTCTGCAGTGGCTATTCCGCCCATACCGATAAGCGGTATTTTAACGGCTTCATATGCCTGATACACCATTCTCAGTGCTACGGGTTTAATTGCGGGGCCTGAAAAACCGCCCATTTTATTAGCAATAATCGGTTTCCTGGTTTTTAAATCGATGCGCATACCGAGCAGCGTATTAATAAGGCTGATGCCATCAGCACCCGCCGCCTCGCACGCCTTTGCGATTTCGGTAATATCGGTAACGTTGGGGGACAACTTAATGTAAAGCGGTTTTTTAGTAACCTTACGAACGGCTGCCGTAACCTCGGCTGCTGCCGCGGGAGATGTGCCGAAACTCATACCGCCGCCGTGAACATTAGGGCAGGAAACATTTACTTCAAACCAGCCTATCTGCTCTTCGCTATCAAGCTTTTCGACGGTATAGGCGTAATCCTCAACCGAAAATCCACTTACATTTGCCATAACAGGCTTTTTAAAGCATGCCTTCAGTTTGGGCAGTTCATCGCTTATAACCTTATCAACGCCCGGATTTTGCAGGCCTACGGCATTTATAAGACCGCTGTCACACTCGGCAATTCGCGGTGTGGGGTTTCCAAAACGAGGGTCGCGGGTTGTACCCTTAAAAGAAAATGTGCCAAGGCAGTTAATATCGTAAATATCGGCAAACTCATAGCCGAAACCAAATGTACCGCTGGCGGGGATAACAGGATTATCAAGGATAATTCCGCTTAAATTAACGCGTGTATCTACCATATTATCTCCTCCCTTTCAAGCACCGGTCCGTCCTTACAAATACGCTTATTGCCGTATTTTGTTTTGCAGCTGCAGCCCATACAGGCACCGAAGCCGCAGCCCATACGCTCTTCAAAGCTGAACTGACCGCTCGTTACAGCCGTAGCCTCGATAGCCTTGAACATCGGCATAGGTCCGCAGGTGTAAAAATAGGTGTATTCTATATCCTTCATCGCGTCGGTTACGAAGCCTTTTGTGCCTGCGCTTCCGTCAACCGTAGTTACAAGCGTTTTAACACCGAGGGACTCGAAATCGTCCTTTAAAAAGATTTCATCGGCAGTATTAAAGCCTAAAATAACGGTGGGTGTTACACCCGCATCCAATAGCACCTTGCAAAGATTATAGAGCGGCGGAATACCTACGCCGCCGCCTATAAGCAGCGGCTTATCCCCGCTTTTATCGGTATTATAGCCGTTGCCCAGCCCAACGAGAACATCGAGCTTTTCGCCGGCGGACATAACACTCATTTGTTCGGTCCCCCCGCCTACTACCTTGTAAACGATTAGGATTGTGTCTTCGTCGTAGTCACAAATTGAGATAGGACGGCGCAAATATCTGCCCTCGAGTTTAATATTGATAAACTGACCCGAAGCCGTAATGGCAGAGGTGTCACCCTTAAGGCGCATTTTATAAACCGTTTCGGTCAGTTTTTCGTTGGAAAGAATTTCATAAATTCCCTGCGTCATTTTTATCTCCTTTAGGCGTCGATGGTTGAGATAGAAAGGGTTGTTTCCTCTAAAACATCGAGCAACACCTTAACTGTATCGAGTGCTGTGAAGATAGTTACGTTGTTATCGGTAGCAATTCTGCGAATCTGTGAGCCATCACTCATAGTGCCTGCGGAATTGATATCACGGGTGTTAATCACATATGCGATATGACCCTGACGCAATGCATCGGGAATCTCCTCGCTGCCGTCCCCTATTTTCTTGAGAACGTGTGTGCGTATTCCGTTTTTCTTTAAGAATGCGGCGGTGCCTTCGGTGGCCTCAATATTAAAGC
>JAZULY010000015.1:0-2903 GCA_045603355.1 Acutalibacteraceae bacterium | reverse complement strand
TTCCAACCCAAACGGATCGACAAAAGAAACGGGGTTGCCGTTGACATAGGAATAACGGTTAAGCGAGGTGGAGTCAGATATCTCACCGGGAATAATATCAGCGTTAATAAAGCGACGCATTTTGGGGCTGTAGTAACGCGCACGCATATAGATAAGACCGTTTTTATCGGTAACTACGCCGTCGCGACCGTTGTAGCCGAAGATTACAAAACTGCTGCCAATATGCTCGGTAATTTTACCGTAGGTATCATACTTAAAGGTATCGGTAATGTTGCCGTTAATGTCGGTTATAGCAACCGTACTGCCACGGTAGTCAAAATGGTAGGTTTTGAATTCTTCTAACTTTTCCTCTCCTATAAGACCGTGACCGTATGCATACTTAGTAGTGATGCCGTTTGTTGTTTTCTGTAACAACTGACTTAACTTACAGTTTGTGTTGTAGGTATAGGTGGTATCGGCATCCGAACAAAGGTTACGGATTCGCACATCCTCTGCATTATAAGTATATGTGTGACCGCCTGCCGAAATGAGACGGTTTGCAGAATCATACTCAAACACCGTTGTACCGTCAGACAGCATATTGCCATCCATATCGTAAGATACCGAGTTTCCGTTAAACACAATCAAGCGGTTATTAGTATCATATGCAAGGCTGTCGTCCTGTGCCGCAGTAATATTACCTGCTGCATCGTGGGTGTAGCTTTCGCTTGAGATAACCTCGTCACTTTCATTTTTAATTGTGCGGTTTGTTACTCTGTTTAAACTGTCATAAGTATAGCATATTTTGGTATTATCCGCAAGATGTTTTTCCTCGACAATTCTTGACAAAGAATCGTAGGTATACTCGAAGCCTGTTATAACCACACCGCCCGATGTCTTTTCTACAGTAGAGGTTATTCTCTGCTTATTATCATAAACAGTGGTAGTCACACTTCCGTCAGGCTTTGTTACGCCTACAACACGGTTATTTACATCATAGGTATAGGTGGTCATTCTGCCCTGCCAGTCGGTTACCGATACAAGGTTTTTATTTACGTCATAGGCATAGGTTACCGCCGTATTATCGGGGTAAACAAGTCTTGTGAGATTACCGACACAGTCATACTCATAACGGATAGATTTACCAAAGGTATCGGTATACTTAGTAACACGGTTCAGCGCGTCATATTCACGCTTAACAATACCGTTTTTATCGGTTACTGTGAGCACGTTGCCGTTAGCGTCATAGGTATAGCCGACCGAATCCTCTGCGCCGACATAGCCTGTGACTCTGCCCGCCGCATCATAGAAATATTTACGCACCTGACCTCTTGCATTGGTAAGCTGTTTTTTAACATTCAGCTCGTTATAGCCATAGGTTACCGTACCGCCCGAGGGGGTAGTTTCGGGAATAAGTCTGCCCATATCGTCGTAGTTATAGACTGTGCTGCCGCCGAGCGGTCCTGAAAGCGCGGTTATATTACCGAGCGCATCGTAGGTGGCCGCGCTATTGTTGCCTAACGCGTCAATAACACCTGTATTCTGTCCTCTCAGGTCATATGAATACTCCTGACGGTGATTCATTGAATCGGTTGCTGTATAAACACTCATAATTAATACAAAAAGCAGTCGGAAAACTCCGACTGCTCTCTGTTAGTTGTTTTTTTCAAGGAGACGACAGAACCGTCACCATCTCTCTTTTTGCTGCCTTTTTTAGTTCTATCAGGATAGGTTTTCACGCTAACCGTCTCCTGTGTTTCAAAGAACAAATTTAATTAAATAATAAATTGCATACACAAAAATAAAAACTACGCCAAATATCACAACACATTTAATTTTCCATTTTTTATCCTGTTCAAGTGAATATTTTGTACTTTCACAATAAACCCCTTCAATTTTCTGCATTTCGTCAACAGTAAAATGTGTTTTACAATTAGGACACTCAAATTCTTTCCAGCAAAACTCCATATCTCCTGTGACAAGTTTTTTATCTCCTGTTGGCCCTATCCAAAAATCATAATTTTGGGCCTCGGGTGAATTATAGTTTATTATTTTTTTGACTTTTTTTGTGCTTAATTTCATCTTACAATGAGGACAATAATGTTTTTTAAATAAAATATATATTATATCCTCATTTTTATACTTTTTGCCTTGAATCATATGTTTTCACTCCTTTAAAAAGGTAATATCAAACCAACATCGAGTCCTAAACCAAATAGTCCAACACCTAAATCTGCGCCTGCTTCAAGTTTTGTTTTCCCTTTCTTTTTTACAGCTCCCAAATTCACAGCAGCTTCTGCAGAAAGCACATCACCCGAAACTCCAACTTCAATCCCGAAGCCAAATATTTCTATTTCTAGACTAATCCCTGCATCAATTACGGAAGCTCCAGCTCCAGCCTGAAAACCTAATCCGTCTTTATAATTGGCACCAGCCTTAGCATATGCCGTGAGAAAATCTAAATCTCCATCTATTGAAATCGAAATATCCTCATTTCCAAATCCAATTTCTCCAGTTGCATTTGCAACAGAAATTTCTGCAAGCGCTCCGAAAAATCCTTCCCATTGACTCGGATTTTTATTTGGATAATAATTTTTTTTACTACCAAAGGAATAACCGAATTGACTAGTACCTCCTTCTACAGAACCCGAACCAAATAACAGCGCATATGCGAAATCACCATATGTTTTATGTGTATCATTTTTAAAGAAATCAAAAATGGAATCTGTTAAATCAAAAGTTCTTTCACTTTCCAACCCAAACGGATCGACAAAAGAAACGGGGTTGCCGTTGACATAGGAATAACGGTTAAGCGAGGTGGAGTCAGATATCTCACCGTGAATAATATCAGCGTTAATAAAGCGACGCATTTTGGGGCTGTAGTAACGCGCACGCATATAGATAAGACCGTTTTTGTCGGTAAC
>JAZULY010000014.1:0-1680 GCA_045603355.1 Acutalibacteraceae bacterium | reverse complement strand
GCAAAGCCTGCGGTAAAAAGCAGAGCAGCCGTCTCGCCGACAATTCTGCCGACCGACAGTATGCACCCTGTGATAATACCGCCCAGCGCGTTTGGAAAAACCACCGTTCTGATAACGCGCCATTTTCCCGCACCCAGCCCGAAAGCGCCGTCGCGATAGCTTTGAGGCACCGTTTTCAGACTTTCCTGCGTAACTCTGATGACGGTGGGCAGATTCATAATCATCAGCGTTAAGGCGCCTGAAAGAAGGCTTGTGCCTAAATTGAGAAATCGGCAGAAAAACAGCATACCCACAAGCCCGTATATAATTGACGGGATACCCGCAAGCGTTTCGGTTGCAAACTCAATGGCTTCAACAATTTTGCGGTTTTGCGCATATTCACTCAGATATATGGCGGCGCCCACACCTATAGGCAAAGTGAAAACTACCGAGGCAATAATGATGTAGAGCGTATTAAGAAGATTTGGCAAAATGCCGACGGTGTTTTTAAGATAACTCGGTTTTTGAGAGATAAACTCCCAGGACAGATGGGGTATGCCTTTAATAAAAACATATATAATTACAAAGCAGAGCAGAGCAAAGGTTATGGCGGCGCTGATATATAAGGCGAACTTCAAAAGGGAATTGAGTGCTTTTCTTTTCATTTGTTTTTACTGCCTTTTAGAAAATAATTAAAGGAAAGGTTTATAAGCATAATAAATAAAAACAAAACAAGAGCTACCGAAAATAACGCCTGCCTTTGAAGTCCGTATGAGTAGGACATTTCGCTTGCTATTGCGGTGGTTAAAAATCTCACGCTTTGAAAGAGTGAGGGCATATTTGATGCGTTTCCCGACACCATCATTATGGCGGTAGCCTCGCCTATGGCTCTGCCGATTCCGAGTATTACAGCGGCGCTGATTCCGCTTTTTGCGGCGGGAAGACACACCTTGAAGTAGGTCTCGGTTTCGGTGGCGCCAAGGGCTAAAGATGCATCGATATAGTCCTGGGCAACGCTGTCCAGCGCCGTAACCGATACGTTTATAACCGACGGCAAAATCATAACCGAGAGCACGATAATGGCGCTTAGAAGGGTTGCGCCATCGGGAATATTGAACGCTTTGGATACCGCCGGCACAAGCACGACCATACCTATAAGACCGTAAACTACCGAGGGTATGCCTGCAAGCAAATTAATGCAGGTAAGCATCAAAGATTTAATTCTGCCCTTTGCAACCTTTGAAATAAAAACGGCGCAGGTAATACCAATTGGTACGCCTATGATTATAGCGCCCGCAGTCCCGTAAATGCTGGTTAAAATAAAGGGGAGTATGCCAAAGGAGGGGGTAGAGGCGGTAGATGCCCATTTTTTACCGAAGAGGAAATTGAATAACCCGATTTGGTTTATTGCAGGGATGCCCGACATTATTAAATAGACGGTTATTAACACCACAAATCCTACGGCAATAAGTCCCGTTATCAAAAAGATACCGTTGACGACGGCTTCGGTCTTATTTTTCATTTGCTGCAAAAACTCCCGTGTTGTTAATAATTTCAGCCGCTTCGCTTGACAGTGCGTAATCGAAGAACATTTGAGCAGGACTGCTTAATTTGCGGTCAATCGAGGTTATAAGCAAATAGGGTTGCCGCAGTGGATAACTGCCGCTTACCACCGTGTCGGCAGAAATTTCGGTACCGTCA
>JAZULY010000013.1:0-9539 GCA_045603355.1 Acutalibacteraceae bacterium | reverse complement strand
TGGGCAAACCGTGTGGCATATCTCGGCTCGGTATTTTTACCACTGTCGATGTTGATGATCATATTGAACGTTACCGGCACGAAGCATCCCAAATGGTTGCACGGTGCTTTGGGAGCGTTATCCATTGTTGTGTTTCTCATTGCCGCAAGTCCGGGCATTCTGCCGATCTACTACAAAGAGGTTTCCTTTGCGGTGGTGAACGGTGTATCTACGCTTGTAAAGGTGTACGGGCCGTTGCATCCGTTATACCTTGTTTATCTGCTCGGCTACTTTGCTGCTATGGTTACGGTCATTATTCGTGCGCAGGTCAAGAAAACCATCGACACCACAGCTCACGCAGTTATCCTTGCAGTTGCGGTATTTGTAAATATCGGTGTTTGGTTCATCGAGCAGATGACGAGCATTGAGTTTGAAATGCTGTCCATTTCATATATTATCAGTGAACTGTTCTTGCTTGGTATTCACCTTGTAATGAACGAATACCAGCGGATGAAGAAGATCGTGAAGCGGGTCGAGTCGGTACAGGGCTATTCCGATGCTGATGCATCCACACCTGATGTGATGCTCGAAAAGCCGGTAGAGGATGAAGCAGTCTCCCCTGAGCGCATCGAAGTCTTTATGATGGGACTGAAAACGCTGACCCCAACAGAACGGGAAATCTATGATGCGTATATTGCCAGAGTTACCACCAAGGAGATTATGGCGAATATGAACATCAAGGAAACCACCTTGAAATATCACAACCGAAATCTTTACGGGAAGCTGGGTGTATCCTCCCGAAAGGAACTGCTTGAAATACATAAGCATATTAAATCCGTACAAGCTGCGTTCGAGGAAGCAAACAATCCCACCGGCAAATAGGTTAAATTTTTGATAAACAGAAACTATCAAAGCGTGAGTTTGTAAAACGGGTTGGAGTTTCTGAAAACTATGTATACACGCTGACCGGCGAGAGCAATAAAATCACTACACCCTCTCCGATGCTTGCAAAAGTAATTGCAATGGAGTTCGGCTATGATGCCGAGTGGATATTGCATGGGGACAAATAGGTATAAACACATAAAAGCGAGGTGTTGCCACCTCGCTTTTGGTTTATACATTTTCAGTTTAGGTATTTTTCATAATAACCGTGCCTACGCATTCGCTTACGTTTTCGCAGACATCGGCGCAGGCTTCGAAGCACTCGTAAATTTCGCGCCAGGAAATTGCTGTCAGCACATCGGTCGGATTCTGGGTAAGCTCACGCATAGAAGCAAGGTAGAGCTTGTCGCACTCTTCTTCTGCATCGTTGAGACCGATAATAAGCTCGTGAATCTTTTTGGAGCGCTTGAAGTTTTCGAACTCATTCATAAGCTCGCAGAGCAGTTCGCAGGAATCAACAAGCTTCTTTGCAAATTCAATAACAGAAGGCTGAATTGACTGTATATTATAAATATAGAACTTCTGCATAATCTCTTCGAGCTTATCGGTTACGTGGTCGAGATTATGGCTGAGCATATCAAGGTCCTCACGGTCAACGGGGGTTACGAAAGCCTTTGCTAATGCATCGCTCATTTCGTGCTTCTTGATATCGGCAGCATGCTCGATCTCGTGCATTTTTTTAACCATTGTTTCGATTTCGTTCGGGTCGTAATTTTCAAGACATTCTACGAGATACGTAGCCGCCTTTTTGGAGAGTGCAGCGCCTGCCGCAAAGTTTTCAAAATAGAATTTATCACCTTTAGCCATTTTTACAATTCCTTTCTATCAGTTGAAAATTAACAAGAAAATCCTTGTTACTATATAAGCGAGAAGTCCGCAGCCCGGGAAGGTAAGTATCCAGGTAAGCACCATTTCTTTTACAACGCCGAAATTAATAGCGGAAACTCGTTTTACAGCGCCGACACCCATAATAGAGGTTGTTTTTACGTGGGTAGTGGAAACGGGCAGACCGAATACCGAGCAGAATACGAGCGAAATAGAGGATGCTATATCCGCTGCGAAGCCCTGATATTTTTCTAGCTTTACCATATCCATACCAACAGATTTGATAATCTTTTTACCGCCCATAGCAGTACCTGCGCCCATAACTACAGAGCAGAGTATCATAAGCCAGGTCGGGATTACGAATTTACCGTCACCGTTAGTCGTACTCACGGTACCGAGTGTGTTTACACAAAGGAGGATGATAGCCATAAACTTCTGACCGTCCTGCGCACCGTGCATAAATGCCATTGAAGCGGCACCGACAATTTGTGCGCCCTTGAAAAACGGTTCGGTTTTGGGTCGGTTAGCTTTATAAAAAATCATGGTCACTGCCTTGCAAATAACCCAAGCCAGACCAAAGCCTAATGCAACAGAAATTCCGATACCGTAAATAACCTTCAGCCATTGACTCCATACGATTGCATCAAAGCCGTGAAGAGCCATTGCGCCGCCCGTAAGACCAGCTATGAGAGCGTGGCTTTCACTCGTAGGAATACCGAAGACCCAAGCGAGCGTTGCCCAGATAACGATGGCAAGCATTGCCGCGCATAGAACGATGATTACCGTTTCGCCGCCGGCATCGCCGAAGTTTACCATTTTTGTAACCGTTTCGGCAACCTCGTTGCTGATTTTTGTCATAACAAAAACACCGAGGAAATTGAAAACTGCCGCCATAAGTATTGCGGCTCTCGCCGACATACAACGTGTTACAACACACGTAGCGATAGCGTTCGGTGCATCGGTCCAACCGTTTACCAGAATAACACCGAGCGTAAGTACTACCGCAATAAACAGTAGCGGATTCGCCGTCATCTGATTCCAGAATTCTAATATTGAATTCATAAGCAACCCCCTTTGAAACTTCTTGTCTTTTACGACAAATGTTGCTACTTTATATTTTATTTAGCAGCGTCCTATATGTCAAGTATCTTTTGAGATAATTCAAGAAAAAAGCGAGGTGAAACACCCCGCTTTTGCTGTGCATATATTATATCCTTGCTACGCCGCTGTTTCTTGCAGCCTTAGCTACAGCTGCCGCTACCGTTTCGGCAATTCGCTTATCGAATGCCTTCGGCAATATGTAGTCGCATGAGAGTTCATCTTTGGACACGAGCGACGCTATCGCGTAGGATGCCGCCATTTTCATCTCGTCATTAATATCGCTCGCGCGCACATCGAGTGCGCCGCGGAATATTCCCGGGAAAGCCAGCACGTTATTTATCTGATTAGGGAAATCCGACCTGCCTGTGCCTACGATAAACGCGCCGCCCGCCTTTGCTTCATCGGGCATTATTTCGGGCACGGGATTAGCCATAGCAAAAACTATCGGCTTTTCCGCCATTGTGCGCACCATATCGGGCGTTACCATTTTTGGTGCAGACACGCCTATAAACACATCGGCACCCTTTAAAACATCGGCTAAACTGCCTGTTTCTTTGTTCGGGTTGGTCCTTTCAGCCAATGCCGCGTGCGCGTCGGAAAGACCCTCCAACCCCTTAGCAATAGCGCCGAACTTATCACACATTATAAGATTTTTAACCCCGAGTTTTAATAAATGCTCGCCTATCGCGGTGCCTGCTGCGCCCGCGCCGTTTATAACGCATTTTATCTCACCGATATCCTTTTTCGCAAGCGTCAACGCGTTAAGCACAGCCGCAGCTACTACGATTGCGGTGCCGTGCTGGTCATCGTGGAAAACGGGGATATCGCATTTTTCCTTTAGCTTCTTTTCAATTTCGAAGCAGCGGGGCGCCGAGATATCCTCAAGGTTAATTCCGCCGAAGCTGCCCGAAATACGGTATACGGTATCGACGATTTCGTCAACGTCGTTCGAGCGAATACATATCGGAAAAGCATCAACCCCCGCGAACTCCTTAAAGAGCACACACTTGCCCTCCATAACCGGCATACCCGCCTCGGGACCAATATTGCCGAGCCCTAAAACGGCAGAGCCGTCGGTAATTACGCCTATTAAATTCCATCTGCGCGTAAGGGTAAAGGATTTATTATAATCCGCCTGAATTTCAAGACAAGGCTGGGCAACACCCGGTGTATAAGCCACCGATAGGTCATCACTGTTTTCCACCTTGGTTCTTGATATAACCTCGATTTTACCCTGCCACTCTTCATGCTTTTGTAACGCTTTTTCTTTTATATCCATTCCTGCCGCCTCTTAAAATACTATTAATTGTATTTTATTATACCGCGCGAGTATTTTAAATGCAAGAGTATTACAGCATTGTAACCGCAAATTACAACACTGTAACTTGATAGCAGACCGCCGCAGTGCTAAACTGATGTTAGAAACACATTAGGTGGTGGTAGTGTGAAAAGGTTAGCAATTTTTATGACGGCGGTTATGCTTTTAACGCTGTGCTCCTGCAAAAATAAGAGAGAGACCGACAACGACTCGTCAGACACCGATACGCAGAGCGGTTATACCCAATTTATGGAAGAGCTCGGTAAAGACGGCACCAAAAACGAAGGTGAAGAATTTTGTTTTAAGGATTTAGACGGTAACGGCGCAGAGGAATTAATAGCGATGAATGCAGGTGTAGAAATAACTGTTTTCGACTCGCAGCTTCGAGAAATCGGTAATCATAATTTTTCAACGGGCACACTCAGGCTGTTAAGCACAGACAACCCCGAATATCACGGCATTATCTACTTTTTTGCCGACGGTGGCAAAGACCACTACGGCTATATAACGGTAAAAGACGGCGCGCTGGTCCTCCAAGAACTGTGGACCGATAATTATTCTGCCTATGAGTTGGCGGGCGGCGAAAGAATTACCGAAATTTCGAGTGATAAGCAGTTGATAGCCGAATCTAAAAAGGCATATGAACAAAACAAGGATATTACCTTTTACTCACTCGCGTCTTACAATACAGCCATAAAAGCATATAATCAGTTTCTAAGCGGCGTTATCCCTGCTACCGATATAAACGGTGGCGGTGAAACTTTTTATATAGACGATACGTCTGACATAAACCTTCAGTCGGGTATAAATAAGTATTCCCTTTTAGATATAACGGGTGACGGTATTCCTGAGCTGCACACTAAATCATATGAATATCATATATTTTCGATAAGTGACGGCAGGTTAGTTCAGGTGTGCTCTTCACCTACCCTTAACTGTGCTACCGCCTATATAATCGAAAACGGCGCGCTTTTTTGGCATAAAGATACCATAGGCACTACCTATGACTATATTACCATAAATGCCGATCTGACCACCAATAGCTTAAGCTTTTTTGACGGCACAGACGGCGGGAAGTCCCCTCTTTATTATTTTGAAGATAAGCAAGTAACTAAAACCGAATTTGATAATCTGACCCGCGAATACCTCTCAGCCGCCGAAAATCCTGCGGATATGGTTTGGTTTGATTATAAGTAATAAAAAACAGAGTTTACCGAATGGTAAACTCTGTTTTTTTAAAGCAACGGTGCGAAAAGCCGCATTATATCCTGAAATGCCCTTAAAAATATATTGTATCGGCAGTCCCTCTCGCATATAGGCTGGCAGGTTTCCAGTGTTTTCAGAAAATCCGCCTTGACCTCATCCACTGCGCTGCTGCCGAACATCAGCACGCCGCATTCAAAGTGCAGATACAGGCTGCGAAAATCGAGATTAGTCGTACCTACTGTCGCGACGGTATCGTCCGATACAAAGGTTTTTGAATGTATAAAGCCTGAGGAATACTCGTATATCTTTACGCCCGCCGAAATTAACTGACGGTAGTAGGAACGGGTGGTCATATGCACCGCCCATTTATCCCACTTGTGGGGTGTAACTATCCGCACATCGACGCCGCTCTTAGCCGCAAGGCACAAGGCAGAGACCATACCGTCATCAATTATAAGATAGGGCGTGTTTATATAAAGGTATTCTTTAGCGTTATTTATTATCTGCAGATATACCTGCTCGCCGATGTTTTCTTTATCTATAGGGCTGTCGGCATAGGGCTGAACGAAGCCGTCCTGTGTATCGGGCACGGGTGCATCCTGCCACGGATAATACTGTGAATAATCCTCATCCGCGCCGCCCCCGAGCTCCCACATCTGCAAAAACATCAGCGTAAAGCTCCACGCCGCGCTCCCCTTTATCATTACCGAGGCATCCTTCCAGTGACCGTGCTTTTCATAGGCGTATATATATTCGTCGGCAAGATTTATGCCGCCCGTAAACGCTACCTTGCCGTCTATAACGGCGATTTTTCGGTGGTCACGGTTGTTCTGAAGGCTGGCAAGCACGGGTATAAATCTATTAAAAACCGCACATTCGATACCAAATTTCGCCAGCTTCTTCGGGTAATCCTTCGGTAGCAGGAAAAAGCAACCCATATCGTCGTACATCAAGCGCACCTTTACGCCCTCGCGCGCCTTTTGTTTCAAGATACCCAGCACAGTGTCCCACATAATACCCTCTTCGATGATGAAATACTCAAGAAAGATATATTTTTCTGCTTTTTTAAGCTCCTCGAGCAGATGCTTGAATTTTTCTTCGCCGGGTGTCAGATACTTGGTATCGGTTCCCGAATATATCGGAAAGCCGCCGCAGTTTTGCAGATACTTTATCTGCGGCGCGGCTGTCGGGAAGGCGTCACAGGCGTCAGTATATGCGTCGCTCGGCAGCCGATACAGTTCTTTCGCCTTTTGCTCGGCTCTCGCGCTCTTTTCAGCCGCCCTTTTAGTGGTAGTCTGAAAACTGAAAAACAGATAAAAAAGTCCGCCGAATACGGGGAAAAGCAGTATCATAAATACCCAGGTGAGCTTATACGCGCCCTTTGAATCACACGATACTATATAAAGACAGACAAGCACGCTCAGCGCAGTAAGCGCTTTACTGATAATGCTCGACGCTATACTGCCGCTCGCGAGGGTATAAATAATAAAAGCGAGCTGCACGAGGATCAGCAGTATTATAAGTAACCTGCGCCGCAGTAGTGAGCGCCACCGTTTTTTCTTCATTCGGCACCTCCACTATATTTATACATATATCAACATTTATATTTTAAAGGTGCCCTTTTGCGGTGTCAATGCTGCCGCTGAAATGTTCACTGATTATTAATCAATTAGTCATATTCCCGCCAAAAACTCTTGACCGCCGTTTCATAACCGTCGCGGTCTACGTAATAACTAAGACCGTGCTGTGCCCCGGGTACGATAAAAAGCCGCTTAGGGGAGGCGCAAGCCTTGAAATTCTCATAGGTCATCTCTATCGGCACAAAGCGGTCGTCGGTACCGTGGATAAAAAGTACGGGCACGCGGCAGGCCTTCATAGCGTCAATACAGGAGTAGTCCATCGGTCCCTCCTGGATTTTTCTTTTGCATATGTCACCCGCAAGATTTTTGTACAGACCGTACGGAATACGCAAATTATTCTTAGCCACGTGCTGCCATATCGCGTGGGGCGAGGTGAAGCCGCAGTCGGCAATAATTCCGTGCACAGAAGAAGGCAGAGTAAATCCCGCCGTCATTAAGATGGTGGTGGCGCCCATTGATACACCGCCGAGGTATATAGGCGTTTTCCCCTCGGTGCGCTCGTTTACCCAATTCACCCAATTAAGGCAGTCATAACGCTCTAAGAGCCCAAAACCCATATAGTCGCCGCCGCTCTCCCCCTGACCGCGCTGCTCGGCATAAAGAACGGCGCAGTCGTTAGAGTGCCAGAACGGGGCTATCATACCGAAATCTCTGTACCACGCCGAGCGCCAGCCGTGCATAGCAACTATTACTCGCTTCGGGTTTTCTGGACAGTACCAGTGACCCACAAGCCTTGTACCGTCAGTCGAGGTTATTTCGACCGTTTCGCAGTCAGCAGTCTTCAGTTTGTCGGCACCCTGACCCGCGCTTTTTAATATTGTATCAAGGTCAGAAAATCCGCTGAGTCTCGCGCGGCTGCGGTCACTCACCCGCGGAGCCTTGCGGTCAAGCGCTATGCCGATAAGCCTTTTGGCGCTCGCGTAATATACAGTGGTGAGCGCCGCGGCGGTGCTTACTGCTGCCGCGGCACCTATTATTATACTTTTGGTTTTTCTTTTCAAAACACGATTCCCCTTTAATTTCAGTTTACTCTCCTCAGTTTTGGAAAATAACCTCCGCTTCGGTTTTCAGCGGATAGGTTTTCACTTCCCTGCCGTCAAGATTTTCGGCATACATATCAACGCAGTGTATAGTACTGTTATCGTAGGTTTTGTAGTAATAAAGACCGCGCTCTGCATTACAACAGGAGGAATATATCGTAATTTCACTCATCCTCCCCTCTACTCGGTTACAGCCGCGAATCTGCTCGACAGTTGACAGAATATGAAAAAACTGCGAAACGCTTTCCGTCTCCCCGTCCCCCGATACCGAGTTGCATCTGCCAAACGCCGCCCTTACAAACCTTGATAAAGACGATAGGTCGCCCGGAAGCCCAATGCCGCCCATCCCTCGCGAGTATTCGTCAAGCGGCAAATCGGGACAAAATCGGTTGTCTGCACTGCGCGCCGATACGCCCATATAATTGTTTAAAAACATCATCTGCATCGGAAACGGTGGGTTATTGGTAAGCACGCCTACGGGATTTTCGTACACACAAAGACCTTCCTCTGTAGGCTCTGCCGTAATACAACCGTCACGGTCGGCTATTATCCAATGCAGTGGAGTAAGAGGTAAATCCTCACTGTACGGAATATTCACAACATTCATTTTCTTTAGCAATTTTCGTGCCGCGCTGACCGAGTTGCACTGTGATAATATCCACGGGATAAACTCAAATGGGGTTATATTATCTGCGCGCTGGAGTGCCTCATTATATACCGCATTATTCGGGAAATTAAGCCCTGCCGCGCACAGTCCTTTTTCGTTTACGGCATCAAAATAGAGCGCCTCGCCCCCTACCACCTTCGCCATACCTATTATGGCATAATGGTTATTAATCGGCGGGCAGCACCTGATATTAAGCGGAAAATTTCGGGGTGTTACCGCGATACATTCATCAAATGAATGCTCATAATCGAGATTTCTGCCGAAATAAAAATCCTTTGTTTTATAAGTTACCGCCGTACACATAATAACTCCTTGACTGAGATGTAATTTAGGTTTAATATAATAATGTGAACATTTCGGTTAAAAATACATTTGAGGCGATATTTTATGGTAATAGATTTTCACACACACGCGTTCCCCGATACATTAGCAGACCGCGCAATAAAGTCGCTCGTCGAGGCGTGCGGCGGCAGATATACTCCCTGCCACGACGGTACAGTTCGGGGGCTGTGCGACAATATGGATAGCTTCGGCGTTGATATTTCGGTAATTCAGCCTGTAATCACGAAACCCAGCCAGACCAAAACACTAAACGAATGGGCAACCGCTATACAAAACGACCGCATAATTTCCTTCGGCGGCATTCACCCCGCTACCGACGACTATAAGCGGGATATCGATTTTGTCTGCAGTTTAGGTCTTAAAGGACTTAAATTCCACGCGGAGTATCAGAATTTCACTGTAGACTCGCCCGAAATGCTGAAAATTTACGATTATGCCTTCTCGCGCGGTCTTATCGTTCTGCACCACGCAGGCTTTGA
>JAZULY010000012.1:0-3930 GCA_045603355.1 Acutalibacteraceae bacterium | reverse complement strand
ATATAAATCAGGTTGTTTTCGTTTCGGCTACACCGGGTGAACTCGAAAAGGAAAAATCCGCACAGATAGCCGAGCAGGTCATCCGCCCGACGGGTCTGGTTGACCCTAAGGTCACCGTAAAACCTAGCGAGGGGCAGATAGATGACTTAGTGTCTGAAATAAATATGCGCATAGCCCGTAAGGAGCGCGTGCTGGTTACAACTCTCACCAAAAAAATGGCTGAGGACTTGACCGAATATCTCGATAACCTTGATATAAAGGTGCGCTATATGCATTATGATATCGATACTATCGAGCGTATGCAGATAATCCGCGACTTAAGACTCGGTGAATTTGATGTCCTCGTCGGTATTAACCTATTGAGAGAGGGTCTTGATATTCCCGAGGTATCATTAGTGGCGATACTCGATGCCGATAAAGAGGGCTTCCTTCGAAGTGAAACATCGCTTATCCAGACCATCGGCAGAGCCGCGAGAAATGCCGAGGGCGAGGTAATAATGTATGCCGACAGCGTTACCCGCTCAATGGAGAAGGCCATTACCGAGACAAACCGCCGCCGCGCTATTCAGGACGCCTATAACAAAGCCAACGGCATAGTGCCGAGAACCATTATTAAAGATGTTCACGAGATAATCGAAATGTCAACCAAACCCGCCGATACCGAAAAGGCATTTAAGAAAATGCCTAAGGTCGAGCGAGATAAACTTATCGCAAAGCTCACCGCCGAAATGCGTGAGGCTTCAAAAATGCTTGAATTTGAGCACGCGGCCTTTTTGCGCGATAAGATTAAGAGTTTGAAGGGTGAAAAATAGAAAGCCTAAAGTGTAAACTTTAGGCTTTTTGCGTTATATAATCGTTATTACTATATAAATTCCGAGGGCGGCTAATATGCCAACCACCGACCATATCACAATTTTATTAATTTTCTTTTCCTTCTCACGCGCTATCTTTTCTAAACGCTTTTGTTCAGCCTCGATTCGTCTTTGCTCTTCAAGTTCGGCTTTACGGCGTCTTATTTTAGCAATTTTCTGGTCGCAAAGCAGCGCCTTTTGCTCTGAATCCTTATATCCAGGTATACTGCGGAATAATTCAACCGCCGCCGTATAATCCTTTTCGTACATAGCATTACTGAGTATATCAGAAGCTTTTAAGTATGTATTTTCAAGGTTTTGTGTTTCGAGGCGCTCCTTAATATGTATTACATAGCCCTTCAGTTCTGCCGCTAACTCCTCATCAGCGATACGCATAAGCACTTTATAGTTATTTGTAGTATCAAACGGGCGCGAAGCATTCATAAGATTTTTACGTGATGTAACCTTAACCTGCGCCATTAATTTACCGAGATAGCCGTAAATGTTTTCGGGGTCAAGCTCGGTAACGCGGGTGAAATATTCATCTGCCTTCTGCCAGTTTTTAGCCTCTAAATACATCGCTGCGCGTTTGAGCAGGGTATCGGTATTAGTAACGGCAGCAGATGAGGAATATATATAATCGTCGGTGTTAGCCGAACTAAATCCAAAAAGACTTACCGTATCATTTTCTGCGCCGATTTCCTGCCTTGCGCCGCAGTGAACACAGAAAACGACAGAGGAGTCATCTGCGCCGATAAATTCTTTACCGCAGTTATTACACTTGAAATTTGCCATAAACATCCTCCAAAAAGAATATATGCTTTAAATAAATTATACTCATAGTTATTTCTAAAGTCAACCGCGCATTATATAACAAAAAATAATTTACTTTTAAATTTAAATGAGTTAAAATAGGGAATGATGATATTATAAGTTTATCTTAAGGGGTAATTATGGCAATCGATAAAATTGTAATTAAAGGTGCTAAGGTTAATAATCTTAAAAATATTGATGTCGAAATACCGAGGGACAAGCTGGTCGTTTTCACGGGTCTTTCGGGCTCTGGCAAATCTTCGCTCGCTTTCGATACCGTTTATGCAGAGGGACAACGCCGATACGTTGAGTCCCTTTCTTCCTATGCGCGTATGTTTCTCGGTCAGATGGAGAAGCCGAATGTTGAGAGCATTGAGGGACTCTCTCCCGCAATTTCCATTGACCAGAAAACAACTTCGAAAAATCCGCGTTCTACCGTCGGCACCATAACCGAAATTTATGACTATTTGCGACTTTTGTATGCGCGTGTCGGCGTTCCGCACTGTCCCGTGTGCGGCAAAGAAATAAGTCAGCAAACCACCGACCAGATAGTTGACAGTATACTCAAACTGCCCGAGGGCACCAAAATTCAGGTAATGGCTCCCATTGTGCGGGGCAGAAAGGGTGAGCATACTAAGGAATTGCTTGCTGCGAGAAAATCGGGTTATGTGCGCGTGCGAATTGACGGTAGTATGTATGAACTGACCGAAGAAATTAAAATTGATAAAAATAAAAAGCATTATATAGATATAATTATTGACCGACTCGTCGTAAAAGAGGATATTAAGAGCCGCCTTGCGGGCAGTATTGAAACCGCGACAAACCTTACGGGCGGTATTATAAATGTTGATGTTATCGGCGGGGAGGAGCTGCGCTTTTCGCAGAACTACGCGTGTGACGAGCATAATATCAGCCTGCCCGAGGTTACTCCCACACTCTTTTCCTTTAACAGTCCCGTCGGCGCCTGCCCTAAATGTACGGGTATCGGCAAGTTTATGAAGATTGACCCGCGCCTTATTATCGCGGATGATACTAAATCTCTATTGGACGGCGCTATCCATGCATCGGGTTGGGGGGTTAATTCCTGGTTTTATCCTAATCAGGGTACTATTGCAACAATGTACTATCAAGGCCTTGCAGAGCACTATGGCTTCGATATTAATACACCCTTTAAAGACCTGTCAGAAAGGGCGAAAAATGCCGTTCTGTACGGCACGGGCGACGAGCAGTTAAAGCTCGTGCGAACAGGCAGCTGGGGCAAGGGTAGCGTTTACTATGCGCCTTTTGAAGGTGTCGTTAATAACCTTGAGCGCCGTTACCGCGAATCTAAAAGTGACTTCGCGCGCCGAGAGATAGAAATGCATATGAACGAGTGCAACTGTCCCGACTGTAACGGTACGCGACTAAAGCCTGAGGCGCTCGCGGTTACGGTTGGCGGCAAAAATATCGACGAACTTTGCAAAATGTCGGTGGTTGAGACTATCGACTTTTTAAGCGCGCTCGAATTTACCTCCTTTAAGGCAAAAATAGCCGAGCCCATTATCAAGGAGATAAATAACCGCCTTAATTTTTTAAAGAGCGTAGGACTTGAATATCTCACACTGTCGCGCTCTTCGGGTACACTTTCAGGCGGAGAGAGTCAGCGTATACGTCTGGCAACGCAAATAGGCTCTTCGCTTATGGGCGTGCTCTATATACTTGATGAACCGAGCATCGGTCTGCATCAGCGTGATAATGAAAAGCTTATTGAAACCCTTAAACACCTGCGCGACCTTGGTAACACACTTATCGTTGTCGAGCACGATGAGGATACTATAAGAGAGGCCGACTACGTTGTTGATATCGGCCCCGGTGCGGGTATTCACGGCGGTGAGGTAGTTTTCTCGGGTACCGTAGAAGAACTTAAAAAGTGTAATAATTCCATTACGTCGGATTATCTTTCGGGGCGTAGAAAAATTGAAATCCCAAAGAAGCGCCGACGGGGTAACGGCGCATATCTCACGGTTAAGGGTGCGGCTGAAAACAACCTTAAAAACATTAATGTTAAACTGCCGCTCGGTGAATTTATCTGTGTTACGGGTGTGTCGGGCTCAGGTAAATCGTCATTTGTTAACGAGATACTTTATAAATATTTAGCGGCAAAACTAAATCGCGCAAAAACCTTCCCCGGTGAGTATAAATCTATTACGGGCGAAGAAAACCTTGATAAGGTAATTAATATAGACCAGTCGCCAATAGGCCGTACACCGCGCTCTAATCCCGCAAC
>JAZULY010000011.1:0-1639 GCA_045603355.1 Acutalibacteraceae bacterium | reverse complement strand
GGCTTTAAGTACGGACAAACTTTCAAGGAAATTTCCGCAAAGGTAGACGCTTATATAGCTACTCCACACTACGAACAGCCTACCTTATTTGATTATATCGAGGAGGATATTTTATGATTTGATTTTTGATTGGCGGCAGCCCTTGCACTCATTGGAGCGTAGCTCGCGCAAAAGACAGAGAAACAACGGCAAGCGGGCTCGGTTGGGAACTATTCAAAAATTACTTAATAGCAAAAGAAAAATTCAAGCCCGACCTTTTCTTATACGAAAATAACGAGTCTGCAGCTCAAGCAATCAAAGAGCAAATAAGCTACGAGCTCAATACTGAACTTATGCACATAAACAGCTCTTTATTATCTGCTCAAAATCGGAAGCGGTTTTACGGTTTTAATTGGACGGTTGAACAACCAAAAGAAAGAGGACTCGTCCTAAAAGACATATTGTTACCCGCCTCGGAGGTACCGTCAAAATATTGGTATACAAATACACCTTTTACGCCTCTCGGCGACGATAAAGCAGTATGCGCTTTAATGGATATTAAAGCAATGGATATTATAAAGCGCGTACACAACATCAACTACAAATCGCCTACTCTTACTTGCGACGGAGGAGGCGGACACCGCGTTAAAAAGGTTATGCAAAACGGCATACCGAGAAAATTAACACCGATAGAATATGAACGCTTGCAAACGCTACCCGACAACTATACAAAAGCTGTAAGCGACAGCCAACGATACAACGGCACGGGTAACGGTTGGACGGCAGAAATTATTATACATATTCTTAATGGCGCACTTGAAAATGTGCCCCGCAACGAAAAAATAGTAGTCGTATCAATGTATGACGGTATCGGTACGGGCCGCTATTGCCTGGATAAAATGGGCTTTACTAATGTAGAGTATTACGCTTACGAGATAGACAAGCACGCTATGCTCGTTGCTAATGATAATTACCCCGACATTGTGCAATGTGGCGACGCTTTTCAAATAAGAAACAACAATTTTAATATTAGTAGCTTTTTTAGCGAGCAATTATCACTACACAAACAAAGGAGGCTCGCGCAATGAACGAAAAAGAATTGCAAAGAGTCGCAGAAATAATTTTTGAAATGACAAGCGACGGCAATGATTGCGACATCTGCCCTTGCTCCTTTATGCTCGGAGATACGCAAGGCTGTATGCGTGAGCCTGGGGAGGATTGTTTGCAGACCATAAAGAGAAATATACGGGAGGAATTAAAAAATGTGTAAAGCTGTAAAATGTCCGCAATGCGGGCACGAGTTTACCCCCGAGCGGGCAGCGGTTAAAGCGGGAGCCTGGACTCCCGAGGAGGACGAGCTGCTGCTGCGCGGGTACCAAAAAGAGCGCAAGTTTATTTCGCAGCTCGCCGAGGAACTCAACCGCTCCCAGGACGCAACGCGCAACCGTCTATACCATTTAAGAGGCGGCGGCAAGGCAAAAGGCGTAACGGCAAGCGTACAGCTCTCGGCAAAAGAGTTTGACGAAATGAGGGCAGCCCGTACAGAGGTTAAGAACGCCCGAAAGGCTGTTGAGCAGGCAAAAGCTACGGAGCGGGAGCTATCCGCTTTCTATGCCCTGGGAAAGCAGCTACTTAATGCAAGGCAGAACAAGCGAGCAAT
>JAZULY010000010.1:0-1677 GCA_045603355.1 Acutalibacteraceae bacterium | reverse complement strand
GCTATGTTTTTGTGGGTGACACCGCCCTTAAAAGTGAGGTTATCCGTATAAAAGGCAATGTGGCACAAGTGCAGGTTTATGAAATGACCGATGGTATTCAATGTGGGGATACGGTTGAATTTACGGGAGATATGCTCTCGGCAGATCTCGGCCCCGGATTGCTCGGTCAGATATATGACGGACTTCAAAATCCGCTTCCCGTGTTAGCAGAACAGGCAGGCTGGTTTTTGGAAAGAGGAATTTACGCAGACGGGCTTAATTCCGAAAAGAAATGGGAGTTTACACCGACCGCACAAGTCGGCGACGTTGTTCGTGCAGGTGAACACATCGGCACCGTTCCCGAGGGCCCGTTTACACATAAAATTTTCATTCCCTTTTATCTGCTTGGGAATTATACGGTAAAATCCATTGCCGAAAAGGGCGAATACACCATTAAAGAAACGATTGCGGTTTTAACCGATGAGCGAGGTCGTGAAATACCCGTATCTATGTCCTTTAAATGGCCCGTTAAACGTGCGGTAAAATGCTACAGCGAGAGATTGGCACCTATTGAAACGATGGAAACCAAGGTGCGTCTTATTGACTCCTTCTTCCCTGTAGCAAAAGGCGGAACTTATTGTACTCCCGGACCGTTTGGTGCGGGTAAAACGGTACTACAGCATACCACGTCAAAATATGCGGATGTGGATATCGTGATTATCGCCGCCTGCGGTGAGCGCGCAGGTGAAGTTGTTGAAACGCTCACTGAGTTCCCCGAACTGACTGACCCTAAAACCGGTCGTTCGCTTATGGAACGTACTATTATTATATGTAACACTTCCTCTATGCCCGTTGCTTCCCGTGAAGCTTCGGTTTATACTGCGGTAACACTTGCTGAGTACTATCGCCAAATGGGGCTTCATGTTCTTATGCTGGCAGACTCGACTTCACGATGGGCACAGGCGATGCGTGAAATGTCAGGCAGACTTGAAGAAATCCCCGGTGAAGAGGCTTTCCCTGCATACTTGGAATCCTATATTGCAGCATTTTACGAAAGAGCGGGTTATGTCCGCTTGCCTGACGGCAGTACCGGTTCTGTTACTATCGGCGGTACCGTATCCCCTGCAGGCGGCAACTTTGAGGAACCTGTAACACAGGCGACCTTAAAGGTTGTGGGTGCTTTCCACGGTCTTTCCCGTGAGCGTTCGGATGCAAGAAAGTATCCCGCCATTGAATCGCTTATCTCTTGGTCAAAATATAACAGCGTTATTGACAACGAAAAGTTAGACTTTTGCAAGAGTATTCTTCACCACGGAGATGAGATTGGTTCTATGATGAAGGTTGTCGGCGAAGAAGGTACTACTCTTTCAGATTACATTACCTATTTAAAATCCGAAATGCTCGATGCTGTTTATCTGCAACAGAACTCCTTTGATTTGGTTGAGGCAAACTGCGGAAAAATGCGTCAGCGCTATGTTACCGATAAACTCGTATATATTTTAGGAAGCAATTACGCTCTTCAAAATAAAGACGATGCGAGAGGCTTCTTTAACCGTATGCGCCAGAAATTTATTGACTGGAATTATACCGAGTTTGATAGCGAAGCATTCAAAAAAGCAGAATCTGAGATTGATGAATTGTATCGCAAGGATGACGGCAAATTAGGCGCACCTGCCGAAAAATTATTAAAGGACGGTG
>JAZULY010000009.1:0-12359 GCA_045603355.1 Acutalibacteraceae bacterium | reverse complement strand
TTTCCTTTGTAAGGGGGTTGATGCCCTTTCTTGCAGCGCGCTCACGTACTTCAAAAGTACCGAAGCCTACGAGCTGAACCTTGCCGCCCTTCTTCATTTCTGCTTCAACTGTTTCGATGAATGCTGCTAAAGCCTTGTCAGCATCCTTTTTTGCAATTCCTGCTTTTTCAGCAATTGCTGCTACTAATTCTGCCTTGTTCATTGTGAGTTACCTCCAAATTTTTTATTTCGAACGGAAAACCGTTTGAATTACTTCTTAGCCTCGTCCCAAAATTTATCGAGAACTTCGAGCGGGGTTTCTTTCATATCCATACCGTTTTTAAGCGCGATTTCTTCGACGCGGGCAAAACGGGTTATGAACTTATCTGTTGCTCTTTGCAGCGCTTCCTCACTGTCAATTTTTAAAAAGCGGGAAACATTCACAAGGGCAAAAAGCATATCACCGAACTCTTCAAAAATAGCGTCACGCTGCCCCGACTCTATTGCTTCGCAAAGTTCTTTATGCTCTTCGCTCACCTTAGCGAGCGGTTCTTTTATATTATCCCAATCGAAGCCGACCTTTTTAGCGCGCTTCTGAACCTTCTGGGCTCGCATTAAAGCGGGGTAAGACATCGGCACTGAAGTGAGTGTATCGGTATAGCTTTGCTGATGCTTTTCTTCTCTTTTGATTTTATCCCAGTTTTCAAGCACCTGCTCGGTAGTATCGGCCTTAACATCACCGAAAACGTGGGGATGACGTAAAATCATTTTACGCGCGATACCGTCGATAACATCGGTGATGTCAAAAGCCGCCTCTTCCGAGGCTATCTGCGCGTGCAGCATTACCTGCAGCATAACGTCACCGAGTTCCTCGCACATATCGGTATCATTGTCACGGTCAATCGCGTCAACCGCCTCATAGGTTTCTTCTATAAATTCGTTCCTTATAGACCTGTGAGTTTGCTCTCTATCCCACGGACAACCGTCAGGTGAACGGAGAATTTTAATAATTTTTGCAAAATCCTCAAATGTATACTTATCGTTTTTATCCCACATATAATCTTTTTACCATATTTTTTCCAAAAAATCAATAGTGTTTTAGTGAAAAGTGCTTAATTTGGTAGTTTTCAATAAATTAGCCACTTTTCAGTTGTACGAAAACCCTATAATATTTCGCGAATAATTGCAAAAATCGCGTTAATAAGGGTGTCTTCAGCCAAGGCATTCAGCTCGCGATAGCTGTCAACTGCGTCATTTCCCGCGTCATCAGATATCTTTCTGACGGATAAAAACCCAATACCGTAGGCATAGCAAACATACGCCACAGCGGCGGTTTCCATATCGCAGGACATAGCCGAAAATTCATCCTTTAAAAAGTCTCGCAGGGCATCGTTCTGCACAAAGCAGTCCCCCGTTACGGCGGTGCCGACCTTAGCCGACGGCAGAACCCGCCTCGCGACGCTGAGAAGCTCGGCATCTGCCGAGTAGATATACTCCTGCCCCGGTTTTTCACAGTGCTTATAGCCGATACCGCTTAAATCAAAGTCGTGCTCTAAAAACTTATCGGGCAGGCACAGTTCATTTTTCACTACACCCGAAATCCCACCTGACAAGCCACAGTTAAGTATAATATGTACGCCTTTTTCTGCAAGTGCTGTGGCTGCCGCGGCGGCATTTACCTTACCGATACCGCAGTGAACGGCGGTGACTTCGGCTGAGCCGCTATTCCCCTGAAAAGTAAACCGATAGGCTCGTCTGCCTGCTATTTTGACACTTTCTGCCCCGAGTTCTGCCGATTTTTCCTTAAGCGGCAGGAACTCGTCACCATCAGCTATTATAATTCCTATTTTTTTCTTATCCGACATCTTTATACCTCTTGGTCCATTTTAGCGCCGCAGACCGCGCAGTAGACTGCCTTTTCATCGACGGCGGCTGCGCATTTTGGACAAGCGCGCTGATTCTTTATTTTCAGAAGTTCTTCATTTGCCTTATCAATATCGGTGAGATTTTCCCTGATTTTAAGCACAATATGACGGGTTTCCTCGTCGGTTATCTCATCGATATTCATATTTTTAAAGCATATCATACCAAGGCACTCGTAATTTTTAGCAAGCTTGGATTTTAGAGAGGCAATATCGTATTTCTGTTTACCGACAGCAGCAACCTCCTCGGTTTTCTTTGCGGCAACCTCGAATACATCCTTTGCTTTTTCCCATGTTTCATCAAAAAATCCCATATTAGCACCTCTTATCTTAATATTTAATATTTCCGCCGCCGATAAACTCGCGGATAAGCGAATCCTCGGGGACGAGTTGCATATCTATATCGCAAAATTTCTTTGCGGCACCCGCGGTATAAGCCGCGTACGCGTAATTATAATCCGATATATTAATACCCTCTACCGCCTTTATAAAGGCGTTTTTATAAACACACACCTCATACGGATGCAGCGTAACCAGCAGTTTATCAGCCTTATTTTTAAAGGGGTAAAGATACTGAGTCTCGGCGCCGACCACCTGTGTCCACATTCTCAGTGTAGTCTTAATTTCGGTGCCTCGGAATTTTTCATCGCGAAGCACCCGTCGCATAAGGCGTATTTTACGCGAGGAAAGAAGTTCATAGCCGTCCTCATCAAAAATACTGCGGTTTACGCTGACGTATATTTTATAAAGGCTGTCTTCCGGTAAGCTGTCTGTTATTTGCGGATTTAAAGCGTGCAGTCCTTCGACTATTATTACTCCACCGAGAGCCTCTATTTCAAGCGCATCTTTTATACTTTTCTTATTTTCAAAATCAAAGACGGGCATACGCGTTTTGCCGATTTTGATGATATCCTCAAAACAACGTCTGATTTCCGCCAAATCGAGGGAATTTACGCTTTCGGTATCCTTTTCCCCATTTGGCAATATCGGTAATTTTTCTGCGTCCAAATAAAAGTTATCAAGAGAAATAATTTTAGAGTCTATTCCAAGTTCCTTCAAACAGTTACACAATATATGCGCCGATGTCGTCTTGCCCGAGCCCGACGGGCCCGCAAGCATTATTAACTTTAGGTGGCGGTTAGCATTAATGTGGTCAGCTATACTCTTTATTTCTCGCTTGTAATTAGCTTCCGATTCCTCAATAAAGGCCTTTACGTCCTGAGAAACGGATTTATTAATTTCATATACGGTATTCATCATAAAAAGTAGTTATTCTGTCCTTTCTTGAAAGAATTTCTGAAAAATTATTAATATACTCATACGGGTACTTAAAATTAAAAATTCTTTCAATATACGAACCGCCCGGCTCTCTCAGCTTGGTTACAGCCGAAGCACCGCACGCTAATATTGTGTGTGTCTCGTCCATAATATATACATTGTAAAAACTTTCTTTACCTATAAGAGAATATCCGACATTTTCGAGATTACCGACGGTTTTACTTTGTCTATACATATAATATGGAACTATGCCGTTTTTTGACAAAGCGGTGTGGGCATAATCTACCATACGCGATGCCGCGATGCCGCTATCAAATTCGGGCAGAATATTATTCTGATTAAGGTTTGAGGCGCGTTTGAGAGACAATGAATGCACCGTTATGCTCTCGGGGTTAAGCTTTATTACCCTGTCTACCGTGTTTATAAAACTGTCTACAGTATCGTGTGGCAGACCTGCGATAAGGTCCATATTAATGTTATCAAAACCTACCTCGCGGGCGGTGGCAAAGGCGGTGAGGGTTTGCTCGGTCGTATGTCGTCTGCCGATAATATCCAAAACCTCATCGTTCATGGTTTGCGGATTTATGCTGATACGGGTAGCGCCGAGTCTTTTTATTACCTCTAACTTATCCTTCGTTATGGTATCGGGGCGGCCTGCTTCGACGGTGTATTCAAGAATGCCTGATAAATCAAAATTATCCTTTACCGCCGTCATCAGCCGTTCCATTTGCTCAGAAGAGAGCGTCGTAGGTGTTCCGCCGCCTATGTAGACCGATAGCAGTTTCAGTTTATTATCTTTTGCGATTTTCGCGGTTACTGCTAATTCTT
Source organism: Acutalibacteraceae bacterium (assembly GCA_045603355.1). GTDB lineage: Bacteria > Bacillota > Clostridia > Oscillospirales > Acutalibacteraceae > SIG565. Next base: position 8,352 of record JAZULY010000009.1, on the reverse strand, counting down.
CTATCAGTTTTTCCAGATACTGCGGTATCAGTTTTTCCGCCTTATCTACCGAGTGGGACACAAACGAGCAATAGGCACACCGCGTTGGACAAAACGGAATTGAGATATAAAGGCTGAATGAATCGCGACTTGACACCGCAGTTATTGCCTGCTCGGATTTACCCACCTCGCGGCAGAGATTGATTTTATTATCAGCAGTTAAAAACTTTTCCTTAAAATAACGGTCGGCATAGTCCCCGCCATACTGGGACGTGAGCCTCGAATAAAGCTTTGCGGGACGAACACCCGTGAGTATTCCCCACTGCGGTTTATAGCCTGTCAGTTCGGTAAAGCAGTTAAACAACTGCACGGCTAAAACGCGTTCGCACTCTTTTTCATAATCTTCCGCATCGTTTTCTACCATATCACTGTAAAATGCTTTTTTATCCCCGATATGAAGTTCTGCCGATAGTACGGTATTATTTTCGCCATTCTCTCGTCGCGTAACCGCGTAAATATTATCCGTTTCTAAGTCCTCTGTAAAGTAAATTTTGTCGAAAGGCAAAAAAATACGGCAAAGTTTTTCAAGTTCATATTTAAAACTGTTGTTTTTATTACAAATTTTCATAATTATCTCTTTATATATGGATTGTTTGCTTTTTCAAAACCGATGGTAGTTTTCTCACCGTGACCTGGGTAAACGGGGGTATTCTCGTCTAACTGCATCAGTCGGGTGAGTGACGCCAGCTCGGTATCGAATGAGCCCGTCGGCAAATCGGTTCTGCCGATGCTAAGCCGAAACAAGGTATCACCGCTGAAGAGTTTACCGTCTATTAAATAACATACTGAGCCTTCGGTGTGCCCCGGTGTATGCAGAACCTCTATAGCGCAGCTGCCGATATTTAATATCTCGCCGTCTGCCACGGTCCTATCGGCTGCTATGCTCATTACCTTGTCTCCCCAATAAGCCGAAAAGTTTATTTTAGGGTCACTGAGTCCCTCTGTTTCCTTTTCACCTATAATAACGGGGCAATTCCAAATTTCGCGCAGCGACTCTACGCCGCCGATATGGTCGAAATGACAATGGGTCAGCAGTATGGCTTTATGAGCCTTTTCTTTATTGTATTTTGCGAAATCGCGGATGGCGGTATGCTCTTCGGCAGGGTCGATAACGATTGCAAAATCGTCCCCTGCGAGCATATAGCAGTTAGTACCGTTCATGCCTATTGCTTCACGAATAACCCTCATCTATTTCCTCCAGATATCGGTATCAAGCGTAATGGTAACGGGGCCGTCGTTTAAAAGTTTAACCTTCATATCGGCACCGAAAACACCCTTTTCTACCACACCGACACCGTTCTCTTTCAAGCACTCGCAATAATAATTATAGAGCCTGTCAGCCTCAGCGGGCGGCATAGCGTTTATAAAGGACGGGCGGTTGCCTTTTTTAGTATCAGCGCACAGGGTAAAATTGGAAATCACAAGCGCGGCGCCACCGATATCGAGCAGGGATAAATTCATTTTATCGTTCTCATCGCAGAAAATACGCAGATTTGCGGTTTTGGCTGCTAATAGCTGAGCCTCAGCGCAGGTATCCTCATTTGTGACACCGAGCAGTATCATATAGCCCTTATCTATTTTACCCTTTATTTCACCGTCTACAGTAACCGACGCGTGTGATACTCTTTGAATAATTGCTTTCATTTTTCACCTACTGATTAATTCTCTCAACACTAAATACGCCGTGAAGCTTTTCAATGTGATTAATAATGCTCTTTAGATGCTCTACGTTTTCAGCACTCAAGGTTATCTGTATTACCGAGTTACCGTCCTTGGTCGGACGGGCATTAACGGCGTGCAGAGATACATGCATATTGTAAAGCATTACCGTAACGTCGGCGAGCAGACCGTCACGGTCGATACCCGAAATACGAAGTGTCGATATAAATGTGGTGCGGCGGCTATGGGCTGCCCAATGCGCATTTACCCATCTGCCCGGCTCTGCCGCGGCGGCTATATCTACGGGAACGTTATTACAGTCACGCTTATGGATAGAAACACCGTGACCGCGGGTGATAAAGCCGATGATTTCGTCGCCCGGAAGCGGTGCGCAGCATTTTGAAAATTTAATGAGGCAGTCATCCAGCCCGTCAACGATAACACCGTCGGACGAGGAGGACTCGCGTATCGGCTTAATTTCAACAGGCTCGGGTTTTGCTACCTTTACAAGCTTGTTGTATTCATCCTTAATACGCGGAATAATTTTCGAGAGGAATATACCGCCGTAGCCGATAGCGGCGTAAAGTTCCTCGGCACTGCTAAGTTTCTGTCGTTTAGCGATATCCTCTATGAATTTTTCCATTTCGTCATCGGGCAGAACAATAGAATTACGGCGGAATTCGGTTTCTATCTCATTCCTGCCGTTCTCGATATTCTCGGCTCTGCGCTCGCGTTTGAACCAACCGCGGATTTTAGCCTTCGCCTGATTTGTAACGGCAATTTTAAGCCAATCTCGGCTCGGTCCGTGGCCCGCCTGATTTGTAGTTAAGATATCTACAATCTCACCCGTTTTAATAACATGGTTGATAGGTACGATTTTACCGTCTACCTTAGCGCCTATCATCTTAACGCCGATAGCAGAGTGTATCGCAAAGGCAAAATCGATAACCGTAGCGCCTGCAGGCAGGTTGATTACGTCACCTTTTGGTGTTACGGCAAAAACGTCTTCCTGCGCTAAATCGACCTTAATGGTGCTGATAATATCGGAGGAGTCACCCGAATCGGTCTGACTCTCGAGAATCTGACGAATCCACGCGAGCTGATTTTCGAGCCGTTCATCACTGCCCGTCACACCTTCTTTATATTTCCAGTGCGCCGCGATACCGTACTCGGCGGTATGGTGCATTTCGGCAGTACGTATTTGTATTTCAAAGGGAATTGCATCGCGACCTACAACGGTGGTGTGAAGTGACTGATAACGGTTGGGTTTCGGCATAGAGATATAGTCCTTGAACCGTCCCGGCAGGGGGCGGAAAAGGTCATGCATCAAGCCTAAAATGTTATAGCAATCGGCTAAAGTATCGGTGATGATGCGCAGTGCATAGATATCGTAAATTTCATCGAAATCCTTGCCCTGAACATACATCTTGCGGTATATTCCGTGTATTGATTTTACGCGCGCCTGAATTGAAACGTTTACATCAGGTATTACTTCCTTAAGCCTTTCGGCAATTTTTTCCTTAATGTCTTTTAGTATCTTCTCACGCTGTTCCTTGCGGTGTGTTAAAAGTTCCTCAATTTCGGCATAGGCTATAGGGTCAAGGTGTTTAATGGACAGGTCCTCAAGCTCCTCTTTTATGTGCCTGATACCGAGTCGGTGCGCGATAGGTGCGAAAACCTCAAGTGTTTCGAGGGATTTCTCCCTCTGCTTATATTCGGGCACTGCATCAATAGTGCGCATATTATGAAGCCTGTCGGCAAGTTTTATGATGATAACGCGGATATCCTTTGCCATAGCCATAAGCATTTTGCGCAGGTTTTCTGCCTGCTGCTGCTCTTTGGTGGAATAGGAAATCTTACCGAGTTTGGTAACGCCGTCAACAATCAGCGCTACCTCCTCGCCGTAATCGCGCTTAATGTCCTCGATAGTAACAGAGGTATCCTCTACCGTATCGTGAAGCAGTGCTGCCGCAACAGACTGCGAGTCCATACCGAGTGATACCACTATTTTAGCAACGTTATAGGGGTGCAGATAAAACTCCTCTTTAGAGGAACGAAGCTGACCTGCGTGCGCATTTACGCAGCACTCGAAGGCGCGACGAACAAGCGGAAAATCATAGCTGCCGCCCTGCTTTTCCATTAATTCAACAAGTTCACCGTAATTGTTTTCATAAACAGTATCCACACTCAACGCCCCCTATCTTTTCAAATTTTTAAGTATCTTGGAATTTCCGAGGTCGGATTTTACCCCTGCCGCGGATTTATGTTTTTTTATTCCGTTCTCAGTAAAGGTATTTATAAGACCTAATTCCTCGAGCACCTCGAGGGAAATCATAGTTTTAAAATATCCAAGCGTGCATATATGCTTTTGCCTTATTTTCTCGTCGCTCGTGGCTTCCGCCGTACTGCGATAGACCTCTCCTATCTCCTCACGGGTGGGTGCAGTAAAGTCTGCCGCGTCGCCCCGCTTGAAGCCTTCATATAAAGCAATATCGGAGAAAAGTTTATCGTCATCGGTGCCGTGGCGGCGCCAATTTTTTATAATTACAGATAAACTTCGGCGCGAGTTATATTCATTAACATCGACCGTAACGGCTATATCTACCTTATCCCCTATTCCGAACGGGACAGCCTCGGGTGATACCGAGAAAGCGAGTGCCTCAATAGCGTTATCGTCCTTTGAAAATAATAGTTTTGAGTGACGGCCGCCCGCGAGCGGTGTAATGCGCTGTAGGGTGAGTCCGTACACGCCGAAAACGGGTGTCGGGTTACCCGTTCCGAAAGGCTCTAAGAGTTTTATAGCATCGGCAAGGTCTACCGTCATACCCGCGGGATTAAGCTTGCAGTCAAGCCGTAACTCGGGGTAATATTCGGGAACGGTTGCCGCGTAACTATTAATCTTTTTTCTGAATTCATCGACCCTGTCAGCAGATAATGCGACACCTGCCGCAAGCTCATGACCGCCGAAACGGGTTAGTATATCACGGCTGTCACTAATAGCGTCGTAAAGCGAAAAACCTGCAACGCTTCTGCCCGAGCCCGAAACCTCGCCCGAGCCGTCACAAGTCAGCACAATAGCGGGTCTGCCGTACTTATCGACTATACGGGAGGCAACTATACCCACAACGCCCTTGTGCCAATTATCGCCCTTTACGACGATAACGCGGTCATAGGCTAAATTTTCTTTTTCGATTATATGCACTGCTTCTTCAAGTATTGTCTGCTCGGTTTTTTGACGCTCTGCATTAAATTTTTCTAGCTGTTCTGCGAGTGCGGCGGCTTCGTGGAAATTTTCACTGAGTAATAATTTCACCGCAATATCGGCACTGTTCATTCTGCCTGCCGCGTTAAGACGGGGCGCGATGCCGAAGGAAATCCTGCCAGCGGTAACATCACCGCGCTTAATGCCCGCGCTGTTAAGCAAGGACACTACACCTACCTTGCTTGTATTATTGATAGCATAAAGACCCTGCTTTACAATATCTCGGTTTTCGTCTTTAAGGGGCATTATATCGGCAATAGCGCCGATAGCAACAAGGTCGGAATAAAGGGGCGCCAACTCCTCAGGCTCGGCGTTTTCAAGCGCACACACAAGTTTAAATGCAACAAATACGCCCGATATATCCTTGAATTCTACCGCACTGCCGACAATATGCGGGTCAACCACCGCGGCGGCATTTGGTAATGTTTCGGGCGGCAAATGATGGTCGGTAACAACGGTGGTAATGCCGAGGCTGCTTGCATACTCTACCTCGACAGCACAACTGATACCGTTATCGACCGTAATTATCATACCGACACCGCGCGCATACAGTTTATCGATAGCCGTAGCGGTCATACCGTAGCCTTCCTCGGTGCGGTCGGGAATATAGTAAATACATCTCACACCGCGGCGCTGTAAATAAGAGTAAAGCAGTGCCGTAGCGGTAATTCCATCACAGTCATAGTCTCCGAAAACGGCGATAAGGGTATCGTCCTCGATAGCCTTATTTACCGCCTCTACGGCCTTTGCCATATCGGGCAGCTCATAGGGAGAAGAATAAAGCGGCTCACTAGATAAGAACTGCTCTAAATCGGCAGGGTCACTGTAACCGCGCGACGAGGCTATGAGTGCTACGAAGGGGTCAATATCACATTCCTCGGCAAGACGGGAGGCGGCAGATTTATCGATACTGTTTACCACCCATTTTTTATATGCCATTCTTATCCCCCCTCCAATATATATTTATTCAATATATTTTATCATAATATAGCGATTTTTGCAATAAAAACCGCGCGTTTTATCGGCTTTTTTGAAGACGGGTAATGCCGTCGGCAATTTTTTTGAATATAGGGGCGCCCGTTATATTGTTTTTCTTCTCATTTTCTATGAGTACCGACACCGCGTATTTCGGGTTTTCAGACGGGAAGAATCCGCAAAACCAAGAGTTTTGTATAAGTTCGCCGTCTATTCTCCAGCCCGTTTCGGCAGTAGCGGTTTTGCCTGCGGCGGTGGTGCTCTCGGGCGCAGCCGCCGTACCCGTGCCCGAAACTACCACGCGGCACAGATATTCCTTTAATTTTTCGGCTGTTTCTTCACTCATGGCGCGGGTGGGAGCCGATAGTCCCCTCCGCTCTATAACGCCGCCCGTAACCGTACCCTCGATAACGGTCGGGGTATAATATATCCCGCCGTTTGCAATAGCCTCGTAAAGCGGCAGAATGGATATGGGAGACAGCAACAACTCGCCCTGCCCGATAGAGAGGTTGGCAAGTGCGGTTTCGCTTGAACTCAGCCTCGTATAACTGCCGATAGAGCCGCTGTCGGTCAAAATTCCGCCGATATCGGTAGCCGTACCGAAGCTGAATATTTTAGCCTGATTATATATTTTATCAGCACCGAGCCGCTGTGAGAACTCGTAGAAAAAACTGTTACAGGATAATTCTATAGCAGAAGACAGATTCATATTACCGTGACCGCTTAAATTATGACAGCCGAAGGTGTGGCCCGCGATTACGACACTTCCCGTACAGGTGCAAGTATAGCCCTCACTGCCGCCGTTTTCTATCAGCGCCGCGGCAACACAGGGCTTAAATACCGAGCCGACATTATAGGCTGACAAGGCGCGGTTGACAAGCGGTGAATTCTCCCTCTCTAAATAGTCACTGATTCGGGACAAATCAAAGCTCGGTCGGCTGACCATTGCCCTTATTTTGCCGCTGCCGACCTCCATAACAACGGCGGCACCGCACTCGACCTCCCCCATCGCCTGCTCACTCACACGCTGTATATCGCGATCGATGGTCAGCGCAATACCACTATTCGCAACGCTCTCGTTGTTAATAACCTCGGGCTCTGCACCGACGAGAAAATCCCCGTCGGCGTCACTCGGGTAAATCACCTTTACAGTGTCCCCCGAAAAAAGCAACTCATCGTATGCCTTTTGAATTCCCGAAACACCGTGCCCGTCGGCACCCAAATAGCCTATTAAATGCTCGCAGACAGTGTCACGGGACACATTTTCATAAACCTTAACACAGATTATCCCGTCACTCTCAATTTCGCTATCTAACTCGACTACGGCAGGCTTGCCTTCCCGCAGTGTGTTCAGAACGGCTTTAAGTTCCTCGCCCTCCAACACACCGCTGATAGCCGTTATGGCGCGTGGAGTCGGCGTCACCGCCGCTAAAATTTTTGTATCGCTATTGGTCAGCGAGGCTAAATTACAATCAAAAATTGTACCGCGCTGACTCGATAGGGTCAGTGTATATCCATTGTATGCGCTGCCCGCCGTAGTCTCACTCTGCCCTATTTTATAAATCCGCCAAAAGCAGATAACCGACACCGTTACCATACATAGAAACACCGATATTATCCTTTGCCCCATTTTGCTCTTCATAAAAAACACCGCCTTCAGGGTAATTATTCCCTAAAAGCGGTTAAGTTAATTATATTTCTTTAATTCTGAGCAGTGAGCCTGGTTTTATTGGACGCGGAAAGGGAATTTTCACCGTCATCATCGGATGGGGTGCTACATCGATTTCCTTACCGTCCTTATCGTAAAGGGGGGACGCCGTAACGGCGAAGGGCTCGCTGCCGCTCTCGAGGCAGTCGAACTCCTGCCCTGCAAAAAATTTATTTTTAAGGGTTGCGGTTATCATACCGTCTTCATATCCGTCAACCACTGCGCCTACGCTGTAATCTCTGACATATCCTGCATCCTTGTAGGTCTGAGAGTTCTGCGGCGGTCCGTAGAAAAAGCCCGTGGAATAATTGCGGTGGCTGATTTTACCGAGTTCTTCGGTTACCCAAGCGGGCAGGGTCCAATCATCATCGGCATTTTTAAGTGAGTCAAGGGCTCCGCGATAGGCATTGGTTACTACCGAAACGTAGTAATGAGATTTTGCTCTGCCCTCGATTTTTATACTGTCTATCCCTGCGTCGCACATCTCCTTTAGATGCTCTGCCATACAAAGGTCATTGGCATTAAGGATATATGTACCCTTATCGGTTTCGGTAATGTCAAAATACTGTCCCGGACGTTTTTCCTCCATCAGGGAATAACTCCAGCGGCAGGGCTGAGCACAGTCGCCACGGTTAGCATCCCGTCCCGTCATATAGCTTGACAACAGACAGCGCGCCGAAAAGGAGACACACATAGCGCCGTGAGCAAA
>JAZULY010000008.1:0-7700 GCA_045603355.1 Acutalibacteraceae bacterium | reverse complement strand
AGTTCGCCGAGTCCGTTGGTGGTTGTGTTCTGCTGTCTGTAAGCATATGTTTCAATGCTGTACTGAAGTGTGTTACTGATTGCGGTATCACCTTCGTAAATAGTGAACCAAACCTTATCTCTCATCTGATAGCCTAAGAGTTTATTCAGGTAGAGATAGTAACCGCCTGCATCAGCTGCCTTGATGTTATCCACGTCGGCAGATGTGAAGTTCCATTCATCACCCGTTTCGGTTGTTACCTTTACGGTTACGTCATCAATAGACACATCCTCAGGTAAGGTGAATCTTATACGCATTACTACAGAATCTGCAAGGAGAAGACCTGCGCCCTTCCATGCTGCGGTCGGGTTCTCAATCGTCTCGTATGTGAGGTTCTGATGTGTTTCGAGAGCGGGTGTAGCAGTTGTTGCATATGCTGCCTGCTCAGCTGTTACTTCATTATTGATGTAGTCTTCAGCTGTGAAGCCTTCTGCCTTGTCATTCTGCAGATACTTCTGGAACTGTGTTCCGTAGTTAAGCATATCTACAAGGAGAGTTATGAACTTCGCATCAGTAGTCTTACCGAGCTGGTTGTAGCAGTACTTAGATGCGCTGTATGACTGTACAGGGCTTTCAATAAGAACTCCCTTATACTCTGCATAAAGGGTTGCATTGATGTTTTCCTTCATCTGGTTAGGAGCTACCGGAAGTGTAAAGTCATAACGGTTGCCGTTAAGCTTATACTCATCAACTCTGATTTCTTTGCCCATATATTCGAAGATTACATATGGATTCTCATATGCACCTTCTGCAAAGAGCTCTGTTTTAACCTTGTAGTTAACCTTGAGGTTATCTCCGAGGGAGAGAGATGCACTGGCAAACTTGAATGCTGTGCTCGGGAGGGATACTACTGTTACATCATATGTAGCAGTGAAGCCTTCGTAGGTAACTGTTAAGGTCTGAGTACCTGCAGTTGCCTTATCGAAGCCGCTTACCATATCTGCGGTGATGTCTACTTCTACAGTAGAGCCATCGCTGTAGGATACGGTAATCTTACCGCCTGTTACATCGAGATCCTCGTAATTCTGAACATATTCTGTCTTACTCGGAGCTGTTGTAACTGCGATGCCTGTCATTACAACTTCTTCAGCCTCTGTTACGTTAACAGTAAACTCGAAGTAGAAGTCACCGTAGAATACATAGAAATACTTCTCGCCTACAGTTGACATATCATCTGTAATGAGTTCTTCTTCAGAGAGTTCGCTGAGCGGTACATCCTTAGTTGAACCGTTCTCGTAAATGAGGGTGATATAACCACCTGTTAAGTCGAGTTCTTCGCCAAGAACATAATCGGTCTTGGCAGGAGCCGTGAATTCAGCGTCAACCGCGGTGGGTTCTGCTACCTCAATGATAAACTCAGCAGTTAAGCCTTCGTAGGTAACTGTTAAGGTCTGAGTGCCTGTAACAGCGCTATCATAGCCTGTTACCATTTCAGCTGTCATTTCAACCTCTGCGGTAGTACCGTCGTTGTAGCTTACGGTGATGATACCGCCTGTTACATCGAGGTCTTCGCCTACGTTGTAAATAACCTTGGTCGGAGTTGTTGTAACTGCAATGCTTACAGGAGCAACTACTCTGTTAGACATTACGGTGTAGGTCGGGCACTCGTCAGCGGTGTTATTAAGAGCAACGCTGAAGCGCTGGATAGCTGTATATGCCGGACCGCCCTGGTTAACTTCACCTAAGTAGAGACCTACGGCACCGCCGTTAAGGTAGTTAGCGTCGATACCTGCATCCTGAGCCAAATCGTGAGTAACGGTTGTTGTACCTACGTTTAAGGTAGCGGTTGCACCCTCATACTTAAGGGATACGTTAAGCTCTTCAGCCTGTTTGGAGTTCTGCTTAGAATATGTAATACCTTCGACAGGTGTTACTGTACCCGAAACAGCCGAGTTTTCATACCAAGTACCATTGGTGTTAAGCCAGATTCTGATACCTGTATGAGAACCTGTAACGCCATTCTTATCGGCAGCATTGTTTATGCGGAATAATGTGTAGTGGTCATCATTACCATCAAGTTTTGCTAACTTGCCGTCAGCATTTACCTGCGCACGGCCGTAGATACCTAAACCTGCACGGTTCCAGTCAATGAAGTGGGTGTAGGTAAGGGTATCGGCAATAATGGTGTAATCAGCAAAAGCATTTACTGCTGCATCATTAAGTGTGAAATATCCGTATTTTGCTACGGCTGAGGAATCCTCAACAGCCTTATCGTAAATCGGGATAATACCGCTTGTTACCTTATTTTCCACCATTGAATAGGGAGCTACATGTGTAAAATCATAAGTGTCAATTGAATTATGCACTACTGTATAGTGAGCTTTCCATTCATCAGGAATTGCGATTTCGCCGTAAGCGGATGCATTCCAGTTTTCGGCTGCAAAGTTACGGTCGTAGATGTACCAAGTATCATCTGCCTGATTCTTAGCAACTACGTAAACGGTCCTTACGGTAGCACCGTATGTAACGGTAGCCTCGTAAACACCTGCTTTATTAACGGTAATATAGCTGCCATCGCAGGAAATATCCTTGCTTTCGTTATCAACAAGCGCGAAGGATACGTCGGAAGCGGCTACTGTTGCGCCGTCGAATTCGTAGCTGATAGCTGCGAGATCGACCATTGTGCCTGCATTAGCAGGGATTGCGGGAGAAGCGTCGGTAACAACGTAATCGCTCTTACCGTATTCTTTATAGAGTTCTTCATATGTGGGGCACTCATCAGCGGTGTTATTAAGAGCAACGCTGAATCTCTGGAGAGCAGACCAAGTTGTAGGATCTGCGTTTCTGAAGTCTGCTTCACCAACGAACATACCAACCGCACCGGCTTTGCCGCCGTCAGCTACGGTATGTGTAACGGTAGTTGTACCTGCTGTATATGTAGCGGTGTTGCCCTCTAACTTAAGGGTCATATCGAGTTCCTGACCCTCGTTGCTGTTTACCTTACAAAGTGTAACGCCTTCAATAGAGGTTGCTAAAGTGGAAACAGTATTCCACCAAAAACCGTTAGTAACCAAAACGGTTCTGATACCGGGGTTGTCAGTACCTGCAACGCCCTCTTTGTTACCATAGTTGTTTGCAAAGAATATGTTGTGTCTGTCATCGTCACCGTCAAACTTTGCTAACTTGCCATCAACCGATAATCCTGCACGGCCGTAAATACCAACAGCACTTCTCGGATAGTCAAAATGGCTATAGGAAATAGTTTCGGCGCTGATGGTATAATCAGCAAATGCGTTTACTACTTCATCAGTTAATGTGAAATAACCGTTTCTTGCCTGAGCTGTATCGGCACTTTCCTCATATGCATTGTAAAGCGGGATAATACCGCTTTTTACGTTTGCAGTTGTGGAATAGGGAGCGACATGTGTAAAGTCAGAAGCGGTTGTAACACCAGTAGAGGTTGAATGTTGAGCTACCCATTCTTCAGGAATTGCGATTTCGCCGTAAGCGGAAGCATTCCAGTTTTCGGCTGCGAAGTTACGGTCATAAAGATACCAGGTATCTTCGTTTGCGTTCTTGGCAACAACATACAGGGTTTTTACGCCTGCGCTGCCAGCAACTGTTACTTCGTATACACCCTTGCCAGCGACGGCTAATGTGCCAGCCTCAGCATCGAGTGTAATGCCTTCTTCGTCGGTAGACCAGGTAAGGTCTGCGCCCGAAACGGCAGTTTCACCGTTAACCATCTCAACGCTGACTGCGTCAAGACTCATAACGGTAAAGGCATCCATAGGGATTGCCGGAGCTTCTGTTGTAACTACATACGGATCTGCAGTTTCAGCAAAAGCAACAAATGAGGCTGTAATGCAGGAAAGCATCATAGCCAGTGCCAAAATAGTTGCTAAAACTTTTTTGGTCATTCGTTTTGCGTTTGACATTTTCTCTCCTCCTGTTATTTGACCGAATTTTTACCCGGTCAGGATTTTTTGTCGTATATGTACTACGCACATACATTTAGACAAATTTAGTATATCACGACAGATAATTCGTGTCAATAAGCTTTTGTGAAATTTTTACTAAAAATTTTATTAATTCTTCGGTGAAATAGTGATTAATATATATAAAAACGCACTATGCTCGGCACAGTGCGTTTTTTATTTCATATTAAAATCGGGAATGTATGAAGACACAGAACTATTCAGGTCCTGAACGTATACATTCTCTATCCCCTTTTCATATATATAATTTAAAACCTTATCGTATTCTCGTGGGGTTATACGGCGGGTAAGTTCTTTAAAGCGGGACGCCTCTCCGCAAGGGGTATACTGCGACATTATACTGAGTGTGGCGTCATGAGTATTTTCGCAAAACCAGTCGACCGCTGACAGGGCAGCTCGCGTATTCATAGGTAGCACCAGGTGCCGCACGATAACGCCGCTTTTCATAATGCCGTTTTTATCGAAGGTGTTTTTCTTTAAACGATATGCCGTTTTAATTGCAGAGGCAGCGTGAGCAACATAATCTGCCGCACCTGAATATTTTAATGCTATATCATCTGATACATATTTTAAATCAAATAAATAGATATCGAAAATATCCTCGGCGATGTTTTCACTTAAATCGTATCCCGATGAATTGTAAACAAGGGGTATTTTGGGGCGGTAGATAGAAAGCGCCTCTTTAATAACCGAAAAATAATGGGTGGGGTTTACGAAATTTATATTATGAGCACCTTTGGCTTCGAGGTCACGCATAATGTTTGCGAGTTCCTCTACAGTCACTACCCTGCCCTCGTTTTTATGGCTGATATCATAATTCTGACAGTAAACACAGGAAAGCGAGCAACCGCTGAAAAATATAGTACCCGAGCCGTTTTGACCGCTGATACAAGGCTCCTCCCAAAAGTGCAGGTCGGCACGGGCAATTTTGGGGAGAGCGGGCATACCGCAGTAGCCGCCTACATTCTCGCTGTCACTACGAACGGCACCGCACCGCCTTGGGCACTGATTACAAAGTGACTGCGGCATTTTCCTCTACCCTCTCGGTTTGATGAATCACCCGTTTTGAAACCCGAAGTCCGTTATATGTAACCTTAAACATTACGCGACCTATAAATTCGTCGCCACAGTTCTCACACTTAAAAGACGCACAAAACCAATGGTTTTTATAGCGCCACTTCTTTGTCTGCTCGGCGCGCTTGCCGCACTTTTCACACTTGAAGCGCAGGTGTTTTGACTCGATGCGCTTATCCTTTATATTAGCAAGGTAGTAATTCTTAAAGGTGAGTTTTTTATAAAACTCGGGATTTTTAGTATCCTTTATAAACGGAGTAAAGCGCTCGGCATTGTATGTCATTTTAAGGATAGCGGCGGTTATAAGGCTGTCATCAAGCGCAGTATGAAAAGAAAACATATCGGTTGATATACCGAGCAACTCTGCCGCGTGGGACAGGGATATCTGATTAGTTATCTCGTGGCCGAGAAGCCTCAGTTCTGCCTGCACAAAGCTTTGCAGGCCGACATAGTTGCCGATATTAAAATTAATATTGCCGCCGAGCAAAAACTGAGCGTTGCTCATAATGGCATATAAATCGGAATTACTCCAGGTAAGGGTTACGGTATCGTCCCCTGCCCACTCGTTATAGTCGGCTACCGCGGCTTCTAACGACACGCCCGCGAGCATATCGTCGGTGGTAATGCCTGTAAGCTCGGTAAAGCGCTTGGTTACCTTTTTAGAAACGGCAGAGCGCACGGTACGGGTGAATTTATCGATAAGACGAAACTGCTCATCGAGTTTTGCGGCACCGATTTGAATTATTTGATTTATAAATCCGCCTTTTTTCTTGCAATAGGCGGTATCCCATTCTAAATCAAGAATTATATAATTCATTATTTATTCTTTGACTCGTATTTCATACGAGCCTCCTTATTCAGTATTCTTTTGCGCAGACGTATGTGATTAGGTGTCACCTCAACGAGCTCGTCCTCTTTGATGAATTCGAGCGACTGCTCTAAGCTGAGCACCGAGTGAGGTACGAGCCCTAAGGCATCGTCACTGCCAGCCGGACGGGTATTGGTCATCTGCTTTTTCTTGCAGACATTACATACTATATCCTCGTTTTTCGGATTTTCACCGACTACCATACCCTCGTATACGGGGGTGCCCGGTCCTATAAAGAGGCGGCCGCGGCTTTGGGTATTGAAAAGACCGTAGCCTGTGGCTTCACCCGTTTCGTGGACTACAATAGATCCTGTGGTGCGGGCGTCGATATCACCCTTGTACTCCTCGTAGCTGTTGAAGACGTGATTCATAATGCCGTTACCGTTGGTATCGGTAAGGAACTGTGAACGGTAGCCGAGCAAGCCACGCGCTGGGATTAAAAACTCAAGATGGGAGGCACCGCCATCACGAACTCCCATATTTTTAAGTTCTGCCTTGCGGGTGCCGAGTCGCTCCATAACAGAGCCGACATATTCTTCGGGCACCTCTATCATCAGCAGTTCAATAGGCTCAAGCAGGCGGCCGTCCCTATCCTTTTTATAGATAACGGTCGGGGGCGAGACCTGAAATTCATAGCCCTGACGGCGCATAGTTTCAATAAGGATAGAAAGATGCAGTTCTCCCCTGCCTGATACCTTAAAGGTGTCGGCTGAATCGGTCTCCTCAACGCGCAGAGAAACATTGGTTTCGACCTCCTTAAAAAGGCGGTCACGCAGATTTCGGGAGGTAACAAACTTACCGTCCTTGCCTGCGAAGGGTGAATTATTTACCATAAAGTTCATAGAAAGAGTCGGCTCGTCGATTTTCACAAAGGGCAACGGCTCGATGCAGTCATTAGCGCAGGCGGTCTCGCCGATATTAAGGTCGGCTATACCCGCAACCTGAATTAAGTCACCGACGCGTGCTTCTTCGCACTCAACGCGCTTAAGTCCCTCTATCATAAACAGTTTTGAAATTTTAACGTGAGAGTTTGTGCCGTCCTTATGGCAAAGGGTGACACTCTGCCCCGTTTTAACGCTGCCGCGCTCTACCCTGCCGACACCGATACGGCCGAGATACTCGTCGTACTCGATATTGGAAAAGAGTATCTGAAGGGGCGCGTCCTTGTCGCCCTTCGGCGGCTCGATTTCATTAACTATGGTTTCAAAAAGCGGCTGCAAATCAGAGCCTAAGTTATCGGCGCAGAGCGACGCGTAGCCGTCTCTGCCCGAGGCGAATACCACGGGGAATTCTATCTGGTCATCATCGGCACCGAGCTCGATGAATAAATCAAGCACCTCATCAACTACCTCGGTGGGTCTCGCCATTGGGCGGTCAACCTTATTAACAACGACGATTGCCTTTTTGCCGAGGAATAATGCTTTTTTAAGAACAAACCTTGTTTGCGGCATACAACCCTCGAAGGCATCTACAAGCAGCAGCACGCCGTCAACCATCATAAGGATACGCTCAACCTCACCGCCGAAATCGGCGTGGCCGGGGGTATCGACAATATTGATTTTTATATCCTTATACTGCACGCTGGTGGTTTTGGACAGAATGGTTATTCCGCGCTCGCGCTCAAGGTCATTCGAGTCCATTACGCGCTCGTTTACCTGCTCGTTGGTACGGAAGGTACCGCTCTGCTTTAAGAGCTGGTCGACAAGGGTGGTTTTACCGTGGTCAACGTGAGCGATGATTGCAATATTCCTTAAATTTTTAATTGATTCGACAGCCATAAA
>JAZULY010000007.1:0-3252 GCA_045603355.1 Acutalibacteraceae bacterium | reverse complement strand
GTGGCAGATGCCATCACAAAGAGTGATTTATGGTAGCCTGCTCTGAAACGGGCAATATCCCTTGCATGAAAACGCGGAGACTGTTCGGATTTATAGGTATGTTCCTGTTCCTCATCCATAATTATGAGACCTAAATTATCGAAGGGCGCAAAGATAGCCGAGCGCGTACCGATGGCGATAAGCGCGTCACCGTTTTTTATACGTTTCCACTCGTCCATACGCTGACCGAGTGACATTGCGCTATGGAATACGGCTATATTTTTGCCGTAGCGTGAGCTGAAAATCGATATAGTCTGCGGGGTGAGGGAAATTTCGGGTACCATTATAATAACGCCCTGCCGCCGCTCAACAACCTCATCAACGAGCTTCAGGAAAACCTGTGTTTTGCCGCTGCCCGTAACTCCGTAAAGGAGTGCCGCACCGCCTGACGACATTTTATCCCGTAAGGCTTCAAATGCAGATTGCTGTTCATCGGTTAAAATAATATCGCTTTTATTTGTGTTTTCCGACAACTCTGTCGGCATACGGAAAATTTCCTTTTTAAAGTATTCGGCGATATTCTTTTTAACGAGAGCATCAATAACCGATACCGACGCGCCTGTATAATACTGAATTTCCTTTACAGTAGCGTTATTGCTACTAAGCAGATATTCTGCGACCTCGCGTTGACGGGAGGTAAGCGAAAAGCTAACGATATCCTCAGGATTACACAGTAGTCTGACCGATTTTGCGGTAGAATCCTGCATACGGCGCACAGCGTCGCTGTTTTTAACTATTGCGTCCTTTTTTTGAAGCGTTTCGAGAATTTCTGAAGCATCCTGTCCGAATACCTTTATAACGGCATCGGTTGTAATACCTGTGCTTCGGTTTACAAGCTCATAAACGGCGCGTTCTGAGTCGGATAAATCTTCGCCACAAGATACGGTATCATTAACATACCATTTCTCGGTAATGCGGAGTGTTATACCCGCAGGCAAAACGGCATTTACGGCATCAAAATAGGTGCAAAACAGTGTTTCGTGCAGCCACTCGGTAAGGCGCAGCATCTCATCATTTAAGATGGGGGTTTTATCGGCTACACGGAGGATGTTTTTAAGCGGTGTATCGGTTTCCTTTTCACCGACCGACATAACAAGACCTTGGCGCGGGGTATTGCCTCTGCCAAAGGGTACTACCACCCTGCAGCCGGGGCGACAAGAATCGGTTAAATTTTCAGGTATCAGGTAATCATACGGTTTATCAAAACTGAAGGCAGTTTTCTCGATGATTACGCTCGCCGTCAAGCCGCGCACAAAAGTCCCTCCAAAATAAGAATTTAAAGATTACTCGATTTCTGATGCTAATTTGTTGATAGCAAGGCTTACAGGCTTTTCAACGATGATTTCACCGTTAGCCTCAGCCTCCTCAGAAATTTCGCGAGCAGTCTGTGCTACATCTAAAACTAAGTTATAGCGGTTGTCGCAGGAATTAATTAACTTACCAATTGCAGGATTTAACATTTTTCAAGCACCTCATTAATAATTTGTTTTTGTCTGTCAAGACGCAGTCTTTCACTTAAAATGATTGATAGTACGTCATCGACAGCTTCATCTATCACATCGTTTATAACGATATAATCGTATTCAGTAGCACGGGCGATTTCGCCGAGTGCTGCGCTAAGCCGCTTTTCTACGAGTTCTTCCGACTCGGTACCGCGGCCGCTGAGTCTTCGTTTGAGCTCCTCGAAAGAAGGCGGCATAATAAAAATACTGATAGCATCAGGTCTTTTTGTTCTGGCCTGAGCGGCTCCGTTTACGTCAATCTCGACTATCATATCGGTGCCCTTGTCAATCGCCTGCTCAACAGGTCTCCTCGGGGTACCGTAATAGTTATCAACAAAAATATTATGCTCTAAGAGTTCATCGTTTGCAATTAGGCTCTCGAACTCCTCGCGGGTTATAAAGTGGTATTTTTCGCCCTCTTTTTCACCCTCGCGCATGGCTCTGGTTATAGACGAAATCGACAGCTTAATTTCGGGGTGGCGCGCGAAAACCCGACTTAGAATGGTATCCTTACCCGAACCCGAAGGACCCGACACGATAAAAAGTGTTCCCTTACTCATCGTACAACTCCTCCTCTTCACCCGTCTCTGCGTCACTAAGGCGGTTGGCAACCGTTTCGGACTGGAGATATGTCAGAATAATATGGTCACTGTCGGTAATTATTACGGCTCTTGTGCGTCTGCCGTGGGTCGCGTCAATTAGCGTACCACGCTCCTTAGCGTCCTGAATAATACGCTTTATCGGCGCAGACTCAGGGCTTACAATGGCTACCATACGGTCTGCCGATACTAAATTACCAAATCCGATATTTATTAGCTTCATAATGCTCCCCTTACTCTACGTTCTGCACCTGTTCGCGCATCTTTTCGATTTCTGCCTTTATATCAACAACGCGTTTTGTTATCTCAACATCCTGTGCCTTTGAGCCTATGGTATTGGTCTCGCGGTTCATTTCCTGAACGATAAAATCAAGCTTTCTGCCGACGGCTTCGTTTGAACAGAGCAGATCGCACAACTGCTGCATATGACTGCGCAGTCTTACCGTTTCCTCGGCAACGGCTACCTTATCGGCAAAGATTGCTGTTTCGGTAATAATGCGCTGCTCATCAACCTGAGCAGATTCGAGCAGTTCTTTTATCTTCTGCTCTATGCGCTCTCTGTAAAGCTTTACGGTCTCGGGGGAACGCTGCTCAATATACTCAACGTTTTCGAGAATCAGACCTACTCGGTGCTCAAGGTCAGCCTTAAGCCTTTCGCCCTCGGTCTCGCGCATAGCAATAAATGCATCGACTGCCTCCTCCGCCGTTTCTAAAACTGCTGCGGTAACGGCATCCTCATCGAGGGTGTTTCTCTTAATCACAAACACATCGCTGTTTGCGGCAACGGTTGATACCTTAACATCATTTTTAATACCGTATTTCTTAGAAAGGGTTTTGAGAGCCTCAATATAAGACGCGGCAAACTCCTCGTTGATTTCAACCGTAGTACCGCCGACATCGATGAACTCAATGCTGACATACATTTCAATTTTACCGCGTGTTACCTTTTTCTGACAAAAGCTTTTCAGCTTTTCATCAAGGAAAGAGCAGTTGCGCGGAGTTCTCACGCTGAATTCAAAATAGCGGTGATTAACCGATTTCATTTCAACCGTAACATTAAAGTTACCGATACTCTTTTGTGCCCTGCCGAAGCCGGTCATACTTTTAATCAT
>JAZULY010000006.1:0-4872 GCA_045603355.1 Acutalibacteraceae bacterium | reverse complement strand
AGGCAATTCATCAAAAAAGACGGCGAATTTCGCCGTCTTTTTTAGCACACACAACCGTCCCGTGTGTTTCTCTGCGTTCTTATTTTCAAATCATTTTATACTTTAGTTGAAAATTTTTTTGTTTTATGATATTATTAATATAATATAAAACGAAAGGGGAGTCGCATATGCATTTGCAGGAATCGGGCGAGATGTATCTCGAAACGATTTATGTGTTGTCGCAAAAAAGTAATATGGTGCGCGCTATCGATGTCGGCGAGTATATGGGATTTTCCAAACCGAGTGTTAGCCGCGCGTTAGGTCTGCTAAAAAATGGTGGATATGTTACGGTGTCGGGTGAAGGGTATTTGTCTTTGACCGATGTGGGTGAAGAGGTCGCAAGGAAAATCGTCGACCGCCATAATCTGCTGACCGAAGTACTCGTAGCCTTAGGTGTCGATAAAGAAACCGCCGCGGAGGATGCCTGCAAAATGGAGCACGTAATTAGTGATACCACCTTTAATGCTCTGAAAAAATATTTTGAAGCACTGAAATAAATTAAAAGAACTTGCTCAGAAAACTGAACAAGTTCTTTTTTGTTGTTTTATCTTATACCGTAATTTTCAATGATATAATCCATATCCTTATCTCCGCGTCCCGAGAGGTTAATAAGAATTGAGCCGTGGTCCATTGTCTTGGCTAATTTCATACCGTAAGCCACAGCGTGGGAACTTTCAATCGCGGGGATAATACCCTCAAGTCGGGAGAGCTTGAAGAAGGCGTCGATGGTTTCGTCATCATCGATTACATCGTATTTAACCCTGCCGATTTCCTGCAGAAATGCGTGCTCGGGTCCGCTTGACGGATAATCAAGACCGCTTGCTACCGAGTAAACGGGTGCGGGGTCACCGTTTTCGTCCTTAAGCATTATACTGTTAAAGCCGTGCATAATGCCCTCAGTACCGTATTTAAGGCTTGCCGCGTGGTCGCCGAGCTTAGGACCTCTGCCGAGAGGCTCTATGCCGTAAATGTCTATCGGGTCATTAAGGAAGCCTGCAAAAAGGCCTGCCGCATTTGAGCCGCCGCCCACACACGCAACGATGGCACTCGGGAGATGGCCTGTCATATCAAGGAACTGCTCTCTCGCTTCAATACCCACAACGCTCTGGAAATCTCTTACCATCATCGGGAAGGGGTGAGGGCCGAGAACCGAGCCTATGCAGTAGATAGAGTCCTTATACTCCTTGCTGTAAGCATCAAAGGCTGCGTCAACAGCCTCTTTGAGGGTTTTAAGACCGTGGGTTACCTCGATTACGTTAGCGCCGAGGATTTTCATACGCGCTACATTGGGCGCCTGCTTTTTGATATCAACAGAGCCCATATAAATATCACATTCAAGACCGAAATAAGCCGCCGCGGTAGCAAGTGCTACACCGTGCTGACCCGCTCCCGTCTCTGCAATAACCTTTTTCTTGCCCATATATTTTGCAAGCAGCGCTTCACCCATACAGTGGTTGAGCTTGTGCGCGCCCGAGTGATTAAGGTCTTCACGCTTTGCATAAAGCTGAACCTTTCCGCCGAGGGAATCAGACAGTCTTTCAAGGTGGGTAACAGGCGTCGGTCTGCCCTGGAATTCCTTTCTTATTCTGCGCAGCTCTGCGATGAACTTTCTTGACTGGCAGATAGAATAATATGCTTCGGTGATTTCAGCCATAGCGTCCTTCAGTTTATCATCAATATAAACTCCGCCGTATTTGCCGAAATAGCCGTTTTTATCGGGATAATTGTTAAAATAAGTATCCAAATCAACTTTACCGATTTTCATTGTGTTTTCCTCCTGAATTTAAAAATCCCAAGTGTCCTTACGGACACTTGGGACGAATCGATTAGATACGCGGTACCACCCAAGTTGAAACATTTCGTTTCCACTCGTAACACATACTATTATATGCGGTGCTTATGTTAACGGAAGCACACCCCGTCGGAGCCTACTCGGATTTACCTTCGGTCCGCCCTCAAAAGCCCATTCACTAAACCCGTGCTTGTTGCCTTTCCACCGTCGGCAACTCTCTGAAAAGCGTAAAGTAAAGCTACTATTCTTTCTCATCGGTTTACTTTTGAATTATATCACTCATAAAAATATTTGTCAATAATTATTTACGGTCGCTGTTTTCCTTGCGGATAACGTCATGTGCACCGCCTTCAACGATACTCGTAGCACTAACCAGTGTAAGCTTAGCCTTTTCCTGAAGTTCAGGGATTGTAAGCGCGCCGCAGTTACACATTGTAGAGCGTACCTTTGCGAGCGATACAGCCACATTGTCCTTAAGCGAGCCTGCATAAGGTACATAAGAGTCAACACCCTCTTCAAACGAGAGTTTCTTATCTCCGCCGAGGTCATAACGCTGCCAGTTGCGCGCTCTGTTAGAGCCTTCGCCCCAATACTCCTTAACGTAAGAGCCGTTAATCATAAGCTTGCTTGTCGGGCTCTCGTCAAAACGTGCGAAGTAGCGGCCGAGCATAAGGAAGTCGGCACCCATTGCAAGGGCTAAGGTCATATGATGGTCGAATACGATACCGCCGTCAGAGCAAACGGGGATGTATACACCGTGCTTTTTGTAATATTCGTCGCGAGCCTCGCATACATCTATAAGGGCGGTTGCCTGTCCGCGGCCGATACCCTTAGTTTCGCGGGTAATACAGATAGACCCGCCACCGATACCAACCTTGATGAAGTCTGCGCCTGCGTCTGCTAAGAAGTTCAAGCCTTCCTTACCGACTACGTTACCTGCTCCGATTTTAACCGAGTCGCCGTACTTCTCGCGTACAAATTTAAGGGTGCGGGCCTGCCATTCGCTGAATCCTTCGGAAGAGTCGATGCAAAGCACGTCTGCGCCTGCCGCTACGAGTGCGGGAATTCTTTCCTCATAGTCGCGGGTATTAATACCTGCGCCCACTACATAACGCTTCTCGTTATCGAGTAATTCGAGCGGGTTTTCTTTGTGAGAATCATAATCCTTTCTGAAAACGAGGGATTTTAAATGCTGATTCTTGTCAATAATAGGTAGAGCGTTTAATTTATTGTCCCAGATGATGTTGTTAGCCTCTTTAAGGGTAACATCGTCATAGGCATATATGAGTTTATCGAACGGAGTCATAAATTCTTCGACTTTTGTAGAAAAGTCCATACGGCTTACACGGTAGTCGCGGCTGGTAACGATACCGAGCAGCTTGCCCGAGCTTGTGCCGTCATCGGTAACGGCAACGGTAGAAAAGCCGTTAGCTTCTTTAAGGGCAACTATATCGGCAAGGGTCTGGTCGGGCTTGATGTTTGAAACGCTTGTAACGAATCCTGCCTTAAAACTCTTAGCGCGGGCAACCATAGCGGCCTCGTCCTCAATAGACTGTGAGCCGTAAATAAAGGATACACCGCCCTCACGTGCCAGAGCCACTGCGAGCTTCTCACCCGACACCGACTGCATAATAGCCGAAACCATCGGGATGTTGAGCGAAATAGCGGGTTCTTCACCCTTCTTGAATTTAACAAGCGGTGTCTTTAAACTAACGTTTGCGGGTATGCACTCTGCCGAGGAGTAACCCGGAACGAGTAAGTATTCGTTAAAGGTGTGCGACACGTCCTTAAAATAGTAAGCCATAAAATTTTACCTCCGTGAAATTATTAGTACAATTTTACACCAAACAGTACTTTAAGTCAATAAAAAATTAATTAAAATATTGATATTGACAATTTAAGATTAAAAAAGTAAAATATATTATGTTACATTATTTTCCTTTTCAGGTAATAGGCGGAGAGAAATGATATGTTTCCTAAATTTGAAAAAAAGGATATTTTGACGGTACCAAACATTTTAAGCTTTGTCAGACTGCTGCTTATACCGCTTATCGTGGTGCTTTACTGTGTTTACGATAATTACACCTGGGCGGCGGTAGTCATCGTGATTTCGGGTCTTACCGATGTTGTTGACGGCAAGATAGCGCGTAAATACGGACTTGTGTCAGATTTTGGCAAAATGCTTGACCCCGTAGCCGATAAGCTGACGCAAGCAGCAGTGCTGCTATGCCTTGTTACCCGTTTTAAATATATGCTCTTCCTTTTCGGGCTGATGTTTGTTAAGGAACTGTTTATGGCGATTACGGGAATTCTGCGAATCCGCCATACGGGTGAGGTGTACGGCGCTGACTGGCACGGCAAGCTTAATACAGTACTGCTTTATACAATAATGGTTATACACATTATCTGGCATTCAATACCGCCCGTTGTATCAAACATAATGATAGTGGTATGTTTCTGTGTAATGGCACTGTCGATGATACTCTACGGTATACAAAACATAAAAAATATCCGTTCATAGAAGGGGCTGCCTCAATAAGCGCAGACCAAAAGGAAAAAATAAATATAAAGAAAAATCGAAGCGTCTTGCAAGGCTTTAGTCCCTGCAAGGCGTTTTTTATATGTAAAATTCTTCGAATTTTGGATATAACATTTCCTTTTTAAGCGTTTTTTCGCCACTCGGAGTATCACATACGCCTATCGTGGCGAAGAAAACGCTTTCTGCATCTTATTGAGACATTCCCATTTTGTTTTATTGACAAAAAATACCGACTGTTATATAATAATTTAGTATGTAAATTTCTTTTATAAAGGATGTATTTGTAATGGAATGGATGTCACTTAATACTTTAAGAGAAAAATATCTGTCATTCTTCGAGTCTAAAGGTCACTTAAGGCTTGGCAGTTTTTCGCTCGTACCTCAGGGGGATAAGTCACTTTTGCTTATCAACTCGGGTATGGCGCCTATGAAAAAATATTTTACAGGTGAGGTAACGCCCCCGAGAAATCGCGTTACTACCTGCCAGAAATGTATAAGAACA
>JAZULY010000005.1:0-2061 GCA_045603355.1 Acutalibacteraceae bacterium | reverse complement strand
AAAGCTCTTTAATATGGGCGGTGCCGCCGTCCTTATAAAATACTGCTAAAAATTGCTTGTCCTCGTTTTTATCGGTTATGACATAATAATTCTCGCAAACAAGCTGCAGCGCCTTATCGCACAAATTAAGGGAATTTTGCGGTAATAATTTGCTGCGGATTTCTTTGAACTGACCGAAGTCCGTTACCCTGTCAATCCCCGCCGAATCGCACTCACCCGTTTGCGTAATTTTCTTATTATAAAAAGCCGTTTTAAACCCAAATTTGCCGTAGTAGTCATAAAGGCTGTCCTCAGCAGGACGCAGCGCCAATTTCGGGTAATACTCTTTTGCCTTTTCTAAAAGTTCAGCCATATATCCCTGCCCGCGGCTTTCTTTATCGGTCGCGGCAGCGTAGATATAACCGACCGCCTCCCCGCGAAGCTCACCGTCAATAACAAATAACTGACTTATAATTTTACCGTTTTTATACTTATAAAAGCAGTTTTCAAAAAATTTACTGAGTAATGCGTCTGCACTCTGCTCGGTTTCGCCCTTGAAAGCACTGATATGCAGCTCTTTCGAGCTATTATAAAGCTGCTTTGGAACGCAGATATTTTTATTTAGTAGAATATGAGGATGGTAAGACAGCTTCGCGCGGCGAAGTCCCGAAAGCCCCAAATCATCCTCGCGGTTGATAAATTCATAATCAAGACGACGCGCAAACTCGTTATTAATAACAGTATAGGCACCCGGATAATCGGGCAGTGCCTTTTCGAAGTTAACATCGAATATTTTATTGTTTATGGGTGTACCGAGGGTAATTGCTACCACCTTGCCGTCCACACGGATAAGGCCGCCACGCGCCCCAAAGCTCTCCATATTCTCGGTTAAATATAACAGTCCCTTGCGTTCTATCTGCATACTCTCGTCCATACGGTCGATGTTAGCCTGATACCATTCATCTGCCATATTTAGAAAATCACTTTTGTTATCACGTGAGAGTTCCTCATATACCCACTCATACTTTTTGGAAAACGCCGAAATATGGTTGCGTTTTGAGTGGTAACGCTTACCCGAAAGGGTGCCGAGGTCACTCTGCAGATAAATATACTCGGCACTGTTGCGCACTGTGTAAATAAAGTATTCGTCGCCGTACAGTTCTTTAAAGGTCTCGAACTTTTCGCTATCCTCAAGCCAAAATCTCGCGGGTATATCGTGCTCAGCACAGTACTGCTTTACCTTTTCGACAGCCAACTGCAAATTTTTGCAGTACGGCAAGGAAAAAAGCGGGCCGTTTTTATCATAAAATTTTACATAAACGTTCTCCTCGTCAATATAAAATTTAGGCGCATAAAACGGCGCCCAAACGGCAAGATTAGCCACAGTATTCTCGCAGGAAAGCGACCTTTTACAGGATATTTTTTCTCGTAAAAGACCTATATCCGATATCTCAAACTTCTTAAAATGCAAAATAACACATCCCAAAAAAAGGCAGTCTGTCAGACTGCCTTACTTTATTTCTTATTTTTATAGGAAATAGTCGGCTCGCCGCCCTCTACCGTTTTAGCGGTAACGGTGATTTTCTCTATAGAATCATCCGACGGGGTAACAAACATAATTTCCTTTAAGGTGTTTTCAATTATAGAGCGCAGTCCTCTCGCACCCGTTTTACGTTCAATTGCCATTTCGGCAATTTTTGTAAGCGCGGTGTCATCAAACACAAGCTGGACTCCATCCATAGCAAATAGGGCCTGATACTGCTTTATAATCGAATTTTTAGGCTCGGTCATAACCTGAATTAAGGTATCTTTATCAAGATTTTGGAGCGCCGTTACAACCGGCAAACGGCCGACAAGCTCGGGAATCATACCGAATTTTACTAAATCCTGATGGGTTATCTCCTCGGCGGCTATCTCGTCGGCGCGGTCATTTTTTGATTTTATATCCGCACCAAAACCAACACTTCCCCTACCGATACGCTTTTCAACGATTTTATCCATACCGTCAAATGCGCCGGCGCAGATAAAAAGAATGTTGGTGGTATCAATGGTTAAAAATTCCTGATGCGGATGCTTTCTGCC
>JAZULY010000004.1:0-3354 GCA_045603355.1 Acutalibacteraceae bacterium | reverse complement strand
CAGTGTAACGAGGATATCGCTTTAATGCGCACAATCCCCGGTATGACCATTATTAACCCCGCTGACGCCGTTGAGGCTGAAAAGGCGGTTGTGGCAGCATACCATCTTGACGGTCCTTCATATATCCGTTTCGGCAGACTTGCCGTTCCGGTTATATTTGATGACGACTATAAGTTTGAAATCGGTAAGGCTGTAGAACTGAAATCGGGTGACGATGTAACGGTTATCGCAACAGGTCTTATGGTTGCAGAGGCGCTCGAAGCCTACGAACTCTTAAAGGCTGACGGCATTAATGCGAGAATAATCAATATGGCTACAATTAAGCCTATCGACCGCGAGGCAGTTATCAAAGACGCTCGCGAAACGGGCGTTATTGTTACCGCAGAGGAGCATTCGGTAATCGGCGGTCTCGGCAGTGCAGTTGCCGATGTTGTTACCGAGGAATGTCCCGTTCCCGTAATTAAGATTGCTATGAACGATGAATACGGCAAATCTGGCCCTGCTGCTAAGCTTCTTGATGAGTACGGCTTCAGAGCTAAAGATATCGCCGCCGCTGCAAAAAAAGCAGTCGCTCTTAAAAAATAATATTTAACAAGCAAAAAAGCGAGGAAATTTCCTCGCTTTTTTATTTTGCGGTAACTGTTACCTTTTCTTTATTGACCTGCATACCGTTATATATTATCGGATAAATTTTTTCGCTAAGTTCTGCCGTCGTCATTTTCTCAACCTCGTCGGCGGGAATAACGGTAAGCACATCCATATAAATATCTGTTCTGCGGCGGAACAGGTTTTTAAGAATCATTCGTGTGTCGGTAAGGGTTGCTACCACTATCGGGCATTTTGCCTTTTTAGCGATTTTAAACGAGCCGTTGCGGAAGGGGAGTAGCTCACCCGTAAGACTTACGTAGCCTTCGGGGAATATTGCCATAGAGCAGACGTCGTTCTTTATATAGCTTGCCGCCTTGTTTATTGTCTCTATCGCGTTGCGGTTGTTTTCGCGGTCAACGGGCAAGCCGTTGAGCTTGTGCATTATTTTTGAGATAAATATCATTTTAGAGTATATCTCTTTTTTGCCCACAAAGCCAAGGTCACTTTTCGGCATAGCCCACATAAAAACAGCAGGGTCAAAATCATAGGTGTGGTTGCTCACAAGCAGAAAGCGTTTATTCTTCGGTACCTGCTCAAGACCCGAGGTGTGAATATGTATATTTAAAATTTTAAAGAGTATTATAAGGGTCGTTTCGGTATGAATGCGGTAGAATTTGCTGCATTTAGAGTTATCGCTGCTCGTATCAACTATCAGTATTGCGGTTAGGAATACCAGTTCGTGCAGGATGATAAGACTTAAAAATGAGCCGATAAAGGTAAGCGGTATCTGCCAGAGCAGTTGTATACCAAAGTTTCCTAACAGCGCGCCGACTATGCTTAGCACTGCGGCGACAATAGCAAAGACAAAAATCAATTTATTCATCTCCGTTAAGATTTCTTAAAAATATGATAACACAAGTGACGGGCAAAAGCAATTAAATAATTTTTAAAATAAATTTACTAAATTTAGTAAATTACGCTTGACAAACCCTAAAATGGAATATAGAATTAAATTGTGATTACTGATTTCAGTAATCATTTGTGGGCTGTATGAAAATTGAATATTGTAAAATGCTTGCTTTCCTGAAAATTCGGTGCTCACCGTTTGGTGGGCACTCTTTTTAAGGAGGACTTGAGAAATGTCGAGAACGATAAGTTATACCGTTAAAGACAACTGCATCGTGCCATCTTCACCGCAGTGGGGCGGTATGCAGTATGAAAACAACGCAACCGCGGTGGAATACTCGCTCGATGCGGATTTTCTTGCCAACATCGAGGAGAAGTTCGGTTCTGATATTAAATTATGCTACCGTATCGACTTCGATTCACCCGTATCGGGATATCATCCGTCGGAAAATCTTGAAATAATCGACGGCAAAATAACACGCTTCATTCCCGAAACAGTCACGGTGGGCGGAGAACCGTTCCAGACCTGCCTTGTGATAACCGTTATCGGAGCCGCGGGGGAGGAGAAGGCTACCATTTTAGGCACCCCCACGAGAATTTACTTAAGTCAGGTAATAAGGGATGAGTTTACCGAACAGCGTAGCGCAGCAAATGTATCGGCTGCCGAGCAGAAGGTGACCGAACTGTTAGAAGACACACGTTATTTCAGCGCTGAGAGTGAAAAATCAGCCGAAGCCGCCGCCGCTGCCGCCGAAACTGCAGTTGCCGCTGAGAAAAAAACCGAGGCGGCAAAGGTAGCTCTTGAGGATGGAACCGAGTTCATCTTTCTCGGCGGTAATGCTCAGAGCGGCATCAATATAGAAATAGCGGTTGATGATTCGCTTTCCGAGATCAGTGAAAACCCCGTGCAGAACAAGGTAGTGACGGCAGAAATTAAAGCTGTGTTGTCACATACAGCCAAAGAAATTGAAGCCACAGCCACGCAGATTAATGCACAAACCGATGGAATCATATCAGAAGTCAAAACATCTATTGAATCACTCGAAAATTCAGCCAAAGCACTGGAAGCAGATATTAACACCTGCCTTTCGCGCGACTATATCGTAGAGCAGGGCACGAGTGGCGGCTGGACCTATGAAAAGTGGAGTAGCGGCAAGGCTGTATGCTATAGAGAGTATGAATTTAACTTCCCTGATAATGTATATCAAGCAGGAAACTCCTGGATTTATATTTTGCATCTGGATTTACCAAGTGGAGTTTTTGCTGAACTGCCTTGGGGATGTTTCGCGAATTGCGATGCGCCCGGCACCACAATTAACTATCAGGCGTATAATAGTAAATTGGATGAATTAATGGCGTATATCCTTGTTGGCGCCCCTTACCAATATGCAACGGACGAAGGCGGCGTAATCAGCTTTTACTTTATGGGAAGATGGAAACAGGAGGGATAAACTATGTCAACAAAAATATATTCTAATGCACGATTTGGTTTTCGCAGCGATACGCTTGAGAACTGGCAGATCGAAAACCCAATTTTAGAAAAAGGTGAGCCGAGTATCGTGAGTAACGCGGCTGATGAGAAATGGCTTAAAATCGGCGACGGTGTGACACGTTGGAACGATTTACCTTGGCGTATTGGTCCTAAAGGTGAGGATGGCTCATCGGGGGTTTACATCGGAACAGAAGAACCTACCGATGAGGATGTTTATGTATGGATAGACCCCGATGGCACGGCAGACGATTTCCCCGAGGGTGGCAACGGTGTTGACGGGAAAGATGGTTTTTCGCCCGTTGTAGAAGTGACTAAAACCGATAATGGGCATACTGTTTCTATCACCGACGTAAATGGTACTCAAACAT
>JAZULY010000003.1:0-10911 GCA_045603355.1 Acutalibacteraceae bacterium | reverse complement strand
TGTTACGGGTGCAGGCGGCGTGCTCTGCAGCCACTTTGCAAAGGTGCTTGCCCGCGCAGGTGCTAAGGTTGCCCTTCTCGATTTAAATGAGCAGGCAGCAGCCGCTTATGCCGATGAAATCATAGCCGAGGGCGGCATCGCTAAGGCTTACGGTTGTAATGTGCTTGATAAAGCGATTTGCGCCGAAGTTGCAGAAAAGGTATTGTCAGATTTTGGACCTTGTGATATACTCATAAACGGTGCAGGAGGCAATAACCCGAGGGCTACTACAGATAAGGAATATTTCGAGATGGGCGATATCGATGCCGATACCAAGAGCTTCTTCGATTTAGATGCTGACGGCGTTAGCTTCGTATTTAACCTTAACTTCCTCGGTACCCTTATTCCGTCACAGTGCTTTGCTAAGCAGATGGTGGGCAGAGAGGGTTGCAACATCCTGAATATTTCTTCAATGAATGCCTACACACCGCTCACCAAAATCCCCGCATATTCGGGTGCTAAAGCCGCTATTTCCAACTTTACTCAGTGGCTTGCCGTTCATTTCTCGAAGGTTGGCATCCGCGTTAATGCTATTGCCCCCGGTTTCTTCTCAACCAAACAGAATGCAAAACTCTTATTTAATGAGGACGGCACACCTACAGCCCGTACAGGCAAGATTCTTGCGGCAACACCTATGGGCCGTTTCGGCGAGAGTGAGGAGTTAGAGGGAGGACTCTTATTCCTGCTTAACAACAAGGCTGCAGGCTTTATTACAGGCGTAGTACTCCCCGTTGATGGCGGCTTCTCGGCATATTCGGGTGTATAATTAAATTTGAAAAATAAAATCAAGGGAGATAGATTTATGAGTGAAATCAATAAAATCATTTCGGATATCGGCGTTGTGCCGGTAATCAAGCTTAATAACCCCGAGCGCGATGCAGCGCCCCTTGCAAAGGCTTTATGCGCAGGTGGCGTTCCGGTAGCCGAGGTTACCTTCCGTGCGGCAGGTGCCGATAAGGCAATTAAACTTATGGTTGATACTTGCCCCGATATGCTCGTGGGTGCGGGTACCGTGCTTACTACTGCTCAGGTAGATGCAGCCGCAGCGGCAGGCGCAAAGTTTATAGTAACCCCCGGCTTCGACCCCGAAATTGTTGCATACTGTAAAGAAAAGGGTATGCCGATTTACCCCGGCTGTACCACACCGACCGATTACCACGCAGCAAACAAGTTCGGTCTTGAGGTTGTAAAATTCTTCCCGGCAGAGCAGTCGGGCGGACTTGCAAAAATCAAGGCTATGTCTGCTCCGTTCCCGATGTTCAAGGTAATGCCCACTGGCGGTATTTCACTTAAAAATCTTAAGGATTATATTTCCTGCCCCGTCATTTGTGCCTGCGGCGGCTCATATATGGTAACTGCCGAGCTTATTGACGGACAGAAATGGGATGAAATCACAGAACTCTGCCGTGAGTCTGTTAAAATTGTTAAGGAGGCAAGAGCATAATGGCAAGAATAGTTACTTTTGGCGAAATAATGCTTCGTTTAGCACCTACGGGTTATAACCGTTTCTTTCAGGACGGTCAGTTTTTAGCCACCTTTGGCGGCGGTGAGGCTAACGTTTCGGTATCTCTCGCTAACTACGGTATGGATAGCGTTTTCGTTACTAAACTTCCAAAGCATGCCATCGGTCAGGGCGCGGTAGACTCCCTGCGCGCTTTCGGTGTTGATACATCAAAAATCGTTCGTGGCGGCGAGCGTATCGGTATTTATTACTTAGAGAAGGGTGCTTCTCAGCGCGGCTCGGTTTGTATATATGACCGCGCACATTCTGCTATCCAAGAGGCGTGTGCCGATGACTTTAACTGGGATGAAATTTTTGAGGGTGCTGACTGGTTCCACTTTACGGGTATTACCCCCGCGCTCGGTGCGAACGTAGTAGAAATCTGCCGTCAGGCTTGCAAGGCTGCTAAGGCAAAGGGCGTAAAGATTTCCTGCGACCTTAACTACCGCGGTAAGCTTTGGACACGCGAGCAGGCAAGAGAGGCTATGACCGACCTTTGTCAGTATGTTGATGTTTGCATCTCCAACGAAGAGGATGCTAAGGATGTATTCGGCATCGAGGCTGAGGATACCGATATCTACGGCGGCAAGCTCAACCACGAGGGATATAAGTCGGTTGCAAAGCAACTCGCTGACAAATTCGGCTTCGAAAAGGTTGCTATTACACAGCGCTCGTCTATTTCTGCGAGCGATAACGACTGGGCAGGTATGCTCTATGACGGTGAGAACTATTGCTTCTCTAAATCTTACCACCTGCATATCGTTGACCGTGTAGGCGGCGGTGACTCCTTCGGCGGCGGACTTATCTATTCCTTACTCACAGGAAAGTCCACTCAGGAGGCTATCGAATTTGCAGTAGCCGCTTCGGCTCTTAAGCATTCAATCGAGGGCGACTATAACCGCGTATCGGTTTCTGAGGTTGAAAAATTAGCAGGCGGCGACGGTTCGGGCCGTGTTCAGAGATAAAAACAGTTAAAAACATCCCCCAAACCTATGTATTATTAGGTTTTGGGGGATTATTTTTTTAAAAAATAACAAAAAAGTTACAAAATGGGTTGCATTTTTGTAACCGTTTTGTTATAATATGAGGGTAATTGGTTACAAATTGTAACTTTTTCGGAGGTTAATATATATGTTTGATAAAGTAATCGGCATTTATAACCGTGTAATGAATGCCCGCTACTTTGTAAAGTTAATATGTTTTGCGGCACTGTGTGTAGTATGTGTTGTTTTAAGCCTTCTTTTCTCGGGCGCAACCCTCGCCTATAATGTTGAGTACGGCGGTGAGGTTGTAGCGCAGGTAGCAAATAAAGAGGTTTTTGAAACGGCTAAACAGCAGGCGATAGGTGACATAGTTGCCGATGACGCCGCAAGCTACTTAGACCCGTGTGACTTAAAACTTACCGTTACTTTAAGTAAGCGCTTAGCCGACAGTAAAACTGCCGCCGGTGCTATGCTTGATAACACCGATAAAATCTGCAAATCAGCAGCAGTTACGGTTGACGGCGAGCAGGTTTTATACGCCGCCACTGCCGATGAATTAAACAAGGTGCTTGAAACCCGTCTTGCAGCTTTTGATACCGAAAACTGTGAAAACAAATCCTGCTTTGTTAAGGATGTTAAGGTAGTATCGGTTTATTGCCCTCGCTCAATCTATTCTACCGATGCTGAGCTTAAATCAGCGGTAGAAACTCTCAGCGTAAAAACCGTTACAAAACTTACAGAGGATGTTGTTGTAAAATACAGCACCGTTACTAAAAAAAGCAGTGAAAAATTAGTAGGCTACTATCAGGTAAGCCAAAAGGGCGTAAACGGTATCAACCACGAGGTTGAAGAGATCGTTTATATCGACGGTGTTGAGCAGACGAGAACTCAGCTCGAGCAGGAGGTAGTAAAGGCACCCGTCAACGAGGTTGTAGTTGTCGGCACAGCTGCTTCATCGGGCGACTCTGCTTCGGATCTCATTTTCCCGATTCCGAAATCCTCGGGTTATTATATTTCTACATACTTCGGCGAGGTTGACGGCAGCCACGTTCATAAGGGCGTCGACTATGCCGTAGACTACGGCACAAGTATTTATGCCGCCGCTTCGGGCACCGTAGTTTCGGCAGGTTACAGAAGCGACTACGGCTATTGTGTTATCCTTAATCACGGCAACGGTGTGCGCACGCTTTATGCTCATTGCAGTAAACTGCTCGTTACAGTCGGTGAAGAGGTGTCACAGGGTCAGACCATAGGTCTTGTAGGCTCTACAGGCTGGTCAACAGGTGATCATCTGCATTTCGAGGTAATCGTAAACGGCAGATATGTAAACCCCGCCACCTATGTAGGCAACTAAATTCAAAAATTAACGATATTCTCTACAGAATATCGGTTTTTTTATTGCCGTTTTCTTGACTTAGATACAATATATAGTGTATAATAATTATAACTATTGACATAATTAGGGAGTTGCAAGATGGCTAAAAAGAACGCTGTATATGATAATGACAGTATTGAACAGTTAAAAGGTCCCGATCAGGTGCGACTGCGTCCCGGCGTTATTTTCGGTTCGGATGATATAGAGGGTTGTAAGCATTCTGTGTTTGAAATCATTTCAAACTCTATCGACGAGGCCCGCGAAGGCTACGGTAATAAGATAATTGTTACAAAGTACAGCGACGGCTCTGTAGAGGTACAGGACTTTGCCCGCGGCGCCCCCGTTGACTTTAACAATAAAGAGCAACGCTATAACTGGGAGCTAATATTCTGCGAGCTGTATGCGGGCGGTAAGTATAATACCGCAAGCGGCTCAAACTATGAGTACTCTATCGGTCTTAACGGCTTGGGACTCTGCGCAACGCAGTTTGCAAGCGAATATATGGACGTTGAAATTAAGCGCGACGGTTTTAAATACAACCTGCATTTCGAAAAGGGTTATAACGTCGGCGGACTTAAAAAAGAGGAATATGCAGGAAGAGATACGGGTACAAAAATTCGTTGGAAGCCTGATATAAAGGTATTTACCGAAATCGATATTCCCGCATCCGACCTTTTTGACACACTGCGCCGTCAGGCTATAGTTAATAAGGGACTTCTCTTTGTCTTCCGCGAGCAGCAGGGCAATAAGTTCGTACAGACAGAATTTATTTATAAGGACGGTATCGTTGAATACCTGCAGGAGGTAGTAGGGCAGGAGAAACTCACTTCGGTTCAGTTCTGGACGGGTGAGCGCCGCGGTCGCGATAGAGATGACCGCCCCGAATATACCGTAAAGTTAAATCTCGCTTTCTGTTTTTCAAATAACCACCGATTGCTTGAATACTATCACAATTCAAGCTGGCTTGAAAACGGCGGCTCGCCCGATAAGGCGGTACGCGCCGCATTTGTTGCCCAGATAGACAGTTATATTAAGCAGACGGGCAAATATAAGAACAAGGAAAGCCGCATTACCTTTTCCGATGTTCAGGAGAGCCTCGCTATCGTTACGAACTGTTTTTCGTCGGTAGCGTCCTATGAAAACCAGACCAAAAAGTCGGTAACCAATAAATTCATTTACGAGGCTATGAATGATTTTATCCGCCGTCAGCTTGAAATCTATTTCATAGAAAACAAAGCCGAAGCCGATAAAATTGCTGAGCAGGTGCTTATAAATAAGCGCAGCCGTGAGCGCAGCGAAAAAGAGCGGCTTAACATCAAGAAAACCCTGCAGTCGTCGGGCAGTATGGTAGACCGCGTTCAGAAATTTGTTGACTGCCGCACTAAGGACGTGTCCGAGCGAGAAATATTCATCGTTGAGGGTGACTCGGCTTTAGGTTCTTGTAAACTCGCGCGTGACCCCGATTTTCAGGCGATTATGCCTGTGCGCGGTAAGATACTTAACTGCTTAAAGGCAGACTATGATAAGGTGTTTAAGAGTGAAATAATCACCGACCTTATAAAGGTGCTCGGCTGCGGCGTTGAGGTTAAATCCAAGGCGAATAAAAACCTCTCGACCTTTAACCTTGATGACCTCAGATGGAATAAGGTAATTATCTGTACCGATGCCGACGTTGACGGCTTCCAGATACGTACCCTGATACTTACAATGATCTACCGCGTAATGCCGACGCTTATAAACGAGGGCAAGGTTTATATTGCCGAAACCCCGCTTTATGAGATAACGAGCAAGGATATGACCTATTTCGCATATGACGAAACCGAAAAGAGTGAAATACTCAGCCGTATCGGTGACGCTAAGTATTCTATTCAGCGCTCAAAGGGTCTTGGTGAAAACCAACCCGATATGATGAACCTGACTACAATGAACCCCGCAACCCGACGCCTTATCAAGGTTATGCCTGATGACGCGGCGAGAACTGCCGAGATGTTCGATATACTGCTCGGAGATAATCTGCAGGGCAGAAAGGATTTCATCGCAGAAAACGGTCATATGTATTTAGACGATGTAGATTTAAGTTAATTAAAGAATTAGGAGAGTAAATAATGGCTCCACGCAAGAAAAAAGAAAACAAAAAAATAGCGCCTAAGACCGATAACACCTATATTGCAGGCGCGGGACTTACCGTTGAGCAGCCGATAGTTACTACGCTCGAGACCAACTATATGCCCTATGCTATGAGCGTTATCGTGTCGCGCGCTATCCCCGAAATTGACGGTTTTAAACCCTCCCACCGCAAACTGCTTTATACTATGTATCTTATGGGACTTTTAAAGGGCAAGACTATTAAATCGGCAAATATCGTCGGCCGCACTATGCAGCTGAACCCCCACGGTGACGCTGCTATTTACGAAACAATGGTGAGACTCAGCGAAGGCTATCAGGCATTGCTTCACCCCTATGTTGAATCAAAGGGCTCCTTCGGTAAGGCGTATTCGCGCGATATGGCATATGCCGCCTCGCGTTATACCGAGGCAAAGTTGTCGTCGATATCGGCTGAACTTTTCACCGATATCGATAAGGATACGGTAGATTTTGTTGATAACTATGACGCAACACTCAAAGAGCCGACGCTGTTCCCCGTAACCTTCCCGTCGGTGCTCGTAAACGCTAATACGGGTATTGCCGTAGGTATGGCAAGCTCTATTTGCCCCTTTAACCTTAGTGAAGTGTGCCGCACTACCATAGAGTATATCAAGGACAACGATATCAATGTTGCCGATACGCTCTTAGCGCCCGATTTCCCGATAGGCGGCCAGCTTTTATACAATAGGGCAGAAATAGAGAAGATATATGAAACGGGTCGCGGCAGCTTTAAGGTGCGCGGTGTTTATGCCTACGATAAATCGGCTAACTGTATCGATATTACCGAAATTCCGCCCACTACAACGAGTGAGGCTATTATCGAAAAGGTAATCGAGCTTGTAAAACTCAAAAAGATTACCGAAATTAATGATATCCGCGATGAAACAGGTCTTAACGGACTTAAAATTACAATAGATTTAAAACGCGGTGTCGATGCTGATAAGTTTATGAAAAAGCTCTACAGAATGACACCCTTGCAGGATTCCTTCTCCTGCAACTTTAATATCCTTATTGCAGGCTCGCCCCGTGTTATGGGTGTTAAGGAGATAATCGATGAGTGGGTGGCGTTCCGTTTTGAATGTGTCCGCCGCCGCGTTTACTTCCAGCTTAGTAAGGCAAAGGAAAGACTGCACCTTTTAAAGGGTCTCCAAAAGATTTTACTTGATATTGATAAGGCTATAAAGATAGTCCGCGAAACCGCCGAGGAAAAAGAGGTTGTGCCCAACCTTATGATAGGCTTCGGTATCGATGAAATACAGGCAGAATATGTTGCTGAAATTAAACTTCGTCATTTAAACCGCGAGTACATCTTAAAACGCCTTGATGATATCGAAAACCTTGAAAAGAGCGTTGCCGAGATGGAGGATATCGTTAAGAGCCGCAACAAGGTTCTGCGCATCATCATCAAGGAACTCGAAGAGGTTATCAAAAAATACGGTCAGGACCGTAAGACGGCTATAGTAACCGATGCTGAACTCGAGGATGAAAACGAGCCCGAGGAGATTGATGAGTCGCCCGTAACCCTCTTCTTCACACGCGACGGTTACTTTAAAAAGATTACTCCGCTTTCCCTTAGAATGAGCGGTGAGCAGAAACTCAAAGAGGGCGACGAAATGTCGCAGATTATTGAGGCTACCAATGCTCACGAGTTGCTTTTCTTTACCAATAAGCAGCAGGTCTACAAAGCAAAGGTATCCGATTTCGCCGACGGCAAGGCAAGCGTGCTGGGTGAATATGTAGCAGGTAAACTCGGTTTTGAAGAGGCAGAGAATGCCGTATTTATGGTTGCTACGCGCGACTATAAGGGTAACGTTCTCTTTGTGTTTGATAACGGACGAATTGCTAAGGTTTCCTTATCTGCCTATGCAACCAAAACCAACCGCAAAAAGTTAGTCGGCGCGTATACCGATAAATTCACCCTTCATACTGTTATTTTCACCGAGAGCGAGACCGATGTGTTGCTCACCTCTACAAACGGCAGAATGCTGCTTGTAAACTCCGCTGCGCTTCAGACTAAGTCAACAAGAGATAACAGCGGTGTTGCCGTTATGACCCAGAAGAAGGGTCAACGGATTTTCTCGGCTGAAATTTATAAAGAGGGAACACTCGAGACTCCCCACCGTTACCGCACCCGTAATTTGCCTGCTGCTGGTAGCTTTAAGGCGGCGCCTAAGGCAGAGCAGATGAGCATCTAAAAAAGAAACCGCTTCGGTATTCCGAAGCGGCTGTCAGCACTAAGTTAATCAGTAGCAAACGCAATATATTAAAATCGGCTGACAAATATAATATTTACAGTAAAGAGAAATATATTATAGGAAGTATTTGACAAAGCGAAGCATTTGCTATAATATATAAAAATGTAAAATCACGATTCACGGAGGAATTATTGTGGCAAAGGAACTTGCAAAGGTTTACAACCCTGGTGAAGTTGAAGACAGAACCTATAAATTTTGGTTAGACGGCGGCTATTTCCACGCCGAGCCTAATCCCGATAAAAAACCCTATACTATAGTTATTCCGCCACCGAACATTACCGGTCAGCTTCATATGGGCCACGCGCTCGATGAAACACTGCAGGATATACTTATCCGTTACAGAAGAATGCAGGGCTACGAAACCTTATGGATGCCGGGTACCGACCACGCGTCTATAGCCACCGAGGCTAAAATAGTTGAGGCTATGCGCGCAGAAGGCGTCTCCAAAGCAGATCTCGGCAGAGATAAATTCTTAGAGCGCGCCTGGGCTTGGAAAGAGCAGTACGGCGGCAGAATTATTTCTCAGCTTAAAAAGCTCGGCGCCTCCTGCGACTGGGAAAGGGAGCGTTTCACCCTTGACGAGGGCTGCAGCAAGGCGGTTAAAGAGGTTTTCGTAACCCTTTATGAAAAGAAGCTTATTTATCGCGGCGAGCGTATTATCAACTGGTGTCCTAAATGTAAAACCTCTATTTCTGATGCCGAGGTTACATATGCAGAGCATCAGGGCAACTTCTGGCACCTGCGTTATCCGATAGCAGGCACCGATAAGTTTATTCAGCTCGCAACTACCCGTCCCGAAACAATGCTCGGAGACACCGCCGTTGCCGTTCATCCCGATGACGAAAGATATAAGGATTTAATCGGCAAAAATGTAATTCTTCCGCTTGTTAATAAGGAAATTCCGATAGTAGCCGACGAATACGTTGAAATGGATTTCGGTACAGGCGTTGTTAAGATTACCCCCGCGCACGACCCGAATGACTTTGAAGTAGGTCTACGTCATAATCTCCCGGTAGTAAATGTTATGACCGATGAAGCCATTATCGTTGACGGCTATGGCAAGTATTCAGGACTTGATAGATATGAAGCCCGCAAATTAATCGTCGAGGACTTAGAAAAAGAAGGCTACCTTGTAAAGGTCGAGCCGATGAATCACAATGTAGGCTCCTGCTACCGTTGTAACAGCGTTGTTGAGCCTCGCGTATCGCTTCAGTGGTTTGTAAAAATGGAGCCGCTCGCAAAGCCTGCGGTTGATGCCGTTAAGGATGGCGACATTAAGTTCATCCCGTCCCGTTTTGAAAAGACCTATTATAACTGGATGGATAATATTAAAGACTGGTGTATCTCCCGTCAGCTTTGGTGGGGTCACAGAATTCCCGCCTGGTATTGTGAGGAGTGCGGTGAGGTCATCGTTTCGCGCGATGAGGTAACCGTCTGCACAAAGTGCGGCTCGAAGAAACTTCGACAGGATGAAGATACGCTCGATACCTGGTTCTCTTCCGCTCTCTGGCCGTTCTCTACAATGGGTTGGCCCGATAATACCGAAGAACTCAAATATTTCTATCCCACAAGCACCCTCGTTACAGGCTATGATATCATCTTCTTCTGGGTAGCCCGTATGATTTTCTCGGGACTTGAGTACACAGGCAAGGCTCCCTTCGATACCGTTTTATTCCACGGCATTGTAAGAGATGCACAGGGCAGGAAGATGTCTAAATCCCTCGGTAACGGTATTGACCCACTGCTTGAAATTGAGAAATACGGCGCCGATGCGCTGCGTTTCACCCTCGCTACAGGTAATACTCCCGGTAACGATATGCGTTATTCCCCCGAAAAGGTTGAAGCAAGCCGCAACTTTGCTAATAAGCTTTGGAATGCCGCCCGCTTCCTTATGATGAATTTAAAGAGCGACGATGAAATGCCCTTACCGACGCAGCTCGCACTCGAGGATAAGTGGGTAATTTCTAAGTTTAACCGACTCGTGCGTGAGGTTACCGATAACCTCGATAAATTCGAGCTCGGCCTCGCCGTTCAAAAGCTTTACGACTTTATTTGGGACGTATATTGCGACTGGTATATAGAAATCTGTAAAGCAAGACTCAGCGGCACCGATGAGGCAAAGGCCGATACCGCAAGAAGCGTGCTGCTGTATGTCCTCACAGGTATATTAAAGCTTTTACACCCCTTTATGCCGTTTATTACAGAGGAAATTTGGCAGTCGCTTCCGCACAGCGGTGAATCTATAATGATTTCCGACTGGCCGAAATATACCGAAGAATTCAAATTTGAATCTGATGAAGAAGATTTCGAGAAGATTATTTCGGTTATTCGTGCCGTTAGAAACCGCAGAAACGAAATGAACGTTCCGCCTTCTAAAAAGGCCAAGATTTGCATAGCTTCCGAATCCAAGAAAATCTTTGAAGACGGTGCCGCATTTATAAGCAGATTGGCATCGGGAAGCAGTGTTGAGGTTGCCGATAACTTTGATATGCCTGATGCTGTTTTGGTTGTTACCGACAGTGCCAAGGTTTATATTCCGCTTAACGAACTTGTTGATTTCACTGCCGAGCTTGCTCGCTTAAACAAGGAACTTGAGGCGGCTAACAAGGACAA
>JAZULY010000002.1:0-1511 GCA_045603355.1 Acutalibacteraceae bacterium | reverse complement strand
CTACGATCCGACTTCCTTCTTATGAGAAATTTATGCCTGAAAATTATATACCGTATCTTTTCTTTACTGAAAAGGATGCAAATAAGATGCAGTCTTTAAGAGATGGACTTATAAATTACGCAAAGACCACCTCTATCAATTTTGTTTACCGTCAGGGTGCACTTAATCTTGATACCGGTTGGAACACCTATATATCTGAGCTTAAAAAACTGGGTATGGATGAGATGGTAGGCTATTATCAGGCTGCATACGATTCTTATAAAAAATAGTTATTAATTTGAGCATATAACCAGGGAAGGGACTGGTAATTATAAAAAGAAGAATTTTATCTTTAGCAGTTGCATTACTGTTGCTGTTGAACGTTATGCCGATATCATATATAGGTAAGGCTGCGGCTGCTGTATGGAAAAACGGTGGTATGTCAATAGGAGAAGATGTGACGGCAGGATATACCGATATGGGTAATGGCTTTACCAAACTTTCTGTTACCGATGCCAGAGGCTATATTGACGCGCCGAATCTTGATGAGGCGCCGTATTATCTGGAACTTAGTATGAAAGGGCTTATGCCGTCAGGCGCAGAGTCCGACGGCGGCAGATGGGCACAGCTTCATATAAGCAACGACGAGCGAAATATAAATTGGAATCCTGAAAATGAAATATATATCGAGTTTCCAAATGATGGTGCGACGCTGAAGAATATAACCGTTAAGGATTCATCAAGCGGTTCTTCTCATACTCAGGGAGTACCGTTTGTATCTGAGCAAACGTATCGTTTTAAGTTTGCAAAGGAAGATGATAAGCTTGCAGTTTATTGTGACGATGTAAAAGTTTTTGAAGGCGCAGAGGAGCTTTCAGTTTTTGAGGGAGATAAGCTTTGGTTTATAACCCTTGGAAATATCGGCGATTGTGATACCTATCAGGAATATCCGATGCTTATAAATACCGAAGTAGAGATTTCTCCTGAGCAAACGAGTGGTATTTGGAAAAACGGCTTAGGCTCTTTGGAAAATGTGATTGGATACAGTAATATGGATAACGGCTTTACAAAGCTCACTGTTACTGATGCCAGAGGCTCTATACCGATGCCAAACCTTGATGAAGCGCCATACTATGTAATGCTTGGTATGGAAAAGCTTATGCCGTCAGGTGTTGAGGCAGAGGGCGGCAGATGGGCTCAGCTTCATATAAGCAATGAAGAGAGAAATCCTAACTGGAATCCCCAGAACGAAATATATATTGAATTTCCGAATGATGCTTATAATCCGCAGAATATTAAGGTTAAGAATACTGTAGACGGTGCTTCTCAGCTTGAGGGTGTTGCCTTTGCAGCAAAGAAAACATATCTTTTCAAGTTTGCAAAAGAGGATAATAAACTTGTAATTTACTGTGATGATGTAAAGGTTTTTGAGGGTGAAGAAGAGCTTTCGGTTTTTGAGGGAGAAAAACTTTGGTTTATAACTCTTGGAAATCAGGGCGAATATGATACTTATAAGGATTATCCTTTGTTTG
>JAZULY010000001.1:0-7694 GCA_045603355.1 Acutalibacteraceae bacterium | reverse complement strand
CGACGATATCGCCGTCCTTCATTACATAGTCCTTACCTTCTGTGCGGACGAGACCCTTCGCTCTGGCACTCGCCATACTGCCGCACTCCTCTAAGTCGCTGTAGGCTATAACCTGCGCACGGATAAAGCCGCGCTCAAAATCACTATGTATTTTACCCGCCGCCTGCGGTGCTTTAAGACCGTCACGTATAGTCCAGGCGCGGACCTCTTTTTCACCCGCAGTCAGGTAGGAAATCAGACCTAAAAGGCTGTAGCTTTTCTTAATGAGTCGGTCAAGTCCCGAATTTTCAAGTCCGAGTTCACTAAGGAACATTAATTTTTCTTCCTCGTCCATATCGGCTATATCAGCCTCGAGCTGAGCGCAAATCGGCAAAACCTCGGCGCCCTCCTCGGCGGCTAACTTTTCAACCTGCTTAAAGTAGGGATTAGCGTCGGTATTTCCGCCTGCAAAATCATCCTCGCTTAAATTAGCGGCATAGATTATAGGCTTGGAGGTCAGCAGATTCATAACATCCATCATAGCCTGCGTTTCCTCTGTAGTCTCCATTGTGCGGGCGGATTTGCCGCTCTCAAGAAGCGCATAGAGTTCTTTTAAGAAATCGAGTTCACTCTGCAGAGACTTGTCCCCTTTAAGGTCCTTAGTAACCTTAGCGATACGACGCTCTACCATTTCCATATCCGAGAAGATAAGCTCTAAATTAATAGTTTCTATATCGCGAATCGGGTCAATAGAGCCCTCAACGTGGATAATATCGTCATTCTCAAAACAGCGCACAACGTGAACGATAGCGTCAACCTCGCGTATATTTGCAAGGAACTTATTACCGAGTCCCTCACCCTTAGACGCGCCCTTAACGAGACCTGCGATATCAACAAACTCAATAACCGCGGGTACGATAGGCGGCACCTTATCGCCTACGGTATACATTTTGCAGAGTGTATCAAGGCGGCTGTCAGGCACCGATACAACACCGACATTAGGGTCGATGGTACAGAACGGATAATTAGCCGCGCCCGCCCCCGCATTAGTTATAGCATTAAAAAGGGTTGACTTGCCGACATTGGGCAAACCTACTATTCCGAGTTTCATATAATTCCTCCAAAAAACTGATGTAACAAACTAATTATATAGTCTTATAAAGATTTAATCAAGAAAAATAAAAAAATTCTTTTAATTTATCCCGTTATATAGTATAATATTTAGTAATAAATAATTAAAGTAAGGATGTAGGATGAAATGAAGCAGGCTTTTACGGTTTCTCTATCCCGAATAATTAAGGAGCACGGACTTAGCGCAGTTTAT
The DNA here is from genome assembly GCA_045603355.1 of Acutalibacteraceae bacterium. Classification (GTDB taxonomy): domain Bacteria; phylum Bacillota; class Clostridia; order Oscillospirales; family Acutalibacteraceae; genus SIG565. Next base: position 6,391 of record JAZULY010000001.1, on the reverse strand, counting down.
ATGCCGCAGGACCCCGATGAAATATTAATTGACAGTGCCGAGGTAAACAGACCCGGACTTCAGATGATAGGCTATTACGAATTTTTCGATAACCGCCGAATCCAGATAATCGGCAAGAGCGAGTCGTCTTATCTTGAAAAACTGACAAATGCCGATTTTAATAAAATTATCAATCAGCTTTTCGAAAGTGAGCCGTCTGCCGTTGTTGTAACGCGAGGCTTACCGATAGTTGACCGTTTTAAGCCCTATGCGGAGAAATATAACATTCCTCTGTTGTCTACAACTGTCGGCACATCGGAGTTTATGTCCTCCCTCATAGCGTTCCTGAATTTACAACTCGCACCCCGTATTACCCGCCACGGCGTACTCGTTGAGGTTTACGGTGAGGGTATACTGCTGCTTGGAGAAAGCGGTGTTGGTAAAAGCGAGACGGCTATTGAGCTTGTAAAACGCGGACACCGACTTATAGCCGATGACGCGGTGGAAATCAGAAAGGTATCAAGCAAATCACTCGTAGGCTCAGCACCCGATAATATCCGTCACTTTATAGAGCTGAGGGGTATCGGTATTATTAACGTCAGCCGAATTTTCGGTGTGGGCGCAGTAAAGCTCACCGAGAAAATCGACCTTGTTATTAATCTTGAGCATTGGGACAGCAGCAAGGCTTACGACCGAATGGGACTTGAAACCGAGAAGACGGAAATTCTGGGGCTCGAAATAGACTCACTTACCATTCCGATAAAGCCGGGTAGAAATTTGGCTATTATTATTGAGGTTGCCGCTATGAATAACCGACAGAAGAAGCTCGGCTACAACGCGGCTCAGGACCTGCTTAAAAAACTCGGTATGAACGACGATATCTCGGACAATTTTGAAGTAAATGTATTTTAGGAGATAGCAAAAATGTATTGGTTAGGTATTGATTTAGGCGGAACAAACATCGCAACAGGTGTTGTGGATGAAAATTATAACATTATAGGCAGAGGCCGTGTTAAGACAAACGGACTCAGTCGAACACCTGACGAGATTGCCGACGATATGGCTAAAGCCGTATATATGGCTATTGATGATGCGGGTATTGAGAAAGAGAAAATCGTGGCTATGGGCATCGGCTCACCCGGTTCGATTCTGCCCGAGGAAGGCGTAGTAGCAGTCGCTAACAATTTAGGCTTTAACAACGTACCGCTCTGCCAGATGCTCAAAGACCGCACAGGCTTTGATTTTTATATTGAAAATGACGCTAACGCCGCTGCATACGGTGAATTACTCGCGGGTGCGGGCAAGGGCAAGAAAAACTTTGTTGCCATAACGCTCGGTACGGGTGTCGGCGGCGGGATTATTATAGACGGTAAAATCTTTTCGGGCTTTAACCACGCGGGCGGTGAGCTCGGACATACCGTTATAGTTCACGGCGGTCAGCAGTGCACCTGCGGCCGTAAAGGCTGTTGGGAGACCTACGCTTCGGCTACTGCACTCATCCGTCAGACCAAGGCCGCTATGATTCAGGACAGGGACAGCATTATGTGGAAAATCGCAGGCGACCTTGAGCACGTTAACGGTCTTACCGCTTTTGACGGCATGCGTAAAGGCGACGCCACCGCAAAGCGCGTAGTTGATAAATATATCGAATATATCGCAGTAGGTCTTACAGATATGATAAATATCTTCCAGCCCGAGGTTATATGTATCGGCGGCGGTATCTCGAAAGAGGGCAAACTGCTTACCGACCCGATAGAGGAATATGTACGCCTTGAGCGTTTCTCTAAAAACGTTAATAAGCAGTCCGAAATAAAGACAGCCGAGCTCGGCAACGATGCCGGTATTATCGGCGCGGCATTCCTTTGTAATCTCTATAAATAACAGGAGAGTTTCTATGAACCCATCGGTTAAAGAATTTCTTATAAACGGCGGATTTACCTTCAGGGAAAATGAAAATATGGCGCGCCATACCACCTTTAAAATCGGAGGTAATGCCGACCTTTTTGTTGAGGCCGACAGCGATGATAAAGCCACTTCCCTCGCCCGCTTTTGCAAACAGAATAATATACCTTTAACCGTTTTAGGTAAGGGCTCTAATGTGCTAATTAGCGATGACGGTATTCGCGGTATTGTTATGAGTATTACCCAGAGTGATATTACGGTAGAGGGTAATAAAATTCGGTGCGGCGCAGGCGCGTCCCTTACGGCACTTTGCAACACGGCGCTGTCATTCTCTTTATCGGGACTTGAATTTGCATACGGTATACCAGGAAGCGTCGGCGGTGCGGTTTTAATGAATGCGGGCGCGTACGGCGGTGAAATTCGTGACGTTATAGTTTCTGCCGAATATATCGGTAAAGACGGCGAAATTCATACCGTTACTGCAAAAGATATGGCGCTCGGCTACCGCGAGAGCATTTTCAAAAAAGAGGGTTATATAATACTCTCGGCTGAGTTTCTCTTAAGGGCGGGAAATGCCGCCGAAATCAAGGCGAAAATGCAGGAATTAATGGGCAGACGGCGTGATAAGCAACCACTTGAATATCCGAGTGCGGGCAGCACCTTTAAGCGTCCCGAAGGGTATTTTGCGGGCGCGCTTATAGAGAAAAACGGACTTAAAGGCTACCGTATAGGCGGTGCTGAGGTCAGCGTTAAGCACGCGGGTTTTGTTATAAATAAAGAAAACGCTACCGCGCTTGACGTTCAGTCTCTTATAAAACACATACAAAAAACCGTGTATGAAAATGACGGCGTAATGCTCGAACCCGAGGTAATAACACTAAATTAAAAGGCGTGAAGAAAGTGAAAGAAACGAGTCCTATTAAAATTAAATGCATGTCCTTTGGACATAAATACGGGGATATAACCGACGCTGATTTTCTTTTCGACGCAAGAGTCCTGCCAAACCCGTATTATAACGACGCTTTACGCGATAAAACGGGATTTGATAAGATGGTCAGGGATTATGTTATGGACTCTGATATAAGCCGAGAATACCTTGACGGTATCACAAATTTATTAGTACCGCTTCTCCCCCTTTATGCCGAAGCGGGCAGGCAAACCCTTACCGTAGCCATAGGCTGCACGGGCGGCAAACACCGCTCGGTTACCTTAGCGTTATACTTAACAGAACGGCTGCGAGAGATGGGTTATGACGCCTGCGACGAACACCGCGATATAGATAAAAAATAATTTGGAGAAAAAGATATGTCTTTTGGCTCACAATTAAAAACAGAATTATGTAAACTAAAAACGTCCGAATGCTGCCGATTAGCAGAATGCTATGGCATTATGCTGTTCGGGCGCTTCTTTTCACGGGATAAAATTTCCATTCTCAGTGAAAACGAGGCTTTAGCGAACAATTTTATTTTTCTGCTTAAAAAGTGCTTTGGTATTTACGAAAAGGTAGAGGTGTCCCGTGGTAAAAGACCCATGCACAAGGTATCGGTAACCTCGCCCCTTGACAGGCAGAAAATCTGGGATATCCTCGGCGGTGACGGGATAAAGAGTGACCTTATCTCAAAAGACTGTTGCCGTGCATCGTTCATCCGCGGCGCATTTTTAAGCTGTGGACAGGCTCAGGACCCCGAAAAGGGCGCGAGAATTGATTTGAGAATTAAAAATGACGCGCTCTTACACCCCCTTGCCGATATTTTAACCGAGAGCGGAATTACGCCTAACATAACCGCCAGAGACGGTAAAGGTATTATTTACTTTAAAAAGAGCGAGGCGGTCGAGGATTTCATAACCGTTATGGGCGCGGGAAATATTACGCTCGGTCTTATGGACCTTAAAATCATTAAAGAGGTGCGAAGCGACATTAACCGACGTAATAATGCCGAGATGGCAAACACCTCTAAAACGGTTGAGGCATCGATTAATCAGCGCGCCGCTATTCAGTACCTTATCCGCAAGGAAAAATTCGATAGTCTACCACCCGAACTGCAGGAAATTGCGCTGCTTCGCATGGCTAACCACGAGGCGACCCTTACAGAGTTATGTAAACTAAGCAGTTTTCCTCTTACCCGCTCGGGACTTAACCACCGACTGAAGCGAATAATGGAAATTGCTGAGGAATATAAGCGAAAGGAAAAGTAAAAATGGGCTTTGTTCATCTTCATGTGCATACCGAATACAGCTTACTTGACGGCTGCTGCCGTATAGGTAGGCTTGTTGATGCTGCCCGCGAGATGGGACAAACCGCCCTTGCTATCACCGACCACGGCGTTATGTACGGCGCGATTGAGTTTTATAAAAAGGCTAAAGCCGCAGGCATTAAGCCGATTATCGGCTGCGAGGTTTACGTCGCACCCCGAACGCTGCACGATAAAGAGAAGTTTTATGACAGTGATTACTCACATTTAGTGCTTTTATGCAAAAATGAAACGGGGTATAAAAACCTTATAAAGCTCGTCTCCCTTGGCTTTACCGAAGGCTTTTACTCTAAACCGAGAATCGACAGGCAGCGGCTCGCAGAAAACTGCGAGGGGCTGATTGCACTATCCGCCTGCCTTGCGGGTGAAATACCAAAATCCCTCTTAAAAAATGACTACGAGGGCGCTAAAAATACTGCGCTCTGGTATAAAAATACGTTTGGGGACGGGAACTATTACATCGAACTGCAGGACCACGATATTTACGAGCAAAAGCAGATAAACCCGTCGCTCATACGACTCGCGAGAGAGACGAGTATACCGCTCGTTGCGACAAATGACGTACATTATGTAAACCAAGCTGACCACGCGGCACACAAGGTACTCTTATGCATTCAGACGGGCAAAAAGTTAACCGATAAGGATACCCTCGAATTTAAAACCAACGAATTTTATCTAAAAAGCGAAAAAGAGATGGCGGATATTTTCTCTGCCGTTCCCGAAGCTATAGAAAACACGGCTAAAATCGCCGATAAATGCAACTTTGATTTCGAGTTCGGCAAGATAAAACTGCCCGTATTCGATATAGGCGACCGCGACCATTTCGCCTATTTTAAAGAAAAATGCTATGAGGGACTTTATAAAAACTACGGTGAAAATCCAAGTGCGGCGGCGGTAGAGCGTCTTGAATACGAGCTCGGCGTTATAAACGGTATGGGATATACCGATTACTACCTTATCGTAGCCGACTTTGTGAATTACGCGAAAAGCCACGGTATACCCGTAGGTCCCGGACGCGGCAGCGGTGCTGCGAGTATAGCCGCCTACTGCATAGGTATTACAGGCATTGACCCACTGTCGCACAATCTGCTTTTTGAACGCTTTTTAAATCCCGAACGCGTTTCAATGCCCGACTTTGATATAGATTTTTGCTATGTTAACCGCCAGAAGGTAATTGATTATGTTATAGACAAATACGGTGAGGACCACGTAGCGCAGATAGTTACATTCGGTACTATGGCGGCACGCGCGGCGGTGCGGGATGTCGGCCGCGTTATGGACGTTCCCTATGCGCTGTGCGACAAGGTGGCAAAGCTGATACCGCAGGAGCTTAAAATATCGATACCGTCAGCCCTTAAAAAATCACCCGACCTTAAAAATATGTACGACTCTGATGAGACGGTAAAAGCCGTTCTCGATATGGCAATTAAACTTGAGGGCACGCCGAGGAATGCCTCTACCCACGCGGCAGGCGTTGTTATATCGGATAAGCCTGTAGCTCAGTATGTACCGCTTTCCAAAAACGATGAGGCGGTAGTGACCCAATATACAATGACGGCACTTGATGAATTGGGTCTTCTCAAAATGGACTTTTTGGGGCTTCGCAATATTACCATAATTTCCGACACCGAAAAGGCGGTCAAAAAATATAATAGGGACTTTGATATTCAAAAAATACCATATGATGATAAAGACACCCTGCGTATGATGGCGGGCGGCTTTACCGACGGTGTTTTCCAGTTTGAATCGGAGGGTATGCGAAATGTGCTCAGGCAGTTTGTCCCCGAAAACATTGAGGACCTTATCGCCATTATTTCGCTTTACCGACCGGGACCAATGGACTCGATACCGAAATATATACACAACCGCCACCATCCTGAGGATGTCACCTACGCGCATCCCCTATTGAAACCGATACTCGAGGTTACCTACGGCTGCATAGTATACCAAGAACAGGTTATGCAGATTTGCCGCAGTTTAGCGGGATATTCGCTCGGTCGCGCCGATATAGTAAGGCGCGCTATGAGCAAGAAAAAGCACGATGTAATGGCAAAGGAGCGCGAAGCCTTCATTTACGGTGAGACCGATGAGAACGGACAGGTTATATGCGAAGGCGCGGTAAATCGCGGTGTACCCGAAGCGGTGGCGAGCCAGGTGTTTGATGAAATGTCGGCATTTGCATCCTACGCCTTTAATAAGGGTCACGCGGCGGCATATGCCGTTGTTGCCTACCAGACGGCGTATTTAAAATGCCACTA